>CAZFWB010000188.1:0-6347 GCA_964522655.1 uncultured Chromatiaceae bacterium | reverse complement strand
CCTTGCGCGAGGCGCTCTCGTCGACGAAGCGCCGTCCGTCGCGGTCCACGAAGATCGCCGCAGCGTTCTGCGCCAGCAGGCCGTGCTGCCCGGCGGGGTCGCGTGGGTCGGGCAGCCCGGTGACGAAGATGGTCTGGTGATCCAGCCGTTCGATGCGCGCTCCCGCCTGGCGGCCGAGCGCGAGTCCGTCGCCGTCGGCGAAGCGTCCGGCACCCAGCAGCAGGCGCTCCGGCTCGGCGACACCCGGCAGCCAGTTGGCACGGACCCGGTCGGGATCGCTCTCGAATCCGCCGGTCGCGATCACGATAGCCGGCGCCACGAAGGATCCGGCGGCACCGTCGCGCAGGTTGCGCACGCCGACACGCCATTGGCCGGAGGCGGTGCGATCGAGTCCCCTCGCCTCGGTGTTGAAGACGAACCGCAGGTTCGCCGCGGCAAAGGCGCTGCGCATCATCGGCATGACGACGCCGGCGGCCGCGCCCTTCGCGAAGTGAAAGCGCGGCACGCTGGTCTCCCCCGGCGCCGGCAACAGCATCCGGAACTCGACACCGAGCCCGACGAGCCAGTCGTGAACCTCGGCGCGCGACGCCTCGACGTAGCGGCGCACCCAATTCGGGTCGGCGTCCTCGCCCCACTTCATGATGTCGTCGAACGCGAGATCCGGGCTGTCCTGCACGCCCTTCTCCGCCTGCAGCGGTGTGCCGACCAGGAACAGCCCCCCGGCCATCACCGCATGGCCGCCGGCCACCGAGTTCGCATCGAGCACCAGCACCTGGGCACCGGCCTCACCCGCCTCCAGCGCAGCGGCAAGCCCCGCGATGCCGGCGCCGATGACGATGACGTCCGCATCCGCCGCGCCCTGTTGCCGGCCGCAGCCGGCGGCGAGCGCAGCCGTCGCCACAACAGCAATGACGCTCCCCGCGATCCGCTCGGCCATGGCGCCGGCTGCCGCGCGCATCATGGCGCCGCCCCCAGTTCCTCGTCGAAGAAGCGCTTGATGGTGCGATAGGCGTGCAGCCCGGTTTCGGGAGCGCGCAGCAGCCGGTGCTTGCTGCCGGGGTAGGCCATGATGTCGAAGGGCTTGCCGAGTGCCTGCAGCTTCTTGAAGAGCGCGGTGCTGTGCGCGAACAGCACGTTGTCGTCCGCCATGCCGTGCATGATGAGCAGCGGGCCCGCCAGGCCGTCTGCGTGGTTCATGACGTTCGCCGCCGCGTAAGCTTCGGGGTTGTCCTGCGGAGTGCCGAGGTAGCGCTCCGTGTAATGGGTGTCGTAGAGGCGCCAGTCGGTCACCGGCGCGCCGGCAATCGCCGCGGCGAACGCCCGCGGCGCCTGCATCGCGCACATGAGCGCCATGTAGCCGCCGTAGCTCCAGCCGAAGATGCCGATGCGTCCGGGGTCCACGTACGGCAGCGTGCGCAGGAATTCCACGCCACGCACCTGGTCCTCCACCTCCACGCTGCCCATGCGCCCGTGGATGGCGGTCTCGAAGGCGACGCCACGATAACCGGTACCGCGATTGTCCAGCGAAAAGACCACATAGCCGTTCTGCGCGAGGAACTGGTGGAAGAACCCGTCGCTGCTGCGCGCGGAGTTCGCCCACGCGCGGCGCACCTTCTGGCCCGAGGGTCCGCCGTAGACGTCCACGATCACCGGGTAGCGTCTGCCGGGCACGAGACCGCGCGGCTTGAGGATCTGGTAATGCAGCACCTGGCCGTCGGCGGCCTCGAGCGTGCCGAACTCCGTCGGCACGTGGTGATCCAGATAGCGCGCGTAGGGGTGGTCGGCATCGAGTTCGTTCGCCACCATAACGGCGAGTGACTCACCGGATGCCGCGCGCAGCGTGACCGACGGCGGTCGCTCGGGCGTCGAAAAGGTATCGAGGAACACGCGAGCGTCGTCCGACATCGCCACTGAGTGCCAGCCCGCTTCGCGCGTGATGCGTCGCAAGGCGCCGGCACCCTCCGCGAGCGGCACCGCGTAGAGGTGGCGCTCCAGCGGCGTCTCAGCGCTGGCCGTGAAGTAGACAATGCCCCGGCGCTCGTCCACACCCTTGAGCGCGGGGCGGTTGCCGTCGCCGACCACGCTCCACGGACCTGCGGTGAGCGCGCGCACCAGCGTGCCGTCGTTGTCATAGAGGTACAGGTGGCGGTAGCCCGTGCGGCTCGAGGCCCAGATGAACCGCGGTGAATCCTCGAGAAACGCGAGCTCATCGTGCAGGTCCACCCACGCCGCGCCGCGCTCGGTCAGCAGCTCGCGGGTGGCGCCGCTCACCGGCTCGGCGGCGAGCAGCGTGAGCGCGCGCTGGTCGCGACTCTGGCGCTGTACCGCGAGCCGGTTGCCGTCCGGGAACCAGTCGACGCGCGCGAGGTATATGTCCGGTTCCGGCCCGAGATCGATTTCGACCGGCGTGGTGTCGGCGCCGGTCGAGACCACGAACAGCTGCACCCGGGCGTTAGCCGAGCCGGCGGCCGGGTAACGCTGGCGGACGACCTTCACGTTGTCGGCGTAGATCTCGAAACGTTCCGCCTCCTCTACCGGTGACTCGTCCACGCGCGTGAAGGCGATGCGGGAGTCGTCGGGCGACCACCAGTAACCGGTCATGCGGCCCATTTCCTCCTGGGCGATGAATTCCGCGGTGGCGTAGCTCACCAGGCCCCCGCCCGCGGTGGTCATGGCGAGTTCGGCGCCCCGCTCCAGGTCGTAGATGAAGAGATTCTGGCCGCGCACGTAGCTCACGTACCGGCCGCGGGGCGAAAGCTTTGCGTCGGTCTCCCAGGCGTCGGTCTGCGTGACCCGGCGCACGGCGTTACGTGGCGCCGCCTTCAGCTCGTACACGTACAGGTCGCCGCCCAGCGGGACGAGCAGTCGCTGCGCGTCGCGCGAGAACTGGTACTCGACGATTCCCGAGAGCGAGCTGATGCGCTGGCGCTCGCGCCGCTGCGCCTCCTCGGCCGACAACGCGGTCTCCTGCGGAGCGAGTTCCGCCGAATCCACCAGCAGCCGGTGCTGGCGCCGCTCGATGTCGTACACCCACAGGTCGAACTGGCCGGCGGCGCTCTGCTTGCCGCGCAGGTAGGCGACGAGGCGCCCGTCAGGCGAGATCTGCGGCGCGCGCAGGCTCGCGCCGGAGAGATCGGGGGAGGTGAACAGGCGCTCGAGACTGAGCTGCTCTGCGCTGGTATTGGCGGCAACCAGCAGCAGGAGCATTGAAAGGCTGACTCCCGTGGCGACTCGCATGAAAACCCCACCCGGTTGCGCGCGGCACGGCCAGTCTAGCGGCGCGGACGACCGGTCGTCACGCGCATGCGCTCCTTTGCCGCGTCACCAGGGCCTGTTCACACAATTATTCGATGGGCACGTACGCGGTCGCCACCCGGGACGACTTCCCGGGCACCGTCCAGGCGAAGACCAGCCGCCCGGCCGTCGCGATCATCTGCGGGAACCCGGCATTGCGCGACACGTCGCCCTTTGCCACGGTACGGACCGGGCCGGGCTCGCCGGCGGCCGGAACGCGTCGCATGCGGATCTCGCCCGAGCCGTCTGCGAGCTTCGCGGTCCAGCTCACGACGGCGACGTCATCGGCCAGCAGCGCGACGTCGACCCGTCCGCTGACCGTCCCCTCCTCGACCAGCACCGGCGCGGAAAAGCTGGCGCCGCCGTCGGTCGACCAGGCGAGCTGAACGCGCGGCCGGCGCTTCGAGGCCGAGAACCAGGCCACCACCACGCGCTCGCCGCGGGCGGCGATGGTCGAGCCGTTCACGGGGCAACCCGGCAGGTACCAGCGGTCGTCGCCGAGGATCACCGGCGGTTGCCAGGCCCCGTCGGCGAATCGCGCCACCGCGATGTCGCGAATCTCCTCGCCGGTGCGGTCACGGTAGGTGACGACCGGCCCGGCGGCCACCATCGCGACATCGGTGGCACAGCAGTCGCAGACGAAATCGTCGATCTCGCCGCCCTCGAGCATCTGCCCGTCGAAGCCGATGCGCGCGTAGCGCACCGTCATCCCGCCGGCGCCGGGAGTTGAGGACTCGTCTGCGGCAGACTTCTTCGTGTTGCGGCCGTCGAGCCAGATCGCGCCGACCGCGTCGTTCCAGGCAAACAATGTCGCGAACCCGTGCTCCGTGGGTGTGCCGTCGTCATGCGGGGTCAGCGGGGCGCTCCAGCTCGCGCCCGCCTGCCGGGAGATCGCAATCGCCACGTCGTAGGAGTAGATGCCGCCGGGCTGCTTCACCAGCCAGTGCGCTGCCCAGTCGTTCGCGGTGATCGGCGTGACCGAGGGGAAGTCCGCCCAGTTGATGAACCAGTCCCCGCCTCTGCTCACGACGTTCGGCGGCGACCAGCCCTCCGGCCCGAGGGTGGAGAACCGCAGCTCGTGGCTTTCGCCCTCGGCGTCCGCCTCGAGCCAGCTCATCACGACGCCGCCGGCCGGCGTCGGGGCGAGATGTGGCGCACTGCTGTCGGGCCCGGCCGGCGAGGACAGTTCGACGAACTGCCCGGCGACACCCGGGCCGGCGTCGCGCGCACAGCCGCCGAGCAGAACCACTCCGGCGCCAAGCGACACCAACAGCGTGAATGCACGTCCCATAGCCGCCCCCATGTCGATAAGCGATGCCGGAGTATACGGCGCGGCCGCGGCTGCGCCCTCCGGGCGCCGGCCTGGTGCAGCCGCGAAGCACGCGCGGCTCTCCGCCCCGGGCGACGGTGAGAGGTCTGCCTCAGGGACGGGTCTGGCCGTGGCCGCGGACGAGGTACTTGAAGCTGGTCAGCTGCTCGGCCCCGACCGGCCCGCGCGCATGGATGCGACCGGTGGCGATGCCGATCTCCGCGCCCATACCGAATTCCCCGCCGTCGGCGAACTGAGTCGAGGCGTTGTGCAGCAGGATGGCGCTGTCGAGATCATGGAAAAAGCGCTCCACCGCCGCCGGATCCTCGGCGACGATGCACTCGGTATGGCCCGAGCCATAGCGCGTGATGTGCTCGATCGCCTCCTCGACCCCGGAGACCACCCGCACGGAGATGATCGCGTCGAGGTACTCGGTGCGCCAGTCCTCCTCGGTGGCCGGTTTCGCACGAGGGTCGCGCCCGCAGATCTCGGCGTCGCCGCGCAGCTCACAGCCGGCCGCGGCGAGCGCATCCGCGATCGGCTGGTAGTGGGTGTCGAGGCAGTCACGATCGATCAGCAGCGTCTCGGTGGCGCCGCAGATGCCGGTGCGGCGCATCTTCGCGTTGAGCGTAACCTGCTTCGCCATGTCGACGCCGGCGGAACGGTGCACGTAGGTGTGGCAGATGCCCTCCAGGTGGCCGATCACCGGCACCCGCGCGTCCTTCAGCACGCGCTCGATCAGGCCGCGCCCGCCGCGTGGCACTACCACGTCCACGAATTCCTGCATGTTCGCGAGCAAATAGCCGACCGCCTCGCGATCGGTGGTCGGCACCATCTGGATGGCGTCTTCGGGGAGAGCCGCCGCGCGCAGCCCGCGTTGCAGGCAGCCGTGGATCGCGGCGCTGGAATTGAAGCTCTCCGAGCCGCCGCGCAGGATCACGGCGTTGCCGGATTTCAGGCACAACGCGCCAGCGTCCGCCGTCACGTTCGGGCGGCTCTCGTAGATGATGCCGATCACGCCGAGCGGCACGCGCACGCGCTGGATCACGAGGCCATTCGGCCTCGACCACTCGGCCATCACCTGGCCGACCGGATCCGGCAGCGCGATGACCTCGTCGATGCTGCGCGCCATGCCCTCCACGCGGCTGGCGTCGAGAAACAGCCGGTCGAGCATCGCTTTGGATAGATTGCGCGCGCGGGCGGAGTCCATGTCCCTGGCGTTGGCCGCCATGATTTCCCGGGCGCCGGCGCGGATTGCCGCGGCGGCGGCGCGCAGCGCCTGGTTCTTCTGGGCGCTGCTGGCGCGCGCGAGGCCGCGTGCGGCAGCGCGGGCCCGCTGACCCAGTTCACGCATGGTATCGGCGAGCGCCGTCCCTGATTTCCTGCTGATTGCGGTCATGGCTTCACCCGTTGAGGAGCACGAGGTTGTCGCGATGGATCATCTCGTCACGGCCACGATAACCGAGCAGCGACTCGATGTCCTCGCTGCGCCGCCCCTGTATGAGACGGGCCTCGGCGCTGCCGTAGGCCACCAGGCCGCGCGCCAGGTCCCGCCCGTCGCGGTTGAGCACCGTCACGGCATCGCCCCGTTCGAAGTTGCCCGACACCGACACCACCCTGAACGCCCCCACCGAGCCCGGTGACGTCGACGACCATCCCCCTCAGGGCGCGTGGCGCACCGCCTGGGCCGGCATCCGCGCCGGCTTCGGCGCCATGCTCGGGCTCGCTCCCCACGTCATGCACC
>CAZFWB010000187.1:0-6384 GCA_964522655.1 uncultured Chromatiaceae bacterium | reverse complement strand
CCTCGTTTACCTGCCGGTGGACAAGATTCTGGAGAATCGCGGGTTGACGCCACCGGCATCGGGGTCCGGCAGTGCCCGCAGTTCGGGCGCTGCGGCTGCAGGCGAGCCCGCGGCCGGTGACACGGTAACCTCGCGGGCCCGGGAAGATCTGCGCAACCGGGGAGGGCGCTGATGAAACCTCGCCCTGGCATTCTGGTTGTGGCCGCGCTGGTGATCGTGCTCGCGATGATGTCGCTGTTCACCGTCGATGAGCGTGACCTGGCGGTAAAGTTCCGTTTCGGCGAGATTGTTTCGACGGATTTTTCGCCGGGTATTCACCTCATGATTCCGTTCATCAACAACGTGCGCAAATATCCGCGCCAGATCCTGACGATCAGCAACCCGCAGGAGCAGTTCCTGACCGCCGAAAAGAAGAACCTGCTCGTGGATTTCTTCGTCAAGTGGCGCATCACTGACATCGGACAGTACTATCGGGCCAGTGGCGGGAATGAGCCGCTTGCGGCGCAGCGGCTTCTCGAAATCATCAAGGACGGCATCAGGGCCGAGTTCGCCAAAAGAACAGTGCCACAGGTGGTCGCCGCCGAACGCCGCGAGTTGCTGGACGCCATGCTGGCGGGCGCACGCGACGAGGCCGCGACGCTCGGTATCGAGATCGTGGACGTGCGGGTCAAGCGCATCGAGTTCTCCGACGAGGTCAGCGAATCGGTATTCAATCGTATGCGACAGGAACGTGCGCGCACCGCTGCCGAATTGCGCGCGCAGGGTGCCGAGTCGGCTGAGCAGATCCGCGCCAACGCCGACAGGGAGCGCACGGTGATAATCGCGTCTGCCTACCGCGATGCCGAGAAGCTGCGAGGCGAAGGAGATGCGGCAGCGGCCGAGATCTACGCGAACGCCTATGGCAAGAATCCCGGGTTTTTTGCCTTTTACCGGAGCATCTCCGCCTACCGTCGTTCACTGGGGCAACCGAACGATCTGCTGGTGCTCGACGCCGAGAGCGAATTCTTCCGCTTCCTGAATCAGGCTGACGGCGCCCGCTGAGGCGTTTCGGCCAACAAGCGACCAGAATGGACGCCGCCTTGCCGCATGGAATGGAATGACCTGTTTGCGGCGCTGGCCCTGTACCTGGTGATCGAGGGCGTCATGCCGTTTGCCAGTCCCGGCGGCTGGCGCAGAAGCCTCGAAATGCTGCGCAAACTCAATGACGGTCAGCTGCGCATTTTCGGGCTGACCATGATGGTGGTCGGGCTGGTTCTTCTGCTGGTGGTTCGCGGCACCGGCTGACGCGGCCAGATGGGTGGCGTGTGACTCGTCCGCGAACAAGGCTGGATGAACTTGGGAAAGAGTGTCGTCGTCGTCGGAATTCAGTGGGGTGACGAGGGCAAGGGAAAGATCGTCGACCTGCTGACCGACAGGGTCAGGGCCGTGGTTCGCTTTCAGGGCGGCCACAACGCGGGCCACACCCTGATCATCGGCACCGAGAAAACGGTCCTGCATCTCATCCCGTCCGGGATATTGCGACCGGGTGTCGCCTGCGTCATCGGTACCGGCGTCGTCGTCCATCTTCCCTCGATTCTTAACGAGATCGACCAGCTCGAGTCGCGCGGCATTGCGGTCATGCCACGCCTGCGCATCAGCACGGCCTGCCCGCTGATCCTGCCGACGCATATCGAGCTGGACCTGGCGCGCGAGGCCGCTCGTGGCCGCGATGCCATCGGCACCACGGGGCGGGGCATCGGCCCCGCGTACGAGGACAAGGCGGCCCGGCGCGCTTTGCGGATCTCGGACCTGTTCGATCCGGTGCGGTTCGGCGAGCGGCTGGCCGCGGCGATGGACCTGCACAATTTCATGCTCGAGCGCTATCACGGCGCGAAGGCGGTCGATCTGCAGCGCACACTCGATGAGTGGTTGCGTCTCGGGGAGCGGATAAAACCCGCGGCGGCCGACACGGCCCGCTTTCTCGACGAGCAGCGCCGGGCCGGCGCCCATCTGCTGTTCGAGGGCGCTCAGGGAGCACTTCTCGATGTGGATCACGGCACTTACCCGTACGTCACCTCGTCGAATACCACCGCGGGATTCGCGGCGACCGGGACGGGACTTGGTCTTGGCGCGTTCGACTACGTGCTCGGCATAGTCAAGGCTTATACGACCAGGGTGGGGGCCGGGCCGTTCCCGACGGAGCTCTTCGACGACATGGGCCGGCACCTCGCCCGGGTCGGCGCCGAATTCGGATCCACTACCGGCCGGCCGCGGCGCTGCGGCTGGTTTGACGCCGTGGCGGCGCGGCGCGCGGTGTTGCACAACGGCGTGACCGGGCTGTGCGTCACCAAGCTCGACGTGCTGGACGGCCTCGAGCGCCTGAAGATCTGCGTTGGTTACCGCCTGGAGGGCCGGGCGGTGGACGACACCCCGATGCTGGTCGATCGCTATGCGCAGTGTGAGCCGGTCTATGAGGAGCTGCCCGGATGGCGCTCCTCGACAGTCGGCATAACCACACTCGACGGGCTGCCTGAGGCGGCACGCGTCTATCTGCGCCGGATCGAGGATATTCTTGGCGTGCCGGTCGACCTGATATCCACCGGCGCTGACCGGGATCAGAATATCGTTGTCCGTCATCCGTTCGATTAGGGCCTGTTCACGCTATGGGGATCGCTGCGACGGCGGCCGAAATGGCCCGGAACAAGGCGCGAGCCTGATGACCGCTTCTGGTGACCGTGTCACCACTGGTCCGGGGCCATGCCGGATGCGCTGGGGCCGTCGGCTCGCCCTGGCTGCGACTCTTGCGCTCGTCCTCGGCGGCTGCACCGCCGGATTCGTCTATAACCGCCTCGACTGGGTCGTCTCCTGGTACGTCAACGGTGTCGTCAGTCTCGACGGGCCACAGGAGCGGCAGCTCAAGGACATCGTCCGCCGGACTCTGCAGTGGCACCGCGAGACGCAGATTCCCGCTTACCTGGACCTGTTGCAGCAGATCGAGCGCGAGTCGGCGGAGCCGGTGACCGCGCAATCGCTGGAGCGTCATTACCAGACGACGACGATCATGATGGAGGATTTCCTGCGCAGGGTGGTACCCGAAGCAGCTGCGTTGCTGCGCACCCTCAGCGTGGAGCAGGTGGCGGAACTGCAGCAGAATCTCGAGGAGCAGAACGAGGAGCTGTGGGAAGAATACGGTGGAACGACGCCAGCGATCAGGCAGAAACGCCGGAATCGCAGCGCCGTGCGCGTTATGCAGCGTTTCACCGGCCGGCTCGCGGGCTCGCAGCGTGCCCTGATCGAAACGCACCTCGCGCAGATGCACGACGTATCCGAGCAGTGGCTCGAACGGCGCCGGCACTGGCAGGATCGTTTCGTCGCGCTGTTGCGAGATCGGCCGCCGGAGCCTGATTTCGCAGTCGCGTTGCTCGACATGGCGCTGAACCCGAACCAGTTCGACACCCCGGATTATCGCGAGCGGGTCGAGTCGAACCGGGCAGTGATCATGGTCATGCTCGCCGAGCTTGTTAACAGCCTCGGCGAGCGCCAGCGCGGCAGGCTGCAGAGGAAGCTCAGAGGCTATGCCGAGGACCTGCGCGAGATCCAGGCCGCAGGCTGACTACGTCAGCAGCTTCGCCGCACAGCGGCGCCCTGAAGCTGCCTGCCGAAGGCGCCTGGGATCCTGAGAACTTCGCCCTGCGGGATTGCAGGCCGGGCATCACCGCGGCCAGGCGAAGTCGGAAACCTCCAGGGCTGACCAGATCCCCGCCCGAGGCGCGGCGCTTGCGACGACGCGCCGGTCAGCCCGCGGAGGCTGCGTCTTTTCGGGTCCCTCGCAATGGCACCGGGGCGTGCACCCAGTTGTGCGGGTCCGCACGGCGCGCCGGAGAGGGAATGACGAATGCGCGATGCTGGCTTTCGCGGGCATAGCGCTCGGAATCGATTTCCCAGCCGCGTTCCGACCACTCGCGCACCAGCCGACGGAACGCCACTTCCATGCTGTCCGCCTTAGTCAGGAACTCCTCCGGCAATCGCGGCGGCGTCAGTCTTGGCCGCACCTTTTCCACGATGCGCAGGTCTTCCTCGATGGCTTCCTGCAGGCCACTCGACCGTTCGGCGTCGTGCTCCGGCGCCAGTAGGTAGTTGCGGGCCTGCCAGCCGAACGCGCGAGTGTGAAACTCGTCGATCGGCGTGCGGGCGGTGAAATTGATCTGGCTCATGCCCTCACTGAAGGTCGGCTGGATTCGATGGCACACGCCGACGATGCTGAACTCGAGCGTCACGCGGGTACGGGTGCGGTTCGCCGGCAGGAGTCGCGCGAGGTCCGAGGAAGTACGGCCCTGCTCCGGCGCGTGCTTCTCGCGGCTGACCCGCGCGCCGAATGGCAGCAACTCGATGTCAGCGGCCGCCGACCGTGGGTCAACCCGGCCGCCGAAACGGCGGTGCACGAAACTCGTATGGATGGTGTCGAGGGAGTTCTCCTCCATGCGCACCCAGTTGGCCGCCGCCTCGAAACGGTAGGGCACCAGGCGCCAGTGTTCGTGGTCGTCGAATTCCGGCAACAAATCCGGTATCGGCGGACGCTCATCCCCGGCGAGATCGCCGAGAAATACCCAGATCCAACCGTATTTCTCGACTGTCGGGTAGGAGTCCACGCGGGCTCGCTTCGGCACCGCGACGTCCGGCCCGAGCGCCGGGATGTGGACGCATCGTCCTGTGTGATCGAACTGCCAGCCGTGATAGGGACATGCAAGACAGCCTTCACTGACCTTGCCGTCCGACAGCGGGCCGCCTCGATGGCAACAGATGTCGGGCAGGCATACGATCCGCTCGCCGGCGCGAAACAGCGCAAAGTCGAGACCCAGCATTCGTACCGCGAGGGGCCGGTCCCGGGGGATTTCGTCGGCAGTCGCGGCAACGTACCAGTTGTTGATCAACATGAGAAATGACCGTCGCGGAGCAATCCTGCTATCTATAATACAAATGAATTCGCTCGGTGCGCATTTGTGCAATCGCCGCAGGAGTCCGCAACATGCCTACTTCGCTGGAAAACCTCCGCTCGGAGCGCCGACGCAAACTCCAGATCCGGGAGTCGTTCAGGCATGGTCTGGGGTTTTTTCGGACGAGCGATGCCGACCCGCTGGCCTTCTACCTCGCCTGCGGAGACTACCTTGCGGCCGGTCAGCGCAGGCTGATCGACCAGGATCGGCGCCTGGTGGACCTGCTCGAGCCGCGTGTGTCCGCGACGCAGGCGACGGACCATGAGGCGATACGTATGCTCCGCGAGCGGCTCGCGCTGGCCGAGCGCAGTCTCGCCGATTTCGAGGCGGCGCTGGCCGGGCTGCGCCGGAACGGGAGCGGTTTTCGCCCGGGGTTCGAGCAGGCGGCAGAGCGTTTCCTCGATGTGCTCACCAACGTGCTCGGGGCTCGCAGCCACTCGCTCCGCCACCTGACCACGACGCTGCTCAACGAGGAGGACTGGCGGCAGATCGCGGATTTCACACCAGCATTCGAGGCCGCGGAGGCGGCCGCGTACGCGGCCGTCAGTCGGCTCGCGCCGTCCGGACTGGAGCCGGAGCGGATCAGCACTCAGGCCGCTTCACGCTGATGCGCGCCCGGCGCGGACACGATCACGTTGCGCCGAAGAGGCGTGCCCGAGCGACGGCGAAGCTACCTGGAGCGTCTGGTGCCCAGGAGAGGACTCGAACCTCCACGGATCGCTCCACTGGTACCTGAAACCAGCGCGTCTACCAATTCCGCCACCTGGGCAGGGGGGATCAAAGGTGGCGCGAATTTAAAGGCAGCCTGTATGCTTGTCAACGAAATGCGCTGTCCGATCTCACACGCCTTTGGCTAAGCGCCGGACCCGGCCCAGCCGCGCTTCGTCGAAGCCGGCATCCACTCGTCGTTATCGTCACCCGGTGCCGGATTCGAGCGCCGTCATCGCCGTGCTCGAGGAGCGCGGTGTTCCACTCGATCTCGACACCCTGGCGAAGCTGCTCGAGATCCCGGCCGGGCGTCACCGCGAGGCATTGCGCCGGCGTTTGCAGCAACTCACGGTCGCGGGCCGCCTGCTCGTCAATCGCCGCAACGAGTATTGCCTCCTCACGAAGCTCGACGCTGTCAGCGGGGTCGTGTCCGCCCATCGCGACGGGTTCGGGTTCGTCGCAACGGACGACGGCAGTCCGGACATCTATCTGCCGCCCGCGGAAATGCGCCAGCTCCTCGACGGCGACCGCGTCGCCGTGCGCCTCGCCGGGCACGGCCCCCGCGGCCGGCGCGCCGGCACGGTGGTCGAGATCCTGGCGCGCGGCCGGACACACGTGGTCGGCCGCTACTGGCGCGAGCACGGGGTCGGCTACGTGGTGGAAGGCGGCCGCGCGGCCGGTCATTTCGTCGTGCCGGATCATT
>CAZFWB010000186.1:1460-6394 GCA_964522655.1 uncultured Chromatiaceae bacterium | reverse complement strand
GTTCCCGCAGCAATCCTAATATCGACCACATTGAGTGCCAGTCGCCAACTCCTCGGCATCGGCTGGATCGTCTTTTCTCTTAACCATACGTGCGCGCCGCTCAGCTCCCCCTGTGCATAAGCCCATGTCGCAATCTGGCGGGATCTACCGGCGTCATAATTCAGACGCCCCTCGCTGAACCTTCGGCCGAGATTCTCTGCAGCGTCTAGGTTCTGCTCCCGCCACCGTCGCAAGTGGTCCGGATGGGCAAGATAGTCGCGCTTGTCACGGTTGCATTCCGGGTGCGTGAACACGAAGTTGTGACCGAGATCTACCGGGTAACGTGACCAGGCGATGAAGTGATCAAGGTCGCCTGCACCTCTTACGGTCCTACCGCAGTAAAAACACTCGCTACCTTGATGGTCACGCAAGATCCCGCGGTAGCCGTCTAGCGAGGCGCGATCCGAACCAAACAGGAACTCGTTCAGGCTGGCCGTCTTGCCAAGTATCGGCTGGTTGGCAGGGATACGCTGAACCTGTTGTACCCACGCGCCTCGGATCATGTTCGTCGCGAGCCCATGGAAGTTACGCAGGGCGGCTGGAGCGCCCGGTAGCAGACGGATTGTGTCATCGGCCTTGCGATACTCTGCCTTACGGTAGAGAAACTCGCTCGGCGTGCGACCGATGGTTTGCAGCTTCCAAAGTGGCATCTGACGAATGACGCTGGCGACTTTTCGGCGCAGGACGATCCAATTTTTGGTGTCCTGTCTGATGGCGGGCAGGTTGCCATCGTAGCGGATGCGAATTTCAGCAAGAGTCTGGATGATCGATGCTTGTCTATCCGTGTTCTGCAACAGCGTCGCGGCTCGCGCTGTGTCTGCGGAGTCAGGGTCAGCGCTCGCAGCGAATGGGAGCGCCTGGCGCCAGTAATACTCGATGAACTTCTCGGCGATCGCGGCGACCGTCAGCCTCAGCGTTCCATCGGGATCCGCGTCGTGCTCGACCGACAGATCTGCAAGCGCCTGCAGTAAAGCGAATTTATAGGTTGAAGTGAACAGCCCCTCCTCCAGCAGCCGTTGCAGCTGGCGAAGGAAGCGGATGTCCGACTCCGCGCTCACTCAGTAGCTCGCTTTACCCGGTATGACACCCCGCACCCCCCCGCGCGGCTGAGGCGTGTCACCCTTGTATCGGGGAATTACATGCAGGTGCAGGTGGAAGACCGTCTGGCCCGCGACTTCGCCGACGTTGAAGCCGACGTTGTATCCGTCGGGGCAGTGAGTTTTCTCGATCACGCGTTTAGCTTCAGCGATAGCCGCCGTAAGTGCGTGTTGCTCGTCATTCGTCGCATCGAACCAACTCGCGACGTGGCGGCGGGTGACGAGTAGCGCATGGCCGGGCGAGACGGGGTAGCCGTCCCAGAGGCCGAGCACGAGGTCGGTGTCGAGAAAGACGCGGTCGGGCGGCGGTTGGCAGAAGGGGCAGGGTTCAGCACCTTTGGACATACGCCAAGTTTAGCCTGCAAGTCGGGACTGAAGTCCCTCCTACAGCGCTTTGAACAGTCGGGGCTGAAGCCCCTCCTACAGGTTACTCATCCCCTTCGATCGCCCTGGTGGAGTCGTCCTCCAGCGCCTTCAGCTCCAGCCCCTCGATTTCCTGCAGCGTCTTGCCCGCAATGCCCTGGAGGTCACCGTACATGCCGAGCGTGCCCTGCGTGACGCGCTCGATCTGCGCCGCGCGCTTGTCCCACTGCTTCATGATCACCTTGCGCTCCTTGTCGAGATCGTCCTGCATGGTCTGGAACGCCTCGACGATGGCCTGGATGCGGTGGCGGAACTTCGGGCCGGTGAGGTACTGGTACATGTGTTCGGCCTTGGTGTGCAGCCCGTCGGCCGACTGGCGCGCCAGGGCTGCCTCGATCAGGCCCTGGCGGAGCATCATGGAGACGGGCGGCACCAGCCGCGCGTGCACGACCCAGACATCATCGACGAGGTCGAAGCTCTCCACACCCTTCGGCAGCGCGCGGCTGACGATGACGGCGACGTCCGCCCGGGCGGCGCGCTGGTCCTCGCGCAGCTTCGGCAGCCATGAATCGCTCCAGTTCTTCGTGCTCTTCGACTCCCAGAGGATGGTGCCGCAGGGCTGCCCGGCGGGCCCCCGGACCGACTGGGTGACGTCGCCACCGAACTCACCCTTGGGCACGGGCGCAATCTCGTCGAGCGGGAACTTCGCCTTGAGCAACTCCTCGAGCACCAGCTCCTGCACCTCGCCCTGCAGCTGCTGCGAGCCCTGCTCGGCCCTGCGCTTGAGCTCCTCGATCTGCTTCTGCATTGAGGCGATCGTCTGTTCCTTTTCCCGGACCTTGAGCGCCAGGCTCTCCTCGGCTTCCTTCTTCGCCTTGTCGCGAACGGCGGTGAGGCCTTCTTCCACCTTCTTCTCGATGGTGAGCGCCATCTCGCGCTTCGCGTCGTCGAGCTCGCGCTGCTTGCGCACCAGCTCGGCCTGCGCCTTCTGCGCCTCGGCGAGCTTCCTGTCGCGCTCCACGAGCACTTCCTTGAGCTCCTTGAGTTGCTGCGCGTTCTGCTCGAGGTCGTTCTGCATGAGCGCCCGGGCTTTCTTCGCCTCGGCTTCGGCGATCCTGGCGCGCTCTGACTTCAGGCGGCTGGCGAGTTCCGCCTCGAGCTGCTGTTGTCCGGCTGCGAGCTTGTCCTCGCGGTCCTTCAACGCCTGCTCCTTCTTCGCGACGTCCTGATCCTTCTGCCGCAGCCGCGCCTCGAAATCCCGCTTGGTCGCCTCGATGAGCGGCGCGGCGAGCGAGGCCGTCAGCGGGATCTCGGTCTTGCAGTTCGGGCAGGTGATGGTGGGTTCGGTCATTCGTCCTTCCCAGGCTGAATTGGTGCGATGCGCCGGTGGCTGTTCTTTTACTCTCCCGGCGTGCGACGGGGAAGAACTATCAGCCTGGAAATGGAGAGCGGGCCCGAACCGGACCTCCGTTATTGAGGGTGATCACCCTCGGCGATAGAGTGACCATTCACAATGCCTTCCTGGATCGGGGGTTCCGTCCATGAAACTCGATTACTTCGCCGACACCGACACGCTCTACATCGGGCTCGTGGACCGACCCAGCGTCGAGAGCGAGGAAATCGCCGAAGGCATCGTGGTCGATTACGACGCCTCGGGACGGGTCGTTGGCTTCGAGATCGATCCGGCCAGCGGCAAGGTCGACCTCGAGCGACTGCGCCTCGTCGGGATACCGGGCAAGGTGGAGACGGCGGCAGCGTAAACGGCCACCGCAATGTACGGTGTCGTCGGCGTCGAGGACGTCACGGACAGCGGCCGGGCTTACAGACGCTGAGCCCCCTGCAGGCGTCCCAGTTGCCGGTCGAATGTTCCGAGCGGCAGGTGCCCCGCCTTGCGGGCGATCTCGAGCACGAGGCAGTCGGAGAATCCGAGCCCCGGATGCTGCCGGAACTGCCGCAGCGCGTGCGCGATCACCTCGGGATCCTGAATCGTGAGGGTCGCATGACCGAGCAGCATCTCGATCGCAGTGGCGATCTGGTCGGCTGAGCGCGAATAGACAGCGTCGAGGACCCACGCCGTTTCGGTCACAACGAGCTGGGACACCCAGGCGCCATCGACGATGAACGCCTCGGCGGCGGCCGTCTGCTTCGGGTCGTCGCGCGCGATCAGTCGGACGAGAACGTTGGTGTCAATCGCGCGCATGGCGGCGGCGGATGTATTTCCGCACACCCGCCTTGACGTCGGCCGGGGTAGTCCCGGCCTTACGCTGCGTGCCGAAGATGGCGGCGTGGATGTCCTGCGAGGTGCTGCGGCCGGCACGGCGCACGATGAATTCGCCGTCCCGCTCCTCCCATTCGAGGATCGATCCGGGCCCGATGCCGAGGCGCCGGCGTACTGGTGCCGGAACGGAAATCTGCCCCTGCGCGGTGACCTTAGAGTGTATCGTGCTCATGCTGGTACATTACCTAGGGTAATGTGCGGCAGTCAAGCGACGTAACCGCGGTTTCTCGCTGGACGCACGCGCTTCTGCAGGCTGGTCCTCGTGTCCGGCATGCTCCTTGCCGCTACAACCGGCATTCGCGGGCGGTTCCGGCGGCGACCCGGCGCCGAAGCCGATGATGATGCTGCGGCCCTTTTCGCCGGTGACGTCGATCACCCGCGGCAGTCCGTCGCTGCCGTCTCTTGCTATCGTTCGTCGGGACATGGCTGTTCCTCCAATGCGTTGTCGAACCACGCATCAGACGCCGACGCAGATGTTGGATGAGCCCGGTTGGTTGCCAGGGATCGGCCACATCTCCCCGTCTCGGGGACACCACCTTGCCCGGGGGCAGGTTGGTGGAGCGTCGGCTCCGTCTTGATGCGGGACGCATAATAGCAGGCTCAGGCTGAAGAGAGTCGTAGGTCCATCACAAAATAGGGCCCGTAGCGCAATTCTGCACGAATCCGCGAGATTGCCCCGCTCGGCCGCCGCCGTTGAGTTCTATAGCGTATGAACCGGCTGGCTGACGTCGGGGGTATTCATGCGCCGCTATAATCGCTTCATGCGCAACGAGTTCACGGCCATCATCGAACGCGACGGCGACCTGTTCATTGCTTACTGCCCGGAAGTGGCGGGGGCGAACGGCCAGGGCCACAGTAAAGACGAAGCGCTGGCGAGCCTCCGTGAGGCGATCAGCCTGATCCTCGAGGATCGGCGGCAGGACGCGTTGCGCGGCCTGCCCAAGGATGCCATCCGGGAAACGGTCGTCGTCGGGTGAAGCGCGGCGCGTTGTTGCGCCATCTCCGTCGATACGGTTGCACCCTGAAGCGCGAGGGCGCCGCGCACTCCCTGTGGATCAATCCCGCCAACGGCGCGATGCAGGCCATCCCGCGCCATACGGAGATCGCGAACCGGCTGGCGACCAGGATCTGCCGGGGGCTTTCCATCCCCCAGCCGG
>CAZFWB010000186.1:0-1360 GCA_964522655.1 uncultured Chromatiaceae bacterium | reverse complement strand
GTGCCCCTGAACGCGCCCTTGCCGTCGTAGGTGCGCCAGCTGCCGTTGCGCTGGCGATAGGCGGTGCCGGCGAAGCGACCCTTCTCGTCGTAGAAGCGCACGCGCCCTTCGTCGACCTGCCGCGCGGTGCCGGCGAAGCGGCCGCGCTCGTCGTAGCGCCGCCAGGTCTGTGTCGGCTCGTCCGCCGCGATGGCGGGAACGGCGCCGGCTGTCAGCATGGCGGCCAACGCGCATAGGATGACGGCGCGGCGGTACGAGTTCCGATTCATGCGGTTGTCCTCGGGATGGACGCGTTGCAGCAGTAGACCGCGATCGCTCGCCCGGAGTTCCTGCGGCCGTGACCAGAGACTAACGGTCGCGCTGAACGAGGCTGTAGAGATGCTCGGGGGCCAGGTCGGCGCCATTGGGCCAGACCAGAGTCTGCAACTCTGGGTCGACCCGCAAACGGCGAAATTCCCCTGGATCGCGCAGGGGCTCGAACATCTCTCCCCAGAGTTCGCCCGCGAGGTCCGCCTCGCCCTCGGTGCCGTCGGCAAACCGCAACCACACCCGGTAACCGGTTACCGGACGTGCAGCGATCAGACGTGGCGTCACATTGCTCATTCCAGCGGCGGAATTTTGTTCAATGGGCGGCGACTTTCAGCAAGGCGCCAGTCCTCGGCGAGTTCCGACTCATGCAGGCACCGCCATTCCTCCACCAAACCTCTTGCCCTCGGCGGCAGGGCGCCTCCAAGCAGGCGGCCTGAATCGACCTCGATCATAGCCTCGTGCTCGCCGTATCGCACGTGGAAGTGCGGCGGCCGGTGATCGCTGTAGTACATGGAGATGATGAGGCCGAGGAATCGGCTGATTTCCGGCATGGACAGGCCCTCCCGACCAGCTTGATAACTCTGATCGGCGGGGCGGTCACCGCCAGCAATCCTGCATCATCGCCCGGATTCTGCGACAGGCTCGTTTCCGGGCCGCGCCAGCCGGGAACAGCCGTCACGGCCTGGCTGAAGAAACTCCGCGGGCGAAACGCCGACGCGCTCGGCGAGGCGGCGGATCTGGCGGGCGTTGAGTTTGCGCCGGCCCGAGAGGATCTCCGAAACCACGCCCTGGCCGCCGCCTATGGCACCGCGGCAATCCGATCTGCGGCCGGCGGCGAAGTGGTTCCCTATGCAGCCGGCCGAAAGACCCTTTTAATAGAGCCATGAACCCCGCGACCCAGGCCGTCCACGCGAGCGAGCCCGTGCTGCCCTTCCGCCTGTGGTGGGGGCTCGCGGGCTGCGCGGCGTTCATGGGCCTGATCTTCGTGATGGCCCCGTACAGCGAGGGCGTGCCCTTCGTGCCGGACAAGGGTGACTTCTGGTACTACTGG
>CAZFWB010000185.1:0-6430 GCA_964522655.1 uncultured Chromatiaceae bacterium | reverse complement strand
TGAAAACGCCTAGCGCCGATGGTAGTGTGGGGTTTCCCCATGTGAGAGTAGGTCACTGCCAGGCACCTATTGACGCGAGGCCGTTCCGGCATTGCCGGAACGGCCTTTTTTGTTGGCCAGCAGACCGCGGTCCGGAGCGTCCTGGTTCGGCCAATCGCACCGCAGTTGCGCGAGCGGGCTCGTTGGGATTCATGGCATGACGTCGATCAGCGGTACGATCATCACGTACAACGAAGAGGACCACATCGAAGAGTGCATCGCCTCGATGAGGTCGGTCTGCGACGAGATTGTCGTCGTGGACTCGCTGAGTACGGATAGCACAGCAGAGATCGCGCGACGACTCGGCGCCCGTGTTGTTCTGCAGAGTTACCTGGGCGAGGGCATGCAGCGCAACGTGACCGAGCGGCATGCCGCGCATGACTGGATTCTCGCGCTGGATGCCGACGAGCGGCTGGACGAGAAGATGACGAGCGTCATACGAGCACTGGATCTTGCCGATCCGGCGATCGCGTATGCATTCAATCGCAAGAGCCACGTAGGAAAGCGATGGGTTCGTGGCCCCGGCTGGTATCCGGATTTCGTCACCCGTCTCTACAATCGGACGCGTGCCGGCTATGAGCCTAAGGCGGGCCACGCTGGCGTCAAGGCGCCCGTGGTCCACCGCCTGGATGGCCACATATTGCACTACACCTACGATGACGTCAGCGATTGGATCGCGAAGATAAACTGGCTTACCTCACGGGACGCGCTCGGCATGTTCGACGCAGGACGCCCCCCGTCGGTAACACGGCCCGTGCTGAGTGCGTTGGGGGCCGGCTTGCGCCAATTGGTGCTCAGAGGCGGGCTGATGCGTGGCTCTGACGGCTGGACCATAGCGATTACCAGCATGTTCCGGTCCTACATGAAGTATCTGAAGTTGAATGAACTCCATGGCAGCGTCCCACTTGACCGCGAGCAGCTGAAAGACCGTATCCGCCGACAGCGCGGCGCTTGAACGGAAAAGGTCACCGGCAAACTGACATGGCCAGATACGGCACCGACTTTTTCGAAGAACGTCACGGACGCACCCAGCACGCGGCGCGGACCGTGCTCGAGATCGTTGCCGAGATCATGCCGAAGATCGGTTCTGCCGTGGACGTAGGTTGCGGCGTTGGTACCTGGCTCTCGGTCCTTGCCGAACGGGGAACGGCAGAGATCCAGGGTGTGGATGGGCACTGGGTCGACGAGGCCCAGTTGGTCATTCCCAGAGGCGCGTTCCTGAAGCGGGATCTCGGGCAGCCCTTTACTCTCGCACGACGCTACGACCTGGCGATTTCGCTGGAGGTGGCCGAGCATCTTCCCCCGGAACGAGCCGCGAGCTTCGTTCGGCTGCTCACTGACCTGGCGGATGTCATCCTGTTTTCCGCCGCAATCCCACTACAGGGAGGGCGCGGTCACGTCAACGAACAGTGGCCGGAATTTTGGGTAGGACTGTTCCAGGCGCTGCGCTACGAGGTATTTGACGTAATTCGTCCCCGGATCTGGGCGGACACTACAATTCCAAGCTGGTATCGGCAGAACACTTTATTACTTGTCAGAGGCACACGTGTTGCGACGTTAAACGGTCTGCAGAATCATCGCCTCCCAGGCCCCTTGTCTATCGTTCACCCGGAAATTTATCTCAAGTCGCACCGTAAACGATCTGGATTGCGTAGATGGCTGAACCTGGTGCGTCGTCGCTAATTGGTTCCGCGGGTGTTGGTCAATTGGCGGTAAAGCTGCAGATGCTTTTCGATCGAGGCCTCGAGCGTGAAGCCCGTTGCAAGGCGTTCCCGGGCTGCGACTCCCATACGGCGATTGGCTGCGCGATCCGTCTGTAATTCGACGATGGCGGCAGCCAGCGCCCGTGGATCACCCGGAGGCACGACCAGGCCGCACTCGTGGTCCCGCACCAACTCAGGGGCACCACCTGTATCGGTGACTATGGGTGTTACGCGAAGTGCCATCGACTCGATGACCGTCTTTGGCAACCCCTCCCGCTTGGTTGCCGGAAGAACGGTGGCGTCGCACGCGGCCACGATTTCGAGCACATCGCTGCGAAAGCCAAGCAGGTGTATGCGATTCGCAACAGGGCTGGCGCTGGCGAGAGATTGCACGGCCGGTTCCGTCATCCCGCGGCCAACGATAACCAGATGAACGGGGACGTCGGATGGCAGGTGATGTGTTGCGGCCAGAAGTACGTCGATGCCCTTGCGCGGCCGATAGTTCGCTACGCATCCGACGAGGAAGGCATCGGCTGGTATCCCTAGTCTCTCACGGTCCGCTTTTTTTGTACCCTCGTACCAGCGGACGTCATGTCCCTTGTAGATGGTCACGAGTTTGTCTGCGTCGAATACCTGACTGGCGAGGCTGGCCCGGACTGATTCCGAGACACAGACTATCCGGTCGACTCTCGGACTGAGGTGCGTGAAGTAACAGATCGGATCCCAACGGGAAATATTGCCGGTCTGCCCGCGATAGGTGACGACCTTTACCGGCAAGCCGAACGAGGCAATGATGCCATTCACGATCGCATTGTTGTTGAAGAGGTGAACTACGTCATGTTGGCCGTGTTGCAGTACTCGGCGAATTGTCCGTATCGCCACCGAGGAGAATTTCCGCCGTGGAACGAAATCGTGAACTGGTATTCCGGAATCGATCAGCCGACGGCCGTAATAGCAGTCACGCTTAGTCATGAACTCGATGTCGATGCCGCGCTTCTTCAGGCCAATGAACATCTCGGCTTCTGGCCTGATGTCGTGTATCCCGGGCTTGTCGTAGTTGCTGATGGCGAGAACTTTGATGGGCACGGCTACGGAGTGGAAGGTGCAGGCTGGAGACGAAGTCTAGAGCATGACCGGGCAAAAAAGCAGGTGAAGACCCTGCGATGAACCAGATCGCAGGCGATGTGTTTATGGTCCGGCCGCGTCATTTCGGTCCGAATGACCAGACGGCTTCCTCCAATGCGTTCCAGGAGCCGGTTTCGGCTACGGACCCCTATTGCGCGAGCCGGGCATTGACTGAATTCGACGATGCGGTCGAGCGTCTGGCCGCGTCGGGGGTCAGAGTAATCGTCGGACATGACACGCATTGTCCCGTCAAGCCAGATGCAGTCTTCCCGAACAATTGGGTGTCCTTTCACGAGGACGGGACCGTGGTGCTGTATCCGATGGCGGCGGCCAACCGCCGGGCTGAAAAACGCATCGAACTCATCCATCAGGTCCAGCGGCAGGGCAGATTCGTGGTTGGTCGACTACTTGACCTGTCCTATCTCGAGGAGCAAGGCGCGTTCCTGGAAGGTACTGGCAGCCTCGTCATAGACCGCGTTAATCGAACCGCCTACGCCGCTCTTTCCAGTCGTACACGTCCCGCGGCTCTGGCTGAGTTTTCGCGACAGACCGGCATCGAGGTCATTTCATTTGATTCCAGCGACGAATATGGCCGGCCTGTCTACCATACGAATGTGATGATGAGCGTAGGGCGTCGTTTCGCCGTGATCTGCGCCGAGGCCATCGCCAATAGGCAAGATCGTGAGAGGATCGTCGAAGGCCTGACCAGGTCGGATCGACGCGTCGTCGAGATCACTCTGGCCCAGATGCGGTCTTTCGCCGGAAATGTGCTTGAGCTGGCAACGGGAACATCGCGGAGTGTAGTGGTAATCTCGACCCGGGCGGCGGCAGCCTTGACTCCTGCTCAAAGTGCGGCGATTGAGGAATACTCGGACTTGTTGCGTATTCCGCTCGACACCATAGAAAGAACCGGAGGAGGCAGCATCCGGTGCATGCTTGCCGAGTTATTTCTTCCCCGGATTGCGAAAAGTGAACAGCAATATGAGCCTGCTCAGCACTGAGGCGCCGGTTGTCTTTCAGGTCCGCCCCCTCGACCTTGGTGCGCGGCTGCTGGAGGTTCAGTGCCGTGTGCTGCGGCCAGATCCTGCGGGGCAGGTGTTCTCGCTGCCGTCCTGGACCCCCGGAAGTTACCTGATACGGGATTTCGCGCGGCATGTCGTGACCGTAGAGGGCTGGCACGGCAGCGAACAGCTGCCTCTGCGAAAACTCGACAAGGGCACATGGCGGGCTGCTCCGGTTTCCGGGCAATTGTTCGTTCGCGCCGAAATCTATGCCGCCGACTCATCAGTTCGGGGCGCGTGCCTCGATGCAACCGGCGCTTTCTTCAACGGCCCGAGCGTCTTCCTTAGAGTGCACGGGCAGGAAAACGAGCGCCATGTAGTGCACATCAGCCCCGGCGAGGATGCAGGCAGCCCCGGCTGGCAGCTGGCCACGTCACTCAACAGGCTGACCGGTGAGGAGTGGGAGTTCGGGGCTTTCGCCGCGACCAGCTACGAGGACCTCCTCGATCATCCAGTACTGATGGGCAGCCTGTCGAAGGTGGAATTCGTCGCAGGCGGTGTTTCGCACGCGGTTGTGCTTGCAGGCCGGCACGAGGCTGATACTGAGCGGCTTGCAAAGGATCTCGCGCGACTCTGCACCTGGCAGATCGAGTTCTTCGGCGGCACGGCGCCGATGTCGCGTTTTCTGTTCCTCGTGCGGCTGACGGGGGAGGGATTTGGCGGGCTCGAGCATCGGTCATCGGCGGCGCTCGTTTGTCATCGCAACGACCTACCGGCACACGGGATGGTTTCGCCGACGGAGCGGTACCGCAAATTTCTCGGACTGGCCAGTCACGAGTACTTCCATTTGTGGAATGGCAAACGGATCAGGCCCGCAGAATTTGTGCCGCACGAGCTCGACCGCGAGGTTTATACGCGACAGCTCTGGATCGTCGAGGGCGTAACATCGTACTTCGACGACATGGCGCTGCTACGCTCGGGTCTGGTCACTATTGACTCGTACCTGGAATTGCTGGCTCGCACGCTTACGTCGGTGTACAGGACGGCGGGGCGCCTGCGTCAAACCCTCGAGGAGGCGAGCTTCGACGCCTGGATCAAGCACTATCGGCCGGACGAGAACAGCCCCAACGCCAATGTGAGCTACTACACCAAAGGCGCCATGGTGGCCCTGGCGCTCGATCTGGAGACGCGCCTGCGGACGGAAGGCCGCGTATCCCTCGACGACATCATGCGAGCGCTCTGGCAGGCGCATGGAGGCGATTCCTGCCACGGGATGGCGGAAGGCAGCTTCGAAGAGCTGGCGGCCGAGGTCACCGGGCTCGATCTCGGCGAGTTCTTCCGCAGCGCGCTCCGAACCACACGCGATCCGCCCATCGGCATACTGCTGGCACAGTTCGGCGTGAGGCTGAATTTCCGTGCGGCTCGCAGCGAAGCGGACCTGGGTGGTACCGGTGGTCGTGAGGCGGATCGGCCGCGACCGTGGCTGGGATTGCGGACCCGAAACCTGCACGGGCGCATTCGCGTCAGTCACGTATTGGATGGCGGGCCCGCGCAGCGGGCTGGGATCGCTGCCGATGACGAAATCATAGCGGTTCGTGGTGTTCGCACAGGCCCAGACACGTACGGTTCGCTTGTCGAACGCCTGACGATCGGGCGGCCGGCGGAGGTGCATCTTTTCAGGCGGGATGAGTTGCTGCAGATCGAGGTGACACCTGTCGAGACGCCCCGGGATACCTGCTTCCTGAGCCTTGACGATCAGGCCTCGGCCGAGGCGTTGTCACGCCGCGCCCAATGGCTCGGGACGCAGGCATAGAAGTAGAGGCCAGCATCGTGGGAGCGACCGGGCCATTCCGGGCCCGGTGCTAGAATCAACAAATTTGGAAGGCAATTCGCATACACGTGCTGGAACTTGGGCTGACGACGCTGTTGAGTTATCTGATTGGCTCCCTGAACGGTAGCCTGCTGCTCGGCAGTATCATCGGAGGACCGGACATTCGCACCGTCGGGAGCGGTAATCCCGGCGGCACAAACGCGCTGCGGGTGCGAGGAAAATGGTTCGCCCTTGCAGTCATGCTCATCGATATCGGCAAGGGCTTTCTGGTGGTTTCGTATGTTCCCGGCGCAGAGTTGACGGCGGTGGATCCCGATGCTGTCCTGCCGTCCACGGTAACAACGTTCGCCGCGGCCGGCGCGGTGATCGTTGGCCATTGTTACCCGGTGTGGTTCGGCTTCTCGGGCGGCAAGTGTGCAGCAACGGCCGTCGGTGTCCTGATGGCGCTGTCGCCCGTCTTGCTGGTGCCCGGTGTGGTTACCTGGGTTCTGGTCGTGGTGATTACCGGTTTTGTCGGACTGGCAACGATGCTGGCTGCCGCGATACTACCGCTTTTCGTAATCGCCACCGGCCTGCAGGACGGTCTTGAGCGGCTCGTCTTTTTGCTTCTGCTCGCGCTTTTTATTCTGTATACCCATCGAGCGAATGTC
This sequence comes from uncultured Chromatiaceae bacterium, assembly GCA_964522655.1. Taxonomy (GTDB): domain Bacteria; phylum Pseudomonadota; class Gammaproteobacteria; order Steroidobacterales; genus QUBU01. The sequence goes on along the minus strand of CAZFWB010000185.1, from coordinate 81 downwards.
TCGCGAATGATGCACGGCCAGGAGAACCGCATGGCGAGCCTGATGATCTGGCGCCGCCACCATCGAAACAGCGATGAGTCT
>CAZFWB010000184.1:0-6548 GCA_964522655.1 uncultured Chromatiaceae bacterium | reverse complement strand
CCCGGCTGGTTCAGGCCGGCGCGCGGGTCGCCGGGCGGCAGGTTCTCGAGCAGCTCGCCCTCGGGCGCAACCAGCGAGGGCCACATCGAGTCGTCGGTCTCGTAATAGCCGTACTTGAAATTGAACTCGCCGCCGTCCCAGGGCTTCCAGACGAGTTTCGCAAGGTAGTCCTGGCTCTCCTCGGAACCGAGCCGGCTGTGATCGCCCTGCTGCGGGGGATTTGACAGGAAATTGAGCGCCGGCTGGTTGAAGGCCTGGTTCTCCTCGAGGCTGTTGTGCCACTCCCCGCCGTAGTCGCTCCAGCTGCCGGAGAGCAGGAACAGCAGCTTGTCCTCGACGATCGGACCTGCGGCCCAGCCGCTCACCTCGTAGTCGTCGTGGGTGCCTGCGCGGCTTTTGAGCCGCCCGCTGAGCTCGTTGGTCGGCTTGCGGGTGACGTAGTTGATGGCGCCGGCAAACGACGCCCGCCCGAACTGCGCCGACTGCGGCCCGCGCAGGATTTCGACACGCTCCACGGAACTCGTGGTCGCCGCGCCGATGCTGGTGGAGACGTAGATGCCGTCGATGTAATAGGCCGCGTTGGCCTCGCCGCGGCTCGATGGGGCCGCCATGCCGCGGATGACCGGGCGATCGAAGTCGCGTCCGGTCTGAGGCAGGGTGTTGAAGTTGACGGTGAAATTGGCGACGTCGTTGTCACTGAACAGGCCCTGTTGTTCCAGCTGCTCCGAGCCGAAGGCGCTGATCGAGATGGGAACGTCCTGCAGGCTCTCCTCCTTTGTGCGCGCGGTGACTACGATTTCCTGGATCTGCGCGACGGCCGCGAGCGGCACTGACAGCGACGAGCATAATGCAACCAGGGCCGCGCGCAGACGCAGCCGACGTGTTGGCTCGAACATTTTTCCCCCTCTGGCGTTTCGGCCGGCGATGAGTCTCCCGCCGCCGCCGCAACTTTGAAAGCAGTGTCCGGAAAGGTCAAGCGACCCGTCGCATCGCCCGTTCATGGCGCGGACGCCGTCTGCGGCACGGCGGCTGCGAACGGCCGGCGCCCGAGCCAGAGCACCAGCGCCGCGAGCGGGACGCTCGCACCGTTCACCAGCGCGAGCGCCTGACCGATCGCCATGCGGCCGCCGAAGAACTCATCCGCGATCATCCCGACCGCGGTCGGTCCGACCATGGCGGTGACGACGTTGAGAAAGAGCATCCAGGCGGCCGAGACCTGCGCGCGCAACGGGCCCGGTGTGACCACCTGCAGCGCCGCCGGCGCGCAGGCCAGCGAGAGACTCGCGCAGAAGGTGAGCGGGCAGAACAGCGCGATCGCAACGAAGCGGTCGTCACCGGTCGTGGCGAGGAGCACGAGCGGCAGCAGGCAGGCGCACGCCAGCAGGCCGACGCGATGCATCGCGTCGAGGTGGCCGCGCCTGAGGAACGCATCGGCGAGCCAGCCACCGGCGTACACGCCCGCCGGCGACAGCAGCAAAACGATCAGGCCGAGGATGAGTCCGGTCTCGCGCGGCGCGTAGCCGAGAGCGCGACCGAAGAACACCGGTGCCCAGGTCAGGGTGGTGGTGATCGGCACGGCGAGCAGCGAAAAGCCGAGGAAATGCAGCCCATACACGCGCCAGCGCGAGGTGGCATAGCGCAGCACCTCGCCGAGTCGCTGCGCGGAGGCCACGCCTGGCGGCGGCGCGCGGCGCGCAGGTTCCGGCACGGTGAACATCAGCAGCGCCACCAGTACGCCGGGCAGACCGACGACGAAGAACACCATCTGCCAGGGTTCTACGGTGCCCAGCACCGGCAGCACACGCTCGCCACCGGCGCCGATCAGCCCGATCACCACGCCGCCGACCAGCAATGCGGCACCGGCGCCGACGAACGCGCCGGACTGGTACACGCCGAGCGCGCGCCCGAGTTTCTCGCGCGGAAACAGGTCGGAAATCATCGAGTAGGCGGCGGGCGCCAGGGCGGCCTCGCCGGCGGCCACCCCGACGCGCGCCAGGAACAACTCCCAGAACGTTCCGGCCAGCCCGCAGGCTATGGTCATCACGCTCCACACGAAGATGCCGATGCCGATGATCGCCCGCCGGCTGTAGCGATCCGCCCAGCGGCCGAGCGGCAGGCCGAACAGCGCGTAGAACACCGCGAACGCGATGCCGAGCAGCCACGCGAAGTCGGTGTCGGTGAGGCCGAGGTCCGCCTTGATCGGCTCGACCAGCAGCGACAGGATGATCCGGTCGATGAACGAGAAAATGACCGCGACGAACAGCACGCCGACGGCGTACCAGGCACGCCCGGCGCCCGGCCACGACGATGACGACGCCGAGCGATCCTCCACGACTGTCCTCCCCCCGGCAGGCCACGGCCGACCTGCTCTCCGCGCTGTAACGGTCAATGGATCCTGCGCGGCAGGATAGCGGACGGCCGCCCGCCTTGCCGTTCAACCGCGCTGCGCCGCCACCCTGCAGCCGCGGCCCGGCCCGCCACGCCTACCACGCTCAACGCGCTGCCAGCGCCAGCGCCCAGGCCACCACCACCGTGAGCCCGGCGACAACCGACGCCAGTGCCTGCGGCCACGCTCCGCCGGTCCGGCCGCGCGTCAGGCGCAGCAGCAGCAGCCCGGCAACGGCGCCGGCGAGGAACCCCGTGAGGTGCGCCACGATGTCGGTCTGCTCGTCGCCCGTGCCGGTGTAGGCCAGCAGCGCCACCGCACCGACCACCGGCGACCAGCGCCGCGCCCAGCCGAGCGCAAACCGGCGCGAAAGCCCCCACACGAAGGCCGCCACCAGCCCCAGGGCGGCGAAGACCGCGGTGGAGGCGCCGATGCTCCGGTGCGCGCCGGACTGCACCAGGGCGTTGGCGAGATTGCCGGCAGCGGCCGACCACACGATCGCGAGCAGCGCCACGCCCGAGCCGAGGTACTGACCGCACAGATAGCCGAAGAATGCGCCGAACAGCATGTTGCCCGCGACATGCGCCGCGTCCCCGTGCAGGGTCAGGGCGGTGACCGCGCGCCACCATTCGCCGGCGGTCACGCGCCCGGCGATCAACTGGCCCGTCTCGGTCCAGTCGATGCCTCGCGCGTAACCCACCTGCACGACGTAGGCGAGCAGCAAGGCGGCGGCGAAAGCGGCGGCCGCGCCCATCCCCTGCGCGGGCGCGATGTCCGGCCACCGCTCGACGTGCCGGCGCGGATTCTCGTGCGCGTACAGGCGCAGCTGCTCGATGGCCATCGCCGCCTGCGCAGACGGCACCATCAGGTGACAACCATCCGGCTGCTCCGTCACGTGGTGCTCGATCTGCATGGCTTTCAGCACCAGCGCGCGTTCCTCGCACGGCCAGCGCATGGCGGACCGGAACACGCTGATCCACTCTCGCGGGGGCAACCCTGGCGGGAACTGTTCCACGAAGCGCTGCTCGGCCTGGCGGGCGTTGAGCGCCCTTTTAGCCCGGAGCGCCGGAAGTGGCAAGCGCAGCCGTCGTCAGTTGTGCGCCGCGCTCTGCCTCACCAGGACCGACTGGAGGCGATTGACGAGATCGCGCTCGACATACGGCTTTACGAGATAGTCGGCAACGCTGTCGCGCATCGCGCGCACCGCGGTGGCGACGTCACCGAGCGCGGTCAGGATCACCATGGGCGCGGTGATGTTCGCCTTGCGCAGGCGTGATATCAGCTCCAGGCCGTCGATGCCCGGCAGTTCGATCTCGGTGATGATGCAGGCGCGGGCCGGCAACTTGCCGACCTCGTCGAGCACTTCTTCACCCGACCGGAACGTGCGGGTGCGATAGCCGGCTTTCTGCAGCAACGCGCTCAAGCTCGCGCAAAGCTGACAGTCGCTGTCGACGACCAGCACCGTGTATTCCTGCGGGGCGAACTCAGCAGCCATGGCGGTAACGACAGCTCGACCCCCGTTCGGACGGTTGGACGACGCGAAATCCCCTTTCTCAAGCACCGGAAAAGTATCGGAAGGCCCGCCGGGTGGGCCTATACGGACAACTACCTAAGAACGATGCGGACTTACCGCCGTGCTCGCGCCGCCGGCGATGGACTCGCGACGTTGCGCGACTTGAGAAAAGCGGCGATCGACTCCAGCTCCGACTCGGCAAGCCAGGAGAACTCCGGCATCGGCCGCCCGGTGATGCTGGCCGGATCGTCGGCGAGACGGCCCACCCTGAGAAACGCGACGAGCTGCTCCTGCGACGCACGCGCCACGAACGCGGAGCCGGCCAGGTCCACGCCGAGATTCGCCACGCCGCGGGCATCGGGCCCATGGCAGACGCTGCAGTACTGGTCGAACTGCACATTCCCGCCGGCGGCGACCGGCGCTGCCGGGGGCCCGGGCAGACTTGCGAGCGTCGTGGCCGAGAGCAGCGTCGACACCAGCAGGAGCACGCGCACGAACCTCGCAAGACTCTCCCGGGCCGGACGCCGCATCGTTCAGAACACCCGCACGTCGGGAATGTTGAACAGCGATTTCCACTCCCTCGCGATGAGCAAATCCATCAGCTCGGAGGGCCTGCCCTCCTGCTTCTTCTCGATCTCGAAGTGCAGCGTCACCAGCGCTTCGTCGACTTCCGGCCCGAAGAGGTAACGCAGGTACTCCATCGGAATCCGCGGTTCGTCCTCGCGGACGTCGCCATGTTCGTCGAACGGCGGCGGCAGCATGGGCGGCACATAGAAGACGTTCGGCTGCGTGCCGAACTCCGGGTGCAGGGGCAGCGCGACCTTCCATTCGTGAACCAGCTTCCAGATCGGCCCGCCGACGTCGTCCACGAACCCGACGAAGCGCAGGCGGCCCGGGCATTGGCGCGCGCAGGCCGGGGCCACGCCCTGCTCGAGGCGCGGGAAGCAGAAGACACACTTCTGCGACTTCCCGCTCACGAAGTTGAAGTAGACCTTGTTGTAGGGGCAGGCCTTGTTGCACTCGCGGAAACCCTGGCACTTGTCCTGGTCCACGAGCACGATGCCGTCTTTCTCGCGCTTGTAGATCGCGCGCACCGGGCAGGCCTCCAGACAGGCCGGTTTCGTGCAGTGGTTGCACAGCCGCGGCAGATAGAAGTGGTAGTTGTTGGGGTACGTGCCCTGGCTCGTGTCCTCGTCCCAGTTGGCGCCCCTGCCGATCGGCCGCTCGGGCGCGAGCAGGCTCGCCTCGCCCTTGAAATACACCTGCTCGTGATTGAGTTCGACCACGTCGCCGTAGTCCTCCTTCGGCAGCAGCGAGCCGGGCTTCAGCCGGCCGTTCTGCCAGCCGCCGCCGTGTTCCTCCCAGCCGCGCGGATAACCCGGGCCGGGCTTCGTCTCCACGTTGTTCCAGAGCATGTATTCCTGGCCGGGCTCGTCGGTCCAGAGCGACTTGCAGGCGGCGGTGCACGCCTGGCAGCCGATGCACTTGTTGAGATCGATGACCATGGCGACCTGGTTACCCATGGCCCGGGTCCTCGCCGGCGGGAATGATCGTGCCCGTCTGCCAGGCCAGGTCGGTCGCGACGAAATCCCGCGTCGCCGCGATCACCCGGCAATAGAGCGAGCCGGCCGCGAGAGTCGCCACCGCATCGGCCAGCCGCGGCAGCCAGCGGGCCGGATGGCGCTCGGTGAAATCGGCCTGGGCGAGCTGATAGGAAAGACGGTCGGGCGTTTCGCGCGCCTCGTGATAACAGAGAAAGTGCATGAACTCCAGTTCGACGGACAGATGATCCGGCGCCCAGGCGTAGCGATCGGCCAGCCGGTAGCCGAAATAGTCGTAGAAGCGCACGATGTCCTCGCGCGTGCCCGCCTTCTGCCCCGTCAGCAGGTCCTCGCGGATCGGCGCCGGCGGGCCATCGCTGCCGACCTCGAAGAGAGCGCTGTATTGGGTTTTCAGCTGCTGCGGGCCGGTGGCGGCGAACTCCTGCACCAGCGCGGCGCAGTCGAAGGCGAACGGCAGCCCGGCCAGTGCGCCCGCTGCCTCGCCAGCCATGGCTCGCGGGTCCACGTCGTGCGGCGAGGCGGTCAGCGCCGAGAACAACGCATACGCCCGGCAGCGCGCGGCCGCGGTGGCCACGGCGTCGCGGCTCTCGGCCGCCACGCGTTGCGCGGCCCGCGCCGCAGCCTGCCCCGGGGCGCTCACGCGGCCCCCGCAGCGCGACGGCGGGGGACTTTGCCGCGATCGGCTTTCTCGAAATCGCAGGTGAAGTCGCGGTAGGTCTGGTTTGGCGCGAAGGCGAGCGGCCTGTAGCCGAGATGCCCCCAGTCGCCCGCCATCGTCGTCGGTTTGATGAGGCCGGCGGTCGAGATCACGGCACTGAAGTTCTCCCCGCCGGGAAACATCAGCGGGTCCCAGCCGTGGTACATGAACACCATGCCCGGCTGGATGCCGGCGCTGACATGCGCCTGCGCGTAGAACTCGCCGGCCGGGTTGAACACCCGCAGCAGGTCGCCGTCGGCGACCCCACGCGCGGCCGCGTCGTCCGGATTGACGTAGATGTCCGGCTCGCCGCGCTGGAGCGCCACCAGCAGCTTGTCGTCGCGCCACATGCTGTGGATGCCGTGGCGCGCATGCCCCATGGTCATCTGC
>CAZFWB010000183.1:0-6551 GCA_964522655.1 uncultured Chromatiaceae bacterium | reverse complement strand
TCTCGCGGCTCACCCAGCGGAGAAACTCCGGCAACGGCCGGTTCTCGATGTCGAAGGCCGGCGCGATCTGCGCCACCCACGACCACGCCTCGTCGGCGCGGCCGACCGTCTGCCGCCGCACGGCGCCGCCGCGGTTGAGCGTCAGCTGCTCGCCGGCGCGCGTCTCAAGCGACTGCCCGTCGCTGCGCAGGCGCACCCGCCCCTCGCGCACCATCACACGCAGCGTGTCGGGCCCGAGGCGCGTCTGGTACTGGGTGCCGAGGTGCTCGACCGCGCCGAGCGCCGTCTCGATCACGAGCGGCGTCACGTCCGCCCCGCCTGAGACGCTGTCCACGTACATGGCACCGCGGCGGAGCGCGACGCGGTCGGCGGCGAGCAGCGTCACGGCGCTCTCCTCGTCGAGCCGCACCGACGCGTTACCGATCTGCAACGCCAGGCGCCCGTCCGCGCCGGAGCGCACTTCCGCACCCGCGCCAATCGCGACCCCGACTGCCGCCGGCGCCGCGCGGCTCAGCCACGACCCATTGTCGATGGTCACCGGGCCCGCCACCCGCGTCACGGAGGCCACGACCAGCGCAGGTGGCTGCAGCAGTGGCGCGCTGATCCACACCGCGAGCGCCGCGACCGCGGCTGCCGCCGCGAGCGACCAGCGCGTCCGCTGCCTGCGCCTGCGCGCGGCCACCACGGCGCGCCACTCCTCGTGCACGGCGCTTCGTACCGCGTCGCGCGCTGCCGGACCCGGCTGTGCGCGCGCGCCGGCGCGGCGAATGATACCGGCGAGCTGCTGCTCGTCCGGCTCGCTGTGCTGAACGGTTCTGTCGTTCATGTCACCTCACCCCCGCAGCTCGCCGGCGATGATCTGCGCCGCCGTGGCCGCTCCGAACACCTTCTCGATCGCATCCCGGAAGGCCACGCGGGCCCGCGCCAGCAGCGACTGGGCGGCGGTCGTGCCGATGCCGAGCCGCGCGCCGATCTCCTCGACCGACATGCCTTCCACGTATTTCCACTCGAGCGCATCGCCATAGCGGGCCGGCAGCCGGTCGAGCACCGAGCGCACCAGGCTGCCGACCTGGCCGTCGTCGTAGCGCCGCTCCGGCTGTTCTTCCTCCGGCGACTGGATCGCATCGAGCGCCGCCTGCACGCGCGGGTTGTCCTCGATCAGCACGACCCGGGCGGCATGCCGCTGATGCTCGCGCAGGTGGTCGGCAATCTGGCGGCGGCAAATCTGGCAGATCCATGTAAACAATGCTGCTTCCCCGCGAAACGTCTCGAGCTTGCGCATGACCTTGCAGAGCGTGGCCTGTGCCACCTCCTGCGCCGCGTCCGCATCGTTGTTCAGGCGCGGCAACGCGAAGCGGTACAGGCGGGCGAAGTACTCGTCGAAAAACTCCCTGAAGGCCCGCTCGTCGCCTTCGAGCAGGCGACGGACGAGTCGTCGTTCATCGTGCAAGACATCATCCATGCGCTGCTCTGCTTTCGTGGGGTTAGACGGGGTTCGACCCCCAAATCAATCACCCGCCCGGCCCGGGTGCTGGCCATCTGCGGGAATTTTGCGCCCGGCCTCTGCACCCCGGGGACCCTGCACGTCCCCGCGATTGAATTTCCAGCCCCGTTCCGTCTAAGCCCCAAACGGAGCGACAGGCCGCGCGAGCCTGCCAGAACGGAGTACATAAGTGCTTGCATTACAAACGGTTACGATCCCCCAGCCGAGCCTTGATCCGGCCCCTGCCCCAGCCGGCGGAGCGCCGCGGGTGGCCGTGTGCAGCCGCAATGCCGCCGGGCGTCCGGCGCTGGAGGCGTTCATCCAGGAGGGCTTCCAGCGCAAGCACGGCGCCGCCGTGCGCAGTTTCATGCCGGTCCTGATCGGGCTGTACGACGCCGCCGGCCGGGTGATCGGCGCGGCCGGTTACCGCAATGCCGCACGCGAGCCTTTGTACCTCGAGCAGTACCTGGACCAGCCCGTCGAGAAACTGATCGCCGTCCGGCAAGGTGGGCGGGCGCCAGGACGCGAGGCGGTGGCCGAGATCGGCAACTTCGCCTGCTGCGATTGCGCCACCGCCATGCTGATGGTCGGCGTGCTCTCCGAATTCATGCTCGACCAGCGGCATCGCTGGGCGGTGTTCACCGCGACGCGCACCGTGCGCGGCATCATGCGCCACCTCGGCATCGGACTGAGCGAGCTCGGCCGCGCCGACAAGTCCCGCGTGGTGGTGACCGCGGACGACTGGGGCGGGTACTACGCGACCGATCCGCGGGTGATGCTCGGGTTCGTGCCCTCGTACCGCGGCGCCGCCGACCAGACCTGGAGCATCTGACCATCCATTCATCTCTCGCCACGCTGTCCGGTTTCTCGCCGGGCATGCCCGCCATCGTGGACGACGCCGGCGCGCTGCGAGCGGCGACACTGCAATCGCTGGTGCGCGACGAGCAGCAATGGCTCGCGGCAAGCGGGGGCCGCCGATTCGCCCTGCTGGCCGGCAACGGCAGGGCCTGGGCAATCACCGATCTGGCGCTGCTCGCGCTCGGGCGGGTCAACGTGCCCCTGCCGCAGCACTTCAGCGCGGGGCAGTTCGCCCACGCGCTCGACAGTGCAGGCGTGGACGCCGTGCTGAGCGACCAGCCGCAGCCGCTCCTCGAACTCGGGATCGGTTTCATGCCGGGGGGGCTCTCGCCTCACACCGGACTCGCCCTGCTGAAGCGCCGCGGCATCGACCCGCAGGCGCGCCCGCTGCCGGCAGGCACGGTCAAGATCACCTACACCTCCGGCAGCACCGCGGAGCCGCGGGGCGTGTGCCTCACGCAGGCGGCGCTGGAGGCGGTGGCCCGGTCGGTGGCGGCGGTCGCGCAAGGGCTCGGCATCCGCCGCCACCTCTGCCTGCTGCCGCTCGCCACCCTGCTCGAAAACGTCGCCGGGCTGTATGCGGCGTGGCTCGCCGGCGCCACCTGCCACCTGCCCTCCTCGACGGCCGGCGCAATCGCCCGCGGCGCAATCACGCCGGCGACGCTGCTCGCCGAGGTCACCGGCTGCCGGCCCGAGAGCCTGATCCTGGTGCCGGAACTGCTGCGCCTGCTGGTCGCCGGCGCGGAGTCCGGCTGGACGCCGCCCGCAAACGCACGCTTCTTCGCCGTCGGCGGCGCGCGCGTGTCGCCCGCGCTGCTCGAGCGCGCCGCCGCCCTCGGGCTGCCGGTGTTCGAGGGCTACGGTCTCAGCGAATGCGCCTCGGTCACCTGCCTGAACACGCCGCAGGCCAACCGGCGCGGCAGCGTCGGCCGGCCGCTGCCCCACACCCGGGTTCACGTCGATGACCGCGGCGAGATCCACGTCGGCGGCACGTTCATGGCCGGCTACGTCGGCGCGGGCCCGACCGACCCGGCCGGCTCGTTCGCCACCGGCGACCTCGGCGAGATCGATGCTGATGGGTACGTCTACGTCCGCGGCCGGCTGAAGAACCTGTTCATCAATTCCTACGGACGCAATCTCTCGCCCGAGTGGATCGAAAGCGAACTCAGCCGCGAGGCCGCCATCGGCCTGGCGATCGCCTGCGGCGAGGCGCAGCCGAATATCGTCGCCCTGATCACGCCGGCACACTCCGGAGTGAGCGCGGCGGCGATCTGCGCAGCGGTCGAGCGCGCCAACTCGCGCCTGCCCGCCTACGCGCGCGTGGTGCGCCACCAGATCATGGCTGAGCGGCCGTCGGTCGAAAACGGCCTGGCGACCGGCAACGGCCGGCCACGGCGCGAGCGCATCCTCCGGCGTTACGCCGACACCATCGCCCAACTGCATGCAGGAGCCGCAACATGTCCTTCCATGACCGCCTGACCGAGGCCACCGTCCACGAGCGCGAATTCCTGGTGGCATCGCCGGCGATCCGCGATGCGCTCGCGGGCACCATCACGCTACCGCGTTACCTCGCCTTCCTGAGCCAGGCCTGGCATCACGTGCGCCACACCGTGCCGCTGCTCATGGCGGCCGGCAGCCGCCTGCCCGCTCGTCTCGCCTGGCTGCAGAAGGACATGGTGCATTACCTCGGGGAGGAACTCGGTCACGACGAGTGGATCCTCGACGACATCCGCGCCGCCGGCGGCGACGCGCAGGCGGTCACCGCCTCCGTGCCGCACCCGGCGACCGACGCCCTGGTGGCCTACGTCTACGACCACGTGCAGCGGCGCAACCCGGTCGGCATCTTCGGCATGGTGTTCGTGCTGGAAGGCACCAGCGTAGCGCTGGCGCTGCATGCGGCCGACCGGATCCAGGCCACGCTCGCTCTGCCCGATGAAGCGTTCACCTACCTGCGCAGCCACGGCCAGCTCGACCAGCAGCACGTCGGTGACCTGAAATCCATTCTCGAGCGCCTGACGGAACCCGCCGACCACGCGGCCATCCTGCAGTGTGCGCGCGCGATGTTCTGGCTGTACGCGCAGATGTTCCGCGGCCTCGACGAAGTGCGGGTGCCGCTTGCCACCGGCGGCGAAAGGAAGCGGGCATGAAAAGCGGCGACGCACGCGTTCTCGTCACGGGCGGAGCCGGTGGTATCGGCTCGGCCATCGCCGGGGAACTGCTCGAGGCCGGCGCCGCCGTGCTGCTCGCGGACATGAACGAGACCGCGCTCGCCGCCGCCGCTAAACGCCTGGCGAAATTCGGCGATCGCGTCGCGATCGTCGCGGTGAACCTCGCTGACACCGAGAGCCGCGCCGCGCTCTGCCAGAAGGCGATCGCGTGGCGGGTCAACGTGCTGGTGAACAACGCCGGCGTGAATTATTTCGGCCTTCACGACGAGCTCGGCACCGCGCAGATCGCGCAGACGGTGTCGATCAACGTGCTCGCGCCGATGCTGCTGGTCCGTGAGCTGCTGCCGCACCTGAAGGCGCAGCCGGCGGCGCAGATCCTCAACATGGGCTCGGTGTTCGGCTGCATCGGCTATCCGGGCTACGCCGCCTACAGCGCCAGCAAGTTCGCCATGCGCGGCTTCACCGAGGCGCTGCGGCGCGAACTGGCCGACACGCGCGTGAAGGTGCATCATCTGGCGCCGCGCGCGACGCGCACGCCGATCAACACGAGCGCGGTCGAGCGGATGAACGCGGAGCTGAAAGTGAGCATGGATCCGCCGCAGGTCGTCGCCCGCGCCGCCCGCCGGCTGCTGGAGCGCGAAGGCCGCTCGGCGGTGGTCGGCTGGCCGGAGAAGCTCTTCGCGCGCATCAACGCGCTGCTGCCCGGCGTCGTGGACGGCGCCATCACAAAGCAGCTGCCTGTCATCCGCCGCTACGCAGGACTGCAGCGGGCGGCGCCGGAGAACCCGAACCTGAGGAGACGCACCATATGAACCGGAGAATTTTCGCGACCCTGCCCGCCGCCCTGGCGTGGCTCACCCTAGCCGGCTGGCAGCCGGCCCTCGCGCAGGACTCTTTCGACAGCGAGCTGTCCGCCATCATGAACGAGTGGGCGGTCGCCAACTACCGCACGCCGAAGGATAAGAAAGAAGACGCGTTCAAGGCCCTGATGGCCCGCTCGGAAGCGTTAGCGAACAGCCATCCGCAGCGCCCCGAGGCGCTGATCTGGGACGGCATCGTGCACAGCACTTACGCAGGCGTGAACGGGGGCCTCGGCGCGCTCGGGGCCGCCAAGAAGGCGCGCGCGCGCTTCGAGACGGCGCTCGCCATCGACGAGAAGGCGCTCTCCGGTTCCGCGCACACGAGCCTCGGCACGCTCTATCACAAGGTGCCGGGCTGGCCGATCGGATTCGGCAGCGACAAGAAGGCCCGCGAGCACCTCGAGAAGGCGGTGCAGATCGCGCCGACCGCCATCGACACCAATTTCTTCTACGGCGAGTTCCTCTACGACGAGGGCGAGTACGCCAGGGCGCTCCAGCACCTCGAAACCGCGCAGAAGGCTCCGCCGCGCCCGGGGCGCGAGATCGCCGACGCCGGACGGCAGGCCGAGATCGCCGAGCTGATCGCGAAGGTGAAAAAGAAGATGAGCTAGCCCGCGCGCAGCCCGATGTCTCAACGCTCGCGCGCGGCAGTCCTCACCGCCTCGGGTCGCGGTTCACCGATCGCCAGCGCCGCAAACTCCTGCAGGTCGCTGCCCGTTGACCATCGCGGCCAGACGCGCGCGCCCCCGCCCGGCTGGGTGCTGCGCAACGCGACGTCGCGCGCCCGGCCGAGCCGCGTGACCTGGCTTGCGGTAAGCGGCAGGACCAGCGTGCGCGCGCTGGCGACCGGCGCCGCGTAAGGCACGCTCCGCACGCCCGGCACCGATGTCAGCCGCGCGCTGCCGTCGAGGTCCATCGGCTCGCCGTCCAGCAGCAGCTGGACCTCCCCGATCTCACCCACGGGAGCCCCGCCTACGACCCCGTGGTCGAGCGTGCTCCACTGCGCGAGCCACAGCCACCAGGTGCGTTGCCCCGCCTGATTGACCGCCAGCGGCGCCGCGTACAGGTAATCGCGCACGTTCGCGGCCCGGGCGGACTCCTCCAGCGCGAACACCAGCGGCGCCTCGAGCGCGGTGATCGTGCTGCCCGATTCCTCCTCGAGGTACTCGCGCGCCTGCGGCC
>CAZFWB010000182.1:0-6600 GCA_964522655.1 uncultured Chromatiaceae bacterium | reverse complement strand
AACGCCAGCCTGAGAGGTTTCCGGCGGGGAAAGGTCCCGGAAAAGGTAATCCGGCAGCGCTTCGGCGAGCAGATCCGACAGGAAGTTGTTCACGACGTCGTTCAGAGCAGCTACACCGAGGCGATCGTTAAGGAGAACCTGCGACCAGCGGGCGGACCCGAGATCGAGGCGGGTCCAGCACAGGCGGGGCAGGATTTTTCCTTTACCGCAATCTTCGAGGTCTATCCCGAGTTCAAAGTGGAGGGGCTCGATCGCCTCAGCGTCGAAAAGCCCGAGGTGCGCGTGCAGGATGCCGATGTCGAGCGGATGCTGGAACGCCTCCGGCAGCAGCGATGCACCTGGAATGCGGTAACCAGACCGGCGGCTGACAGCGATCGGGTAACACTTGATTTCGAGGGTCGGCTGGACGGCGAACCTATCGAGGGAGGCCGGGCGGAACAATTCGAGGTCGTAATCGGAAGCCGGCGGATGCTGCCTGATTTCGAGACCGCCCTCGTAGGTATGGCAGCGGGCATGACAAAGAGCTTCCCTGTTCGTTTTCCGGATGATTATCACGAGCAGGAGCTGCGCGGCAAAGAGGTCATGTTCACAGTCCGGGTCAGTGCCGTGGCGGAGCCGGAATTGCCGGCGCTGGACCGCCAGTTCATTGAGAACTGCGGGATCGCGAGCGGAGAGCTGTCGGAATTGCGACGAGTGATCCGGGAGGGCCTGGAGCGCGAGGCGGCCTCACGTATACAGGCGGAGGTCCGCCGACAGATCATAGAGCAGCTGCTGGCCGACAATCCGGTGGATCTGCCGACGGTCATGGTCAGCAGGGAGGCGGGCGCCCTGCGTGCCGAAGGAATGCGGAACCTTGGAGTTACCAGACCAGAGGATGCTCCGCCGATAGATACTTACCGTAGCGTCGCGGAACGCCGTGTGCGGCTCGGCCTGATCATGGGCGCCCTTATCCGTGACCACGAGCTAAAGCTCGAGCAGTCACGCGTCGATACCCGACTGGATGAACTATGCCGGTCCTACGACCGGCCGGACGAGGTCAGGAAGCTGTATCTGCAGAACCCGGGGCTGATGGCTGGAATAGAGAACTCGGTCATGGAAGAGCAGGCAATGGCCTGGCTCATGGAGCGTGCCCGGGTGACATCTAAGGCAGTCACGCTTGGAGAACTGCTGGACGGGTGATGCCGGGCAGAAGTTGGAAGTGTTTCGATTAAGAGGATAGACGCGGAGATGGAAACTAAAGCCCTCAATCTCGTGCCGATGGTTGTCGAGCAGACAGCGCGGGGCGAGCGTGCGTACGACATCTACTCGCGCCTGTTGAAAGAACGGGTGGTGTTTATCGTAGGCCCCGTCGAAGACCAGATGGCGAACCTGGTCGTGGCCCAGTTGCTGTTTCTCGAGTCGGAGAACCCGGACAAGGACATCCACCTGTACATCAATTCTCCAGGTGGGTCCGTGAGCGCCGGCCTGTCCATATACGACACGATGCAGTTCATCAAGCCGGACGTCAGCACGATATGTGTCGGCCAGGCTGCGAGCATGGGCGCCGTTCTGCTTGCCGGCGGCGCAAAGGACAAGCGTTTTTGCCTGCCGCATTCCCGGATCATGATTCACCAACCTCTCGGCGGCTTTCAGGGGCAGGCGGTGGACTTCGACCGTTATGCAAAGGAGATCCTCCAGACGCGCACCCGACTGAACGAAATCCTCGTGAAACACACCGGGCAGCCGCTCGAGCGCATCGAGCGCGACACCGACCGCGATTATTTCATGAGTGGCCAGGAAGCGGCCGAATACGGGCTCATTGACACGGTACTGGCTCGTCGTGCAGTGCCGCCAGCGGATACGGGAACTGCCCGTTGACGGGGGTGCCGCGTCGCATACGGGGAGGTGCAATCTTTGCGTGTTTCGCGGCTTGCGTGCTATATAAGTTTGCGGGCCTCCTCGATGATGTCAGGGACCCTGAGTCACCGGTAACGTAACAGAGGGCAATATGTCGAACGAGACCCGGGGACGGAACGACGACGGAAAGCTGCTCTACTGCTCTTTCTGCGGCAAAAGCCAGCATGAGGTCCGCAAGCTGATTGCAGGCCCGTCCGTGTTCATTTGCGACGAATGCGTAGAGCTGTGCAACGACATTATTCGCGAAGAGCTTGAGGACCGAACCGAACAGCGCGGTACCAAGCTTCCCAAGCCGAACGAGATCAAGGCGGTTCTCGACGAGTACGTGATCGGCCAGGAGCGCGCCAAGAAGGTGCTGTCCGTGGCCGTCTACAATCACTACAAGCGGCTGGAAAACCGGGCGAGCGACTCGGGCAAAAAGGATGTCGAAATCGCCAAGAGCAACATCCTTCTGATCGGGCCCACCGGGTGTGGCAAGACGCTACTGGCCGAAACTCTGGCGCGGCTGCTCAATGTGCCGTTCACCATTGCCGATGCTACGACGCTGACCGAGGCCGGATACGTCGGCGAGGACGTCGAAAACATCATCCAGAAGCTTCTACAGAAGTGCGATTACGACGTCGAGAAAGCGCAAACCGGCATCGTGTATATCGATGAAATCGACAAGATATCGCGAAAATCGGACAACCCGTCCATAACCCGCGACGTTTCCGGCGAGGGTGTGCAGCAAGCGCTACTGAAGCTGATCGAAGGCACCATCGCATCGGTGCCGCCTCAGGGCGGGCGCAAGCATCCGCAACAGGAATTTCTGCAGGTCGACACCACGAATATTCTTTTTATAGTCGGCGGAGCGTTCGCGGGGCTCGAGAAGATCATCCGGAATCGTTCTCAGCGCGGCGGCATCGGGTTCGTAGCGGACGTGAGGGGCAGCTCCGAGGAGCCCAACATCGGGCAGTTGCTTACGGATGTGGAACCTGAGGACCTCATCAAGTACGGACTGATTCCGGAGTTCGTCGGTCGATTGCCGGTGGTGGCGACGCTTGATGAACTTGACGAAGCCGCCCTTGTCAGCATTCTGGTTGATCCCCGCAATGCGTTGACCAAGCAGTACCGGAAGCTTTTCGAGATGGAGGGGTGCGATCTCGAATTCCGTGAGGACGCGCTGCGCGCGGTTGCCCAGAAGGCGATGCAGCGCAAGACCGGAGCTCGTGGTTTGCGCACGATTCTCGAGAGCGTGCTGCTCGATACCATGTATGACTTGCCGTCCATGACCAGCGCCAAGAAGGTGGTGGTGGACGAGGCGGTAATCGTCGGTGAAACCAAGCCGTACGTGATTTACGAATCTGACGAAGCGCCAGCCAGGCGGGCGGTGGACGAAGAGCGACTTCGGGCGGGGTCCGGCCGATCCTGATCGGCGTTCCGTTGCCGCAAGCGCCCGACGGCGCTGCAGAGTGATATCGGTGCGCGTTAGTTCGCAGGGATGACGGAGAGCACGATGGCCGATGATCGCCAGCAATTTCGCAAGAGCATACCCATCCTTCCGCTGCGAGACGTGGTGGTTTACCCGCACATGGTGATTCCACTCTTCGTAGGGCGCCAGAAATCGATTCTGGCCCTCGATGTGGCCATGAGCGCTGGAAAGCAGATTTTGCTTGTGGCGCAGAAACAGGCGGACGTCGATGACCCCACGCTGGACGACATCTACGCGGTCGGCACTCTCGCTACGATTCTGCAGCTGCTGAAGCTGCCTGATGGCACCGTAAAAGTTCTGGTCGAGGGCGGCAGTCGCGCGCGGTTACGTGAGTGCCACCAGGGCGAGCATTTTTCCGCTGACATCGAGATCATCAAGGAGGACGAGGAGGTCGAGACGCGCGAGCTTGATGTGCTCAGGCGTTCGATAATCTCTCAGTTCGAGAGCTACGTTAAGCTCAATAAGAAAGTGCCGCCGGAGATCATGACCTCGCTGATGGGTATTGATCAGCCGGGGCGGCTGGCAGACACGGTTGTCGCCCATATGTCACTGAAGCTCGAGGCCAAACAGAAGGTGCTCGAGATTACAGGGGTGCGTGAGCGCCTCGAGCACGTGCTCGGACTTGTCGATACGGAGATCGATATGCTCCAGATCGAGAAGCGAATTCGCGGGCGCGTCAAGCAGCAAATGGAAAAGAGTCAGCGCGAGTATTACCTGAATGAGCAGATGAAGGCCATTCAGAAAGAACTCGGCGAGATGGAGGATGCGCCGAACGAGATATCCGACCTCGAGCAGAAGATCGCCCAGGCAGGCATGTCACAGGAGGCGCGTGAAAAAGCAACGTCGGAACTCAACAAGTTGAAGATGATGTCGCCGATGTCGGCGGAAGCCACGGTGGTGCGAAATTACATTGACTGGCTGCTGAAATCGCCGTGGCGGAATCGCACCAAGATCAACAGGGATTTGCGTCATGCCGAGGAAGTCCTGGAACGTGACCACTACGGACTGGAGAAGGTGAAGGAGCGCATTCTCGAATACCTTGCGGTGCAGCAGCGGGTCAAGAAGACGAAGGGGCCTATCCTCTGTCTGGTTGGACCGCCCGGTGTCGGCAAGACCTCGCTCGGTCAGAGCATCGCCAAGGCCACTAACAGAAAATTCATCCGCATGTCCCTCGGCGGGGTTCGCGACGAGGCTGAGATTCGCGGGCACCGACGTACGTACATCGGCTCCATGCCCGGGAAGATCATTCAGAATCTGGGGAAGGCGGGGGTGCGGAATCCGCTGTTCCTGCTCGACGAGGTCGACAAGATGTCGACGGACTTCAGGGGCGATCCCTCGTCTGCGCTGCTCGAGGTGCTCGATCCGGAGCAGAACTCAGCGTTCAATGATCACTACCTGGAGGTCGATTTCGATCTCTCTGACGTGATGTTCGTGTGTACGGCGAACACGTTGAATATTCCTCCGCCACTTCTGGATCGCATGGAGGTGATCCGGATTCCTGGCTATATCGAGGACGAGAAACTGAACATCGCCCGCAATTACCTGATACCGAAACAGAAAAAGGCAAACGGGCTGAAGGACCAGGAGCTGGTGATTGGCGATGCGACGGTTCGCGACATCGTCCGCTATTACACGCGCGAATCGGGCGTGCGCAATCTTGAGCGGGAAATCGCGAAAATCTGTCGGAAGGTGGTCAAGGGGCTGCTGCTCCGTCCTCGTGAACGCCAGATTCAGGTGGTCCCGCGAGGGCTCGAGAAGTATCTTGGTGTGCGCCGCTTCCGCTATGGACGCGCCGAGGAGAACGATCAGGTTGGTCAGGTCACGGGCCTCGCCTGGACCGAGGTCGGCGGGGAACTGCTGACGATCGAAGCGGCGGTGGTGCCGGGGAAAGGCAAGCTGATCCACACCGGGCAACTCGGCGACGTCATGCAAGAGTCGATCCAGGCCGCAACAACGGTAGTGCGCAGCCGTGCCGCCATCCTGGGCATCGACGAGGACTTTCATCAACGCCTTGATCTGCATATTCACGTGCCGGAAGGTGCGACACCAAAGGACGGACCGAGTGCGGGCGTGGGCATGTGCACCGCGCTGGTATCGGCATTGACCGGGATACCGGTTCGCTCGGATGTGGCGATGACAGGCGAGATCACGCTTCGGGGCGAGGTTCTGCCGATCGGTGGCCTGAAGGAGAAATTGCTGGCGGCTCACCGCGGCGGCATCGCGGTGGCGTTGATCCCGAAGGACAATGAGAAGGACCTCGTGGAAATACCGAAAAACATCAAAGACAAGCTGCGGATTGTTCCGGTCAGGTGGATAGACGAGGTGCTGCAATTGTCTATGCAGAGAATGCCTGTGCCCAAGTCTTCTGACGTCGCCGCCGCCGAGGAGGAGGCACGAAAGAAATCAGACGCGGGTACCAATGGAGTCCGCGCGCATTAGAATCATTGCGTCGGATGGACAGGCGCTTTGTTGACAGCGCTTTTTTCTACTTGGTATAAGGCAAGACGTTCTGTTACGGCCATTGTCATTCGACGTGGCTTCGTCGGATGGCTGACCGGAATCGTTGAGGTGGGGGGTGGTCAGCTGTCGCTGCCGGGCAGAGCCAGGCAGCTTCGCTGGGAAATGTCGTTGCGTACCGCGATGACACTGGGTTGGGAAATTCGCGATAGGATGCTCCAATGAACAAGGGCGATTTGATTGAGGTGGTTTCCGGTGAAGCGGGCCTGTCGAAGGCGGATGCGTCTCGGGCGGTGGAATCCGTCATTTCGGCGATCACCAACGCATTGAAAAGCGGCACGCAGGTGTCGCTTGTGGGCTTTGGGACGTTTACCGTCAAGAAGCGGGCGGCCCGGACCGGTCGTAATCCGCGGACCGGAGAGGCGATCGAAATTCGCGCCAGCAAGGTGCCGGGTTTCCGCGCTGGCAAGGCATTGAAGGATGCCGTAAACTAGCGCGCTTTCGCGGAGGGTCTGGAAGTTCGCCGAGCAGGGCCTCCGTGTTGAGGTGCGTGGCTGCCGTGAATCGGCCGGTAGCCCTCTCCGGCTGCGGCACGCCATGCGGGGTGACAGGGCCCTGCCAGGGGTGCTTAGCTCAGCTGGAAGAGCGTCGCCCTTACAAGGCGAAGGTCGGGGGTTCGAGACCCTCAGCACCCACCAATACCGTGGAGTGGTAGTTCAGCTGGTTAGAATACCGGCCTGTCACGCCGGGGGTCGCGGGTTCGAGTCCCGTCCACT
>CAZFWB010000181.1:0-6606 GCA_964522655.1 uncultured Chromatiaceae bacterium | reverse complement strand
AAGGCTGCGACAGGAATAGCTGCAGACGCTGCGCCGATCGGACGCGACATCATCGTTGCGGTCGATGCCGGGCACGGCGGCAAAGACCCGGGGGCGCATGGTCCGCGTGGCGTACGAGAGAAAGACGTCACCCTGCTGATCTCACGGTTGCTGGTCGAGCGGATCAACTCCGAGCCCGGGATGCGCGGCGTGCTGACGCGCAAGCGTGATGAATTCGTGCCATTGCGCGCGCGGATGGAGCGCGCGCGCGCCGCGAAGGCCGACCTGTTTGTTTCGGTGCACGCCGATGCGGTTCGCAACCGCAGCGTTCGCGGCGCTTCCGTTTACGTACTCAATGAAAAGGGCGCGACCGACGAAGCGGCCCGCCGGTTGGCTGCGCGGGAGAACGCCGCCGACCTGATCGGCGGGGTGTCGCTGGGCACCAAGGATCGCACGCTTGCCTCCGTGCTGCTGGATCTCTCGCAGAACGCTTCGCTGAGTTCCAGCATCGAGGTGGCCGACGAAATTCTCTCGGAGATGGCGCGGGTCGGAACCGTGCGCAAACCGCGCGTGATGCAGGCGCCGTTCATGGTCCTGAAATCGCCGGATGTCCCGTCGGTGCTGATCGAGACGGCCTACATTTCCAACCCGGAGGAAGAAAGGCGCCTGAACAGCCATGCCTTCCGCGAGCGCCTCGCCGGCGCGGTGCTTGCCGGCATACGGGGTTATTTCTACCGCAATCCGCCGCGCGGCACGCTCGTTGCCGAACTCAGCCGGCGCCAGCGCGCCGGTGCGGTGACGCACGTCACGCGGCGCGGAGAGTCGCTGTCGGCAATTGCCAGCCGCTACAACACCAGTGTCCGGCGCATCCGCGACGCAAACCAGCTGAAGAGCGATCGCATCGTGGTCGGGCAGGTCCTGCGCATACCGGTGACCCGGGAAACCTGAGCCGCGGTGCGCCGCCGCGTGTGCCGACGGCGACGGCACCGCGGCACGATTGCCCGCGGCCGTCGTCGCACATGACAGGGTAGCGGGCATCTGAAACAATCTTCGCATGCCGATCCGCGAGCTGCCGCCGCAACTGGTCAACCAGATCGCTGCCGGCGAGGTGGTGGAGCGGCCGGCCTCAGTGGTCAAGGAACTGCTGGAAAACAGCCTCGATGCCGGCGCGAGAAGGATCGAGGTCGAGATCGAAGCGGGCGGCACGCGACTGATCCGGGTACGTGACGACGGGGTCGGCATCGAGCGCGACGAATTGCCCCTGGCGTTGGCCCGCCATGCGACCAGCAAGATCGAGCGCCTCGAGGACCTGTCGCAAATCGCGTCGCTGGGATTCCGGGGGGAGGCGCTGCCCAGCATCGCCTCGGTATCGAGGCTGCGCCTGACGTCGCGCACCGGCGCTGCGGCCGGCGCGTTTACGATCTCGAGCGAGGGCGGTGATCGGACCGAGCCAGCACCGGCCGCGCATCCGCTCGGCACCACGATCGAGGTCAGGGACATCTTCTTCAATACGCCGGCAAGACGGCGCTTCCTGCGCTCGGAACGTACCGAGTTTCAGCACCTGCAGGGCGTGGTGGAGCGGCTGACGCTGAGCCGGTTCTCGGCTGCGTTCCGCTTCACGAGCAACCGCCGCACCGTCTTCGACCTTCCCGCTGCGGGCAGCCGCCAGGAGCAGGAGCAGCGCGTGGGGCGCCTGGCGGGGGCGGAGTTCTTCGAGCACGCGTTGTACCTGCAGCGCGACGCGTCGGGGCTGCAACTGCACGGCTGGATTGCGCGCCCCACTTTCTCGCGCAGTCAGCCCGATCTGCAGCACTTCTTCCTCAACGGGCGTGCCATTCGTGACCGGCTGGTGACCCAGGCAGTACGTCTTGCTTACCAGGACGTGCTCTACCACGGCCGTTTTCCGGCGTTCGTCCTTTACCTGGAGATCGATCCGGAGGCGGTCGACGTGAACGCGCATCCCGCCAAGCAGGAAGTACGCTTTCGCGACCCGGGCGGCGTGCGGGATTTCCTTCGCCGCAGCGTCGAAGCAGCGCTAGCGGAAACGCGGCCCGGGGCGCATGCCATCGTCCACTCGGGGCCCGCGCGGACACCGAGGGGCGCCGGCTATCCGCCCGCCGCGATGTTTCCGGTCGCGACGGCCGGGGTGAAAGAGACTCTCGCCGGCTACGAGGCGCTTGCAGTGGAGGATCAACCGGCCGGCACGACGAGTGCCGATTGCGGCCAGTTCCCGCTCGGCCATGCACTGGCGCAACTGCATGGGGTCTTCATCCTGGCTCAGGCGAGCGACGGGCTGGTCATCGTCGACGCGCACGCCGCCCACGAGCGCGTGACCTACGAGCGGCTGAAAGCGCAACTGCGAGAGGGAGGCATTCCGGCCCAGCCGCTGCTGCTGCCAGAGTCCGTGCGGGTCACGCAGGCCGAGGCGCAGCTCGTCGAGCAGCATGGTTCCGCGCTGGCGCCGCTCGGGCTGATCGTCGAACGCGCTGGCGCCGAACTCGTCGTGGTGCGCGCGGTGCCCGCCGTGCTGCAGGGAAGCGATCTCCCGAAGCTGGTCCGCGACATTCTGTCAGACTGGGCCGAGCAGCATTCGAGCCGGCGACTCGAGCAGGTGGTGGACGCTGCGCTGTCGACCGCAGCCTGCCACGCTGCCATCAGGGCCAATCGGCAGCTCAGCGTGCCGGAGATGAACGTGTTGCTGCGCGCGATGGAGGCCACGGACAGGTCGGACCAGTGCAGCCATGGAAGGCCGACCTGGACGCGGCTGTCGTTGCAGGATCTCGACCGGCTTTTCCTGCGTGGACGCTGATCGGACGCGCGGGGACGCCTTGCCGGCGCAGCGACCGTTTGCGGTCTGTCTTTACGGGCCGACCGGCGCGGGGAAGACGGATATCGCACTCAGGCTTGCCGACCTCACGCCGCTCGAGATCATCAGCGTTGACTCGGCGATGATTTACCGGCTGATGGACATCGGCACGGCGAAGCCCGCAGCTGCGGAGCGCGCAGCCGTTCCGCACCATCTCATCGATATCCGCAACCCGTGGGAAAGCTATTCGGCAGGGGAGTTTCGCGCCGACGCCCTGCGCTTGATTCCGGAGATCTGCGGCCGCGGCCGACTGCCGCTGCTGGTGGGCGGAACGATGCTTTATTTCCGGGCGCTGTGGCGGGGTCTCGCGCCGCTGCCGAAGGCCGACCGCGCCGTCCGGGCGGAGCTCGCGCGCGCCGCCGGGCAACACGGCTGGAAGGCATTGCATGAGGAGCTCGCCCGCGTGGATCCGGCGGCGGCTGGCCGCATTACGCCGTCCGATCGTCAACGGATTGAACGTGCACTCGAGGTCTTTCGCCTCACGGGGCGCCCGATCTCGAGGCTCCAGGCCGAGCGCGACGCGGCGCCACGCGTTCGACTGTTGCGCATCGCGCTCTGGCCGTCCGACCGGGCGCAGTTGTACCGGGTGCTCGAAGAGCGTCTGCGCGCGATGCTTCGGGCAGGTTTCGTCGAGGAGGTGCGGCGCTTGCGCGCGCTGCCGCAGATGTCAGCCGATTGTCCGGCCATGCGCGCGGTTGGTTACCGGCAGCTGTGGCAGCACCTCGCCGGCCAGTTCGATTTCACCGAAGCTGAGCGTCGGGCTGCGGTGGCGACGCGCAGGCTGGCGAAGCGCCAACTCACGTGGATGCGAGCCGATCCAGCCGATATTGACGTTCCGGTGCCGGCCGAAGATGCTGCCGCGCGGATAGCGGGAGTCCTGGTCCGGGCGGGGGTGTCGCGTCAGACCCTGCGATGCAATATGATGGGCATGCCGTAAATATGCCGGGAAACGGGGTATGAGCAGACTTTCTCTTCCTTCCAAATCCGCGTCTGCCGACAAGGCGGAAAAGACGGAAAAACAAGAACCACAACGGGAGACCAGAATGTCCAAGGGGCAGGTTCTGCAGGATCCGTTCCTCAACGCCTTACGCAAGGAAAAGGTCCCGGTATCGATCTATCTGGTAAACGGCATCAAACTGCAGGGTACGATCGAGTCGTTTGACCAGTTCGTGGTCCTGCTGAAAAACAGTGTCAGCCAGATGGTGTACAAACACGCGATCTCCACGGTAGTGCCGGCTCGCAATGTCCGCATAGGTTCCGGTGACGAAGAGGAAGGTAACTGATCAGACGCCCCCGGCAGGTTCGCGACGAGTCGTCAGCGCCCGCCGGGCTGCGATGACCCGGGGCGGCAGCGAGTTGTTCGAGAGACCGGAACGCGGCGAACGGGCCGTCCTCGTTCATGTCGGCTCCGGCCGGAACCCTCCACCGGAAGAACAGCAGGAATTCGCAGCGCTGGCGATGGCGGCTGGCGCTGAAGTGGCCGGCTGCCTGACTGCCCCCCTGCGCTCCATAAATCCCCGCTACCTCATCGGTTCGGGGAAGCTCGAGGAGTTGCGGCGACTGGTCGGCGAGACCGCCGCGGAGCTCGTGTTGGTCGACCATCAGCTCTCGGCCGCGCAGGAGCGCAACCTGGAAAAGGAGTTGGGGCGCCGGGTCGTGGACCGCGCCGGCCTCATTCTCGACATTTTTGCGCAGAGGGCCCGCACGTTCGAAGGCAAGCTGCAGGTGGAACTCGCTCAACTCGAGCATCTTTCGACGCGTCTGGTGCGCGGCTGGTCGCATCTGGAGCGTCAGAAGGGTGGAATAGGGCTGCGTGGGCCGGGCGAGACGCAACTCGAGACCGATCGCCGTCTGCTCGCGAAGCGAATCCGCCAGTTGCACGATCGCCTGGATCGATTTGCCCGCCACCGCGATCTCTCGCGCCAGCAGCGACGCCGGCACGAGGTGCCCGTGGTTTCGCTGGTCGGCTACACCAACGCCGGCAAGTCGACCCTTTTCAACCGCCTCACCGACGCCGGCACCGTCGTGGCTGACCAGTTGTTCGCGACCCTCGATCCCACCCTGCGCTCGGTCAACCTGCCCGATGGCAGACGTATCGTCCTCGCCGACACGGTCGGTTTCATCCGTGAATTGCCGCATGAGCTGATCGCCGCGTTCCACTCGACACTCGAGGAGACTCGCGAAGCGCGTCTCCTGCTGCACGTGGTGGACGCCGCAGACAGCGCTTATCCCGAGCGAATCGAGCAGGTGGAGAAGGTACTGGCAAGCATCGGCGCCGGGGCTCTGCCCACGATCCGCGTCTTCAACAAGGCTGATATACTGCAGATCGAGCCGCGGGTAGACCGAACCGATACGGGCATGCCGTCGCGCGTGTGGTTGTCCGCAGCGACCGGAGCCGGCATCGGGCTGTTGATGGACAGTATCGCCGAGTACCTGCATCGTGACGTCGTTCGGGGGACGATCCGGCTGTCGGTTGCCCAGGCAAGATTGCGGGCATTGATCTACCGGCACGCGGGCGTCCGTTGCGAGCGTCCGTTGCAGGACGGCGGCTGGGAGATCGACCTGGAAATGGACCGCGCGGAGTTCCTTGACTTGCAGCGAAGCAATGGTGTCCGGCTGATGCCGCCGCATGAGCACTCCGGCGGAGTGGTTTCTCCGGCCGGGCAGTCAGGGGTCCCGGCCGGGCGATAGAGCTGAATCATGGCGTGGAACGAATCTGGCAATAACCGCAATCCCTGGGATCGCGGCGGCGGGGACCGGCAAGGCCCTCCCGACCTCGATCGCATCGTGCGCGACTGGCAACGGAAGCTCACCGGTTTCTTCAGGGGTGGGCGGCCTCCGAGCGGGTCGGCGCCGGGCGGCAGCGCAGCGGGTTTCGGCTGGCTGGCATTGCTGGTGCTCGCCGGCTGGCTGGCGACGGGCCTGTACCGCGTGGACGACGCCGAGCAGGGCGTCGTCCTGCGATTCGGCAAGTTCAGCGCGGTGTCGATGCCCGGTCTGCGCTGGCACCTGCCGTGGCCGGTCGAAAGCGTCGAACTCGTCAACGTCAACGAGGTGAGTCCATTCAACAAGCAGACCCGGATGCTTACCGCCGACGAGAACATCGTGGATGTGGACCTGGTGGTGCAATACCAGAAGGCCGACCCGGTCAAATACCTGTTCCGCGTTCGCGACCCGGAGGGCACCATCTCGGACGTCAGCGAAAGCGCCATCCGCGACGTGATCGGCAAGAGCAAGATGGATTTCGCATTGGGCGAGGGGCGCGCGCAGATTGCGCAGGATACCGAGAAGCTGATTCAGGGAATACTGGACGAGTACGAAACCGGGATCCGCGTCACCAAGGTCAACCTTCAGGACGTCAACTTTCCCGAGCAGGTCGACGCCGCCGTTCAGGACGCGATCAAGGCCCGGGAAGATCGCGAACGGCTCGCGTTCGAGGCGCAGGCCTACGCGAACGACATAGTCCCGAAGGCGCGTGGCGAGGCCGCGCGCCGGATCGCGGATGCAGAGGCCTACAAGGCGCGCGTCACCGCAGACGCGCAGGGCGAGGCGGCCCGCTTCGAGACCCTGCTCAAGGAGTACGAACGGGCTCCCGCGGTGACGCGTGAGCGCCTGTACATCGAGGCGGTGGAGGACGTAATGAGCCGCTCCAACAAGGTCATCCTCGATGCGAAGGGGGGCGGAAATCTCATGTATCTGCCAGTCGACAAGATCCTGGAGAATCGCGGGTTGACGCCACCGGCATCGGGGTCCGGCAGTGC
>CAZFWB010000180.1:0-6609 GCA_964522655.1 uncultured Chromatiaceae bacterium | reverse complement strand
GCTTTTTCCGGATCGACGATGCGGAAATAGATCACCGCGTTGACCTTGACGGAGACGTTGTCGCGGGAAATGACGTCCTGACTCGGCACGTCGAGTACGATCACGCGCAGGTCAACCCGCACAATCTGCTGAATGACGGGTATGACGATGATGATCCCCGGGCCCTTGATTCCGGTAAACCTGCCGAGGGTAAAAGTCACGCCGCGTTCGTACTCCTTGAGGATCTTGATGCTGCTCATCAGGAGCAGCAGCACAGCGGCAACGACGAACATCAGAATGGTCATATCGGCACTCTCCCCTGCTGGTGGCTGGTCCGGCTAATCGGGAGGCGGGGCTGGCGTCACCTCGAGCGTCAGGCCCGTCAAACCGGTGACTCGCAGCCGGTCTCCTCTCCTGACGGGGACGCTCGTCCTCGCCTTCCAACGCTCGCCGTGCACGAATACGGCACCCTGCGACTCGAAGTCCTCGAGTGCCTCCGCCAACTCGCCAATCATGCTTTCGCGGCCGGTCACCACCGGGCTGCGCCGCATGCGAAAGAGGAGGATCATCATGCCGAGCAACGCCAGGCCGGCAGTGAGTCCGACACCGCCGATCAGCGTGCGGGAAATCGAGAACCCCGGGATGTCGGTGTCGAGAAGAAGAATCGAACCGGCGACGAACGCGACGATGCCACCGATGCCGAGTACTCCGAAGCTCGGCACGAATGCCTCGGCGACGAGCAGGATGACACCGAGCAACATCAGGCCGAGACCCGCGTAATTGACCGGCAGCACCTGAAACGAAAAAAGCGCGAGCAGGAGACATATTGCGCCAACGACTCCGGGCACGATCGCTCCGGGGTTGTAGCCCTCGAATATGAGCCCGTAAATGCCGATCAGCAGCAGGAAATAAGCTACGTTGGGATCGGTAATCGTCGCAAGCAGCTTGGTGCGCCAGTCGGGTTCGTAGCGCTCTATGGCCAGCCCTTCGGTGGCAAGCGTGACCTCGCGGTCCTGCACGCGGACAACGCGGCCGTTGGCCGCGGTGAGCAGGGCGGGAACATCGGCAACGACGAAATCGATCACGTTCCTGCTGGCGGCCTCGTCGGCCGTAAGGCTGACCGCTTCGCGCACGGCGCTCTCAGCCCAGTCAGCATTGCGCCCGCGCAGTTCCGCGAGGCCGCGAATGTAGGCCACCGCGTCATTCACTGCCTTACGCTCCATGGCACCTGTGGGGCCCGGTGGTGACGGGGCCGGTTGCGAATCCTTCTTCTCTTCCCCGGCAGAGGGCTCGGTCGCCGGTGGCGCGGGTTGTGTTGGTTCGCCGCCGCCGATCTGTACTGGCGTAGCCGCCCCCAGGTTGGTCGCCGGCGCCATGGCTGCAATGTGACTCGCATAGAGAATATAGGTCCCCGCGCTGGCGGCCCGGGACCCTTTCGGCGAGACAAACGTAGCGACCGGCACTTCGGACGACAGAATCGCCTTGTTGATGTCGCGCATGGCAGCGTCGAGACCGCCGGGCGTATCCATCTCGAGGATCACCAGCCGCGCGGCTGTCTCCTGCGCCTTCTGCAATCCACGCTGTATGTAGTCGCTGGTCGCCGGACCGATGGCGCCGCGAACTTCCAGGTGAAGTGCGGAGCCGGGCGTCGCGGGGGGAGGGGGGCGATCGGGTTCGTCGGCCCCCAGAGCCGCCGGTCCCACGCTCAGCAACAGGGCTGACCACCGCGCCCAAAAAACCGCTGATTCAGATCGACGCATAGTGCGCTGCCATCACCGCCGGGCAAGGCCGCCTCGCTACCGTATCAGACGCTAGAATAGCGTGCACCATGGCAACTGAAACCCCTCTCGGTCCCTGGGCTCCGGACAGCTGGCAAACGAAACTCGCGACCCAGATGCCACGGTACCACGATAAGGGACGCCTGAACGACGTGATCGCGCGCCTCGCACGACTGCCACCGATCGTGACGAGCTGGGAGGTCGAGGCGTTGCGAGAGCAGATCGCTGCTGCTCAGCAAGGGAGGGCCTTCGTCCTTCAGGGCGGTGACTGCGCCGAGGCGTTCGAGGACTGCAGCTCGGAGAACATCGTGCAGAAGCTCAAGATCCTTCTGCAGATGAGCGTGGTCATCATCGCAGGACTGAAGCGGCCGGTGGTACGGCTCGGGCGATTGGCCGGGCAGTACGCCAAGCCACGCAGCGACGATACGGAAACACGTGACGGAGTCTCTCTGCCGAGCTATCGGGGCGATCTCGTGAATCGAAGCTCGTTCACCGCGGCAGACCGGGAGCCGGAACCGGAATTGATGCTGAGGGGGTACGAGCGCGCGGCCCTGACTCTTAATTTTGTCCGCTCGCTGATCGACGGTGGCTTCGCCGACCTGCATCATCCCGAGAACTGGGATCTCGCCTTCGTGAGCCACTCACCGATGGCCGATCGCTATCACGAGATGGTCCGGCGCGTGTCCGACGGTCTCGACTTCTTCGAATCGATCACCGGCACCAAGATCCATGAGGCGCGGCGGGTCGACTTCTTCACCTCCCACGAGGGCCTTAACCTCTATTACGAGCAGGCACAGACCCGGCTGCTGCCGCATCGGGGCGCGTGGTACAACCTGACGACCCACTGCCCGTGGATCGGCGCACGCACAGCGGCGCCCGACGGTGCCCATGTGGAGTATTTCCGGGGCATAGCCAATCCGGTCGGCGTGAAAATCGGCCCGTCCCTGACTGCGCCGACCCTGCGCGCATTGCTTCGAACGCTGAATCCGGCGAACCAGGCCGGGCGGCTGACCCTGATTCACCGCTTGGGCGCTGACCGGATCGACGGCAAGCTGCAGGAATTCATCGATGTCGTAAAGTCCGAGAATGCCACCGTGCTCTGGATGTGCGACCCGATGCACGGCAACACCGAGGTCCTCGGATCCGGCATCAAGACAAGACGGTTCGATCGCATCCTGCAGGAGCTCGAGGATGCGTTCCGGATTCACCGGGAATGCGGCAGCCACCTCGGGGGCGTACACCTCGAGCTCACCGGCGAACACGTGACCGAATGCGTAGGTGGAGCCCGGGGGCTGGCCGAGGCGGACCTTCACCGGGCTTATCGCAGCCAGGTCGATCCCCGCCTGAACTACGAGCAGGCCATGGAGGTCGCCATGCGCATCGCCGACCGGGGCGGCCGTGGACACTGATACAGGCGCTGGCTCGGCGGGAAGCTTTACTACTGAGTGTCGCAGGTGTGCCCGCCTGGCTGGCTTTCTCGCCGAGACCCGCCAGAGACACCCGCATTACTATGCCCGGCCGGTGCCGTCCTTCGGCGATGCACGCGCTGCATTGCTCATCGTGGGGCTGGCTCCGGGGCTGCATGGCGCCAATGCCACCGGGCGGCCGTTCACCGGGGATTTCGCCGGGCTTCTGCTGTACGAAACATTGTTCAGGTTCGGCTTTGCAAACCGGCCGGCCAGCGGCGGGCGCGGGGACGGGTTGAGGCTGCGCGGATGCCGGATTACCAACGCCGTGCGCTGCGTTCCGCCGCAGAACAAGCCCACTACCGAGGAGGTTCGGACCTGTAACGACTATCTGCGCGAGGAGATAGCGGAACTCCCGGATCGATCGGTGATTCTTGCGCTCGGTGGAATTGCTCATGGAGCGGTCTTGCGAGCCCTCGGACTGCGGCCGGTACATTTCCCGTTTGGCCACGGGCGCGCCCATCAAATCGGTGGGAGCGTGCTTTTACTGGATAGCTACCATTGCAGCCGCTACAACACTCAGACCGGCCGACTGACCCGGCCAATGTTTGAAGACGCGTTCGCGCGTGCACGGCACTGGCTCGATGGCTAAGAAGCGACCAGACCGGACGGCGGATTTCGATGTAAGGGACTTCGTCCGTACGCTGACGAGTCGGCCGGGCGTGTATCGAATGCTCGACTCGAAAGGCCGCATTATCTATGTGGGCAAGGCGCGTAATCTGCGGCGCAGAGTTGGGAGCTACTTTGGCCGCAGGGCGCTCGATGCGAAAACGCAGGCCATGCTCATGGCGCTTGCCCGTATCGAGGTAACGGTGACGGCCACGGAGCAGGAGGCGCTCCTGCTCGAGTACAACCTGATCAAGGAGCACCGCCCCAGGTTCAATGTCGTTCTGCGCGACGACAAGAGCTATCCGTACATCCGGGTCTCCACGCAGCAGCCATTTCCGGGTTTTGAGTTTCACCGCGGCTCGCGCGCGGGTGCCGGACGCTTCATCGGCCCGTTCCCGAACGCCGGCGCGGTCCGCCAGGTGCTGCAGCAACTGCAGAAGTTGTTTCGCGTACGGGAGTGCGCAGACACCTTTTTTTCCAATCGCAGCCGGCCGTGCCTCCAATACCAGATCGGGCGCTGTTCGGCACCTTGCGTCGGGCTCGTCGAACCTGGCGAGTATCGCCGGGACGTCGACGACGCGATACGTTTCATCGAAGGGCGCGACGACGAAATCATCGCCGAGCTGGTGGGGCGGATGGAGCGCGCCTCGGCTGCGATGGAGTTCGAAAAAGCAGCTCGCTACCGTGACCAGATCGCTGCCATTCGCCGCGTGCAGGAGCAGCAGATCATCGCGTCGGAGGCGGGCGCGGACACGGACGCGATCGCGGTGGCGCAGAAAGACGGACAGTGCTGCATCGCCATGCTGATGATTCGAGGCGGGCGCGTGCTGGGCTGCCGGAATTTCCACCCGCATGTCGCCGCTGAGACGGACCCGCGCGAAATTCTGCGGGCCTTCCTGATGCAGCACTACCTCGAACATGCGGCGCCGCGGGAGATTCTGGTCGGCGGATCGATTGACGGGGCATCGCTGCTGGAGCGAAGCATTGCCGCGGTTGCCGGGCATCCGGTCGCGATTCGACAGAGGATTCGTGGTACCCGGAGGCGCTGGCTCGAGATGGCCCTGACGAATGCGCGGCAGGGAGCGGCCGCGCAGGCGTCCGCGGCGGCGACCATGGCCGAGCAGTTCCGGCAACTCGGCGAGGCGCTTGGACTTGGGGGCACGCCCGAGCGCATCGAGTGTTTCGACATCAGCCATACGCAGGGCAGCGAAACGGTTGCCGCCTGCATCGTGTACCGGCCAACCGGTCCGCAGAAGTCCGACTACCGGCGATTCAACATCCGTGACGTAACGCCGGGCGACGACTATGG
This sequence comes from uncultured Chromatiaceae bacterium, assembly GCA_964522655.1. Taxonomy (GTDB): domain Bacteria; phylum Pseudomonadota; class Gammaproteobacteria; order Steroidobacterales; genus QUBU01. The sequence goes on along the minus strand of CAZFWB010000180.1, from coordinate 1,468 downwards.
CGCAATCGCCCAGGCAGTCCGCCGCCGTTATGCGCGGGCTGCAGAGGGGGGCGCCCAGTTACCCGACCTGTTGCTCATCGACGGCGGGCGCGGGCAACTGGCACGGGTAACCGAGGTTCTGAATGATCTGGGGCTGTCGGGACTGCGGGCTGCAGCCGTCGCGAAAGGGCCGGGCAGGCGTCCGGGGCAGGAGCGGCTGTACATGCCGGAAGCGGCACGCGCGCTCGTCCTGCCGCCCGAATCGGCCGCGCAGCGGCTGGTCCAGCAGCTGCGCGACGAGGCGCATCGGTTCGCCATCACCGGTCATCGCCAGCGTCGCGGCAAGGCAACGGTCGGGTCGGTGCTCGAGGGCATACCCGGACTGGGCCCGCGCCGCCGCAAGGTCCTGCTGCAGCATTTCGGTGGTCTGCAGGGCATCAGCCGCGCCGGCGTTGCCGATCTGGAGCGCGCGACGGGGATCAGTCGCAAACTCGCTGAACGCATCTACGGCCAGTTTCATAGCGACTCCGCCGTGGGGAACGACCCCTGACCGCGCATTCGGGCGCCACGGCGTTAGAATTGCAAGCGTCAGGTCCCACTGGTGCGACCGCCTTGTTCGTCCTATGTACCCGGAGCTCAATGTCGCTAACGCGCTGACGTGGCTGCGTATCGCGGCCATTCCGGCGGTTGTCGTCGTCTTTTACGTCCCGGGCGAATGGAGCCGCCCCGGCGCGGCCCTGATTTTCGCGCTGGCCTGCGTGACAGACTGGCTTGACGGATACATGGCTCGCCGGCTCGGGCAGACGTCGCAGTTCGGTGCGTTCCTGGATCCCGTTGCCGACAAACTCATGGTGGCGGTTGCTCTGGTCCTGATCCTGCAGGCTGACCCGCGAATTACGATTGCACTCGTAGCGGCCATCATCATTGGCCGGGAGATCACGGTCTCGGCACTCAGGGAATGGATGGCTGAGTTGGGTGCCCGGAGTCGCGTCGCAGTTTCCGGCATCGGCAAGGCAAAGACCACCATGCAGATGGTCGGGCTCGGATGCATGCTGTTCACGAAACCAGTCCTCGGAATTCCGGTCTATGACATCGGCCTCGCCTTGCTGATCGTCGCCGCGGGCATCACGTTGTGGTCGATGATTGGCTACATGCGAGCAGCGTGGCCAAGGGTCCGTGAGCGCGAACAGATTTCTTGACAGGGCAAGGTGCGCCGATACCATATACCGCTCTTGCGAGGCGGGAATAGCTCAGTTGGTAGAGCGATACCTTGCCAAGGTATAGGTCGCCGGTTCGAGCCCGGTTTCCCGCTCCAGATTTTTCCCCGCGGCTGCTGCGGCCTGCGCCGCACACGAACGCACATCCGGAATCGTGAGCAGTTTGGGCTTATCGCAGAACGAGCCTGTGGTACAGTCGCCGCGCGATTCACACCCTTGGGCTAGGTGGCAGAGTGGTCATGCAGCGGCCTGCAAAGCCGTGTACGCCGGTT
>CAZFWB010000179.1:0-6708 GCA_964522655.1 uncultured Chromatiaceae bacterium | reverse complement strand
CGGGAAGATCGGCGCCTGCGTATTTGCCAGCCGCTACGAGATGTACCGCGTCTACCCCAGGGAACTCGGGAAGGCGCATGCCGGCAGCGGCAAGTTCCGGCTCGACGCGTACGCGGGCGACCGGCTGCTTTTCCAGACCGCTTTCGACGGCGAGCGCTCCTACGACCAGAACGGGCCCGTGGCGGGCGAGCGCGCAGCGGCCGACGAAGGCGCGGGCTTCGGCTTCAGCGCCATCCGCTTCGCGCTCGAGGAGGGATTCAGACTGGAGGCGCTGCTGGAGGACCAGGTGGAAGGCCATCCCTGCTACTTCATCCGCGTGACCGACCCCGCCGGGCAGGCGACGCTCTTCGGCATCGACGAGCAGGATTACAGCATCCGCTCCGCCGCCTGGCAGACGGCGCGTGGCTGGCATCAGCGCATCTACTCGGATTTCTACCGCGTCGGCGAGTTCCTGCAGCCCGGGCGCGTGCGCCACTACTACGACGGCGTGAAGAGCGTCGACATCCGCTGGACGTCCGCCGAGATCGGCGTGCCGATTCCCGACGACACTTTCGTGCTGGGGAAGAAATAGGTTCTTAGTCGATCTGCGGGGATGCGGCGCCGGTCGGGCGGGGGACTCTGCCCGTCCCCGGGCCTCACCGCCGGCTGGCCCTGCGGGTGCCCTCGCAGGCGTGGCTCGCTGCGGTGTCCGCGCCACTCGACATCCGTGTCTCGTGGGCGCGGAGCGGCGGCATCCCTGCCGCCGCCTCTGCGAGCAAGCCTTGCTCGCTCACGCCTGCTCGGCCAGCCGGCCGATGGGCTCGGCCCGGGGACGGGCCGCGTCCCACGCCTGCACCGGTCCTGGCGCACGAGGGGCTGGCGGCGGTGACGTTAAGGCGGGCGTGTGAAGCAAGCGGAGCAGGATGCGGAGCGCAGCGGAACCCGAGCGAGCGAAGCACAGGGACGTGCGTAGCGAGCGTCCCGCCGCGGCGTCACCGCCGCCAGTCCATATATCAACGCCGCTGCCTCATGCCGGCCGGCATCCCTGCAGATCGGCCAAGAACCAGGAAATGGCGAGCAGTCATTCCACCCGCAGCCAGAGCGATTTCAGGTGCCCCGGCTCTTCGCGCGTGATCGGGAAGTCGGGCGGCTGCGGCGCGTAGTGCTCGGCCTCGATGCGCCGGCCGGCGGCACGGACCGCTTCGCGCAGCGTGCCGACGAACGCCTCGGGTGGCAGGCGCGCGGCGTTGGTCGAGGCGAGCAGCACGCCACCTGGTTCGACGAGTGGCAGTGCCTCGGCAAGCAACCGCCCATAGTCTTTTTCTGCGCGGAACGGGCCACCTTCCTTCGACTGCGAGAAGGTCGGCGGGTCGAGCACGATCGCGTCGAAGCGTCGTTCTTTTTTCCGTAGGCGCCGCAGCCAGTCGAAGGCGTCACCGTAGATGAAGTCGTGGCTTGCCGGATCGAGCCCATTCAATGCGAAGTTGCGCCGTCCCCAGTCGAGATACTTCTTCGACAGATCGAGCGAGGTCGTGACCGCGCCGGCGAGCGCGGCGCAGACCGAGAAGCCGCAGGTGTAGGCAAACACATTAAGCAGCGTCCGGCCCGCGGCACCGCCGGGAAAGGGCGTGAAGCCGGCGGCCACGTGGTTGGTCAGCATGCGGCGGCGGTTGTCGCGCTGGTCGAGGAACAGGCCGACCGAATAACCCTCGTCGAGGTGCAGCTCGAAGTGCACGCCGTTCTCGCGCACCGTGAGCGTTTCTGCCCGTTCGCCTGACAGGTGTACGGGCGACGCCTGCGCCGCGCTGAGCCTGCGTACCTCGCGGCTCAGCCGGCGGTGATACAGACCGCGCGCGCCGCGCACGGCGAGCCGGCGCTGTTCCGCGTGGCCGAGGTTCGTCTCGGACTGCGCCACCAGGAAGGCGCCGAGCCGCTCCACGTAGCAGCCGGGCCAGCCGTCCGCGGCGCCGTGGATGATCCGGCAGGCGTCCGTCTCCTCCGCGTCGATGAACGCCGCGCGCAGTGCTTCGCCCGGGTCGGCGTCGAAATCCGCCCGCACCGTAAAGCTCACCGTCTCGCCGGTCTGCGGGTGGCGCAAGGTGATGCGCTCCGCGTGCAGGCACAGGCGGGCCGAGTTGCCGCCGCCGTAAAGCGCGTCGCCGAGCACGGGGAAACCGGCGTGCGCCGCGTGCACGCGGATCTGGTGGGTGCGCCCGGTGGCCGGCTCGGCGATCAGCGCGGTGCGGCCGCGCACCGCTCCGCCGGCGGGTGAGAACACCGTGATGGCATTGCCGCCTCCGGAGTGCGCCGGCGTGACCGCGTAGCGTGAGCCCGCCCGGTGGATGCCCGTCTCGACCCGCAGCGCCCCGGTTGGCGCCGCGCGCTCCGTAAGGAGCAGATAGCGCTTGCGGACTTCCCCACGGCTGAACTGCTGCGTGAGCGAGCGGCTGGCCTCGCTGGTCTTCGCGAACACCAGCACGCCGGAAGTGTCCTTGTCCAGGCGGTGAACGATGGCAAGACGCGCCCAGCGCGGCTCGCGGTGGCGCAGCCAGTCGTAGATCCCTTCCCCGGCGTAGGGCGAGGGCGCGTGCGTGTTCCAGCCGGCCGGCTTTGCCACGACCAGCAGGTGCTCGTCCTCGTGCAGGACGCAGGGTGGCAGCCGCCCGGCGGCGCGCGCATGCGATCCGGGCGGCTCTCGGGCGGCAGGCTGCATCGCGCCAATAGAGCAGGGCGGGGGGTGGAAGGCAATCCCGCGGTGGCCTTTCCTGATGTGCGTCAAGACGGGGCGGTTGGCGCTGGCCAAGAATCGCAGGCAAGGAACCTGTAAACAGCGCAGATCGGGAGACCGCCATGTACATCAACTTCTGGTACATCGCCGCGCAGTCCGGCGAGGTGAAGTTCGGGACGGACAGGCCGCTGAAAGTGATGATGCTCGGCCACCATTTCGCGCTCTGGCGCGACAGCAAGGGCAAGGTTCGCTGCATCAGCGACACCTGCACGCACCGCGGCGGCTCCATGGGTGACGGGCGCGTGCGCGGCGACTGCGTGGAGTGTCCCTACCACGGCTGGACCTTCGACGGCGAGGGCAACTGCGTGCGCCTGCCTTCGCTCGGGCCGAACGCAAAGATCCCGGAACGCACCCGCATCGATTCCTACCCGGTGGAGGAGAAGTACGGGCTGGTGTGGGTATTCCTCGGCGATTTGCCGGAGGCCGAGCGTCCGCCGGTCATCGACATCCCCGAGTACGGAGACCCGGAGTGGCGCACGATCATCCTGTCGGCCGACTGGAACATCGACTACAAGCGCTCGATCGAGAACACCATCGACCCGGCGCACAACGAGTTCACCCACCCGACGCACGGCTTCCTCGGCGTGCGCGAGGACTACCGTGTCGAGGACTTCAAGGTCGAGGATACGCCGTGGGGCAGCTTCTTCCGCAACAGGATGTTCGCGCCGACGCTCGCCCAGCGCGACATGAACAAGGTCTCGGGCCGGACCGGCGAGGCCTGGATAGAGGGCGGCGTCGGGCATCACGGGCCGCATTGCACCTGGGTGCAGATCCATGCCTCCGAAAAGATGATGCTGCACAATTACCTGCTGCACACGCCGATTCACGAGACGCTGGATCGCTGGTACCTGATCGCCGCTCGCAACAACCTGCTCGACTCGCGCTACGACTCGACGTTCGCCGACCGCAGCGCGTTCATCGCCGGCCAGGACCAGTACGTGCTCGATCCGGTGCGCCCGAAGATCACGCCGCGCAAGAACACCAACGAGTTCTTCGTGCCGGCGGACAAGGCGATCGCCCGCTACCGCGACTACTGCCGGGACTGGGAGGAGCGCGGCTGGCGCATCGACGTGCAGAAATTCCGCGCCGAATATGACCGCGTGGCCTACGCAATCCCCAGTCCGGCGCGCCGCCAGCACAAAGGCTGGGTGCTGCCCGCGGTGCCACTGCTGCCCGCCTCGGGGACGGTCGCGGCGGCCCGCCAGGCCTGACGCGACGGGCGCGCTCCTTCAGGCCGCGAGCAGCGCCACCGCGCCGAGCAGGGCGTTGCGCAGGACGAGCCACCCGCTCAGGCGTTGCGGCTGCCCGCCGCAGCCGCAGTCGATCAGGCGCCGTCCGCGCGCGAGGTTGACCGCCATCGCAACGCCGTAGAGGCCGAGCAGCGCCGCCGCGCCAAGGCTCGCCAGCCTGATTCCGGCCAGCAACCCCGCGGCCAGCGCCAGTTCGACCCACGGCAGAGGCGCCGCGATGCGCAGCGCGAGGCGCGGCGGCAGCAAGCGGTAGTCGACCACGATGCCGTCGAAGCGGCGCCGGTCGCGCAACTTGCCGATGCCCGCCGCGGCGAACAGCGCGGCGAGCGCGAGGCGGGCGAGCAGACCGAAGAGTGGCTCCATGGCGCGGCAATTCTGCAGCCCGACCGGGTAAAGCTGCTATATTTCAGCTGCAGATCCTTAAAACTCCGGTCTCCGCGGGGCAATTCGAGCAACAAGAATTCAAGGGGTCGACATGGCAGCCGCCGGCAAGATTCACGACACCAGGCAGATCCGCAACATCGCGCTGGTGGGCGCGACCGGCTCTGGCAAGACGACTCTGCTGGAGGCCATGCTCGAGCGCACCGGCATGATCCGGGAGGCGGGCAGCCTTGCGAAAGGCACCACGGTCTCCGATTTCACGCCCCAGGAGAAGCGGCTGCAGCATTCCCTCGACCCCGCGGTGTGTCACATCGAGCACGAGGGCGTGCTGATGAACATCGTCGACACGCCGGGCAATCCCGATTTCATCGGCCGTGCGATGAGCGTGCTGCCCGGCGTGGACACGGCCGCGGTGGTGATCAACGCCCAGGTCGGCGTGGACACCGTCACCCGCAGCCTGATGAGTTTTGCCGCGCAAAGGAAGCTCTGCCGGTTGATCGTCATCAACCGCATCGATGCCGACGGCGAGCATCTCGAGGCAATCCTCAATGACGTTCGGGAGGCCTTCGGCGCGGAATGCCTGCCGCTGAACCTGCCTGCGGAGCGCGGCGCGAGCGTCGCCGACTGTTTCTTCGAGCTGTCGGACAAGAGGCCGGACTTTTCCACCGTCGAGACCGCCCACACCAACATCGTGGACCAGGTGGTCGAACTCGACGAGAAGCTGATGCAGCTCTACCTGGAGCAGGGCGAAGAGCTCGGCGTCGAGCAGTTGCACGACCCGTTCGAGAACGCCCTGCGGGCGGGCCACCTGGTGCCGGTGTGCTTCGTTTCCGCGCAGACGGGCTCGGGCCTGCGCCAGCTGCTGAACATCTTCGCGAAGCTCATGCCGGACCCGACCGAGGGGAACCCGCCGGAATTCCTGCAGGGTGAGGGGGCCGGCGCACGCACCGTGCCGGTGCGGGCGGATGCGAAGGCGCACTTCATCGGCCACGTATTCAAGGTCAACGTGGATCCGTACGTCGGGCGTCTCGGCGTATTTCGCGTTCACCAGGGCACGGTCAAACCCGGCGACCAGGTGTTCGTCGGCGAGCGGCGCAAGGGTTTCAAGGTGGCGCACCTGTACCGGCTGCAGGGGGGGCAGACGAGCGAAGTCGCGCAGGCGGCGCCGGGCGACATCGTGGCCGTTTCAAAGGTGGACGATCTGCACTTCGACGCGGTGCTGCACTCGAGCCACGACGAGGACCAGTTCCATCTGCGCCCGCTCGCCCTGCCGATGCCGATGCACGGCGTGGCAATCGCTCCGGCGCGCCGCGGGGACGAGAAAAAGCTGTCGGACGCCCTGCACAAGGTCACCGCCGAGGATCCGAGCCTGCGCGTCGAGTTCAACTCGCAGTCGAACGAGACGGTGCTGCGCGGCGTCGGGGAGCTGCACGTGCGGCTGGTGCTGGAGCGCATGCGGGAGGAATACGGGCTGGAGGTAAGCACCCAGCCCCCCAAGATCGCCTATCGCGAGACGATCACCCGCAAGGCCGAGGGCCACAGCCGGCACAAGAAGCAGACCGGTGGTGCCGGGCAGTTCGGCGAGGTGTACCTGCGGGTCGAACCGCTCGCCCGCGGCGCCGGCTTCGAGTTCGTGGACGAGGTGGTCGGCGGCGCCATACCGGGGCAGTTCATCCCGGCAGTGGAGAAGGGCGTGCGCCAGGTTCTCGCCGAGGGCGCCATTGCCGGTTATCCGATCGAGGACCTGCGGGTGACGGTCTACGACGGTAAGCACCACCCGGTGGATTCGAAGGAGGTCGCGTTCGTCTCGGCCGGCCGCAAGGCGTTCCTCGACGCGGTCGCCAAAGCGAGCCCGATCGTGCTCGAGCCGGTCGCGAAGGTGCGCATCACCGCACCCGCTGATTTCGTCGGTGACATCTCCGGCCACCTCTCCGGCCACCGCGCCCGCATCAACGGCAACGAGACCGCGAGCGGCAACCAGGTGACCATCAACGCCGAGGTGCCCGAGGCGGAGCTGCAGGATTACCAGACCCGCCTGAAGTCGATCACCGGTGGCAAGGGCAGCTACACGTTGAGCTTCGACCACTACGCCAGCGTACCGCCGGCGGTGCAGAAGAACCTGATGGAGGCCTTCAGGCCGAGAACGGAAGAGTAGGAGCGGCCTCAGCCGCGAATCTTTTTGTTCTTCGCCGATCTGCGGGAACGCCCGCAGCGGAAGCCTGCTGGCGAGAGCGACAGGGCCGAGGCGAGGTGATCGCCCGCTCCTCGCACGTCCCTGTGCTCGTCGCTACGGGTTTCGCCGGCTGCTGC
>CAZFWB010000178.1:0-6751 GCA_964522655.1 uncultured Chromatiaceae bacterium | reverse complement strand
GTCGCGGCCCGCGCCGCTCCTACACCGCCGCGTTTACCGCCGCGTCAGCACACGTCGCAGCCGCGCACGCCGTTCGGCCCAGGGGCCGGCGAGTGCCGCCGCGAGCGGGCGCAGCTCGCGCTCGTATCTGCGCCAGCCCGCGAGGGAGTCCTTGTAAATCGGCTGGCGAACCTGCGCGCCGCTCGCGGTCCGCACGCGCCGCGAACTCCGGTGAAACTGCAGGCAGCCGGGCTCGAACGTCAATCCACAGAACTCGAGCAGGCGCCGGACTTCGGCCTCGGGCTCAGCAACCAGCGCCTCGTAGCGGATGTCGTAGAGCGGCCCGGCGGCGACCCGGTGCCAGTGGGCCATGAGCGAGCGGTAGTGGCGGAAATAACTGCCGAGATCGAGCAGGTCGCAGGTGTAGCCGAGCTGGTCGGACACGAAGTGGCTTCGATAACACGACAGCCCGGTGTCCATGGGATCGCGCACGCAGTGGATGATCCTCGCCGCCGGGAACATGCGCCAGATGGCGCCGATGTGCAGGAAGTTCCCCGGCATCTTGTCCGTGACCACCTGTGCCTCGCCGCACATCGAGGCGAGTTCGCCGAGGTAACGTTCGCCGATGGACTTCCAGCCGGCGGCGTCGAGCTTCGCGAGACCCGCGGGAAATTCACCCGCGGCTTCACGCAGCAGCGCATCGAGCGTGGCGAGTTCTCCGGCGCCGTAGACCGCGGAATGGCTCGCCAGTATCTGCTCGACAAGGCTGGTGCCCGAGCGCGGCATGCCGACGATGAACAGCGGGCGCGGGCCGGACGGCGCAGAGGCAAAAAAGGGCCGGCAGAAGTCCGCGGAAAACAGCCGCTCGACTGCGCGCATCTCGGCGAGCGCCGGGCGCAGCCGGTAGGGCGTCAGCCGGCGGCGCGTCTCGTTACCGTCGCGCCAGTATGCGAAGGCGCGCTCGTGCTCACCGAGGTCGTGGGAGGCCTTGCCGAGCGCGAACGCGAGGTCGACGCGCTGCGCGTCCGGCAGCCCCGGTCGTTCGTACAGCGCCTGCATCGCCCGCAGCTCGGCGGCGTGCTCGGCGGTGAAGGTGGTGATGCTGGCGAGATGCCACCAGGCGCGGGCGTAGTCGGGTCGGTGCGCAATGGCCTTGCGCAGCGCCGCGCGGGCCTCCGGCAGGCGGCCGAGCTCGCTCAGCAGCGTACCAAGATTCTTGTGCGCCTCGGCGAGCGTCGGCTTGAGCCGGATCGCGCGCAGCAGGTGCCGCTCGGCCTCGCGGGTGCGGCCGAGCTCGGCGAGTTCGATCCCGAGGTAGTTGTGCACGTCGGCCACGCCGGCGTGGTGGCGCAACGCGGTCTCGAACTGCTGCGCCGCTTCGGCGTGGCGCCTGAGCCGCGCGAGGCTCACGCCGAGGCTGTAGCGGGCATCGAGGTTCTGCGGCAGCGCCTTCGCCGCCGCCTGCAGGTGCTCGCAGGCCTCCTCGTCGCGGCCGAGCTGGTGCAGCAGTAAACCGAGCCCGAGCTGCGCCCGCGCATGGTCGGGACTGGGGGCGAGCACCTTGCGGTACATACGCTCGGCGTCGGCGCTGCGTCCGGCCTGCTGGTGTTCCTCGGCGATGCGCAGCTGGACCTCGAACGGGTCCGTCGCCGGCGCGGCTTTTACTTCCTTCGCTCGCACCACGCTTTCCACATGTCCCGGTACGCGGCCTCGAGCGTGTCGGCGAACTGCCGCAGGTCCATCAGCGGCGAGGCACGCATGCGCTCGCGCAACGTCTCGCGCAGCGTGACGAGGCGCTGCGTGTCGCCGGCAAGCGACTGCGCCAGCCGCAGGTAGTCCTCCGTGCTCCCGGCTATGAGTTCCGGCAGCCCGGCGTGGTGCAGGATGCTGGCGCCGACCCGCGCGGCGTGCCGGTCGCCGCGCAGGCAGACCACCGGCACGCCCATCCACAGCGCCTCGCAGGTGGTGGTGGTGCCGTTGTAGGGAAAAGTGTCGAGGCAGACGTCCACGCCGGCGTACATGCCGAGGTGCTGGTGCCGATCCGGCGCCCAGCCGGTGAGCTCCAGCCGGTCCGCGCCGATGCCGTGCTTGCCGAAAGCCCCGAGCAGCGTACTTTTCGCCACCTCGTCCTCGAGCGAGTTCGACTTCAGCAGCAGGCGCGACCCCGGGACCGCCTGCAGCAGGCGCGACCACAGCAGGATGGCCTCGGAGGTGAGCTTCTTGGTGGTGTTGAAGCTGCCGAAGGTAATCCGCCCTGCACTGAGACAGGGCGGCGGCGCCGGCGCCGGCTGCGGATCGTCGCTCTGGTAGCAGAGAAATCCGTGCGCCAGGCGCACGAGCTTTTCCGTGTGCAGCTTGTCGGCCTCCCCCGGCGGGTCGGCGATGGCGTCTGTCAGGCGGTAGTCGATGGCGCGCATGCCGGTGGTGTTGGGATAACCGAGCCAGGAGACCTGCACCGGAGCGGGCCTGCGCGCGAAAACGAGCATGCGGTTGTTCGAGGTATGGCCGGCGAGGTCCACGAGGATGTCGATCCCGTCCTCGCGGACCAGCGCCGCAACGGCGTCGTCCTCCAGGCCGGCGACGGGCCGCCAGTGGTCGGCCTGCGCCTCGAACGCGCGGCTGAATTCGTCCGCATCGGCCGTGCCGACGTCGGAGTAGCCGAACACCTCGACCTGTTCGCGGTTGTGGATGCCGAAGAGCCTGCGGGTGAAGTGCGCGACCGAGTGCTCGCGGAAATCGGGAGAGACGTAGCCCACCCGCAGCGTCCGCGCCGGGTCGGGGTTGTTCGGGAACACCGGCGCGCGCGGCGCGAGCCGCTGCGCGTGCCGGCGGTCGAACTGCTGCGCCTCCTGGAAGAGGCGCTTCTGCCGCCAGCCCGGCTGGTAGTTCAGCGTTGCCAGCAGGTTGGAGTGGACCTTCGCGAAATCGGGCTGGATGGCGAGCGCCTTGCGGAAGCTCGCCACGGCGCCGTCGATGTCGTTGCGGGTCAACAGCGCGGCGCCGAGGCAGTTGTGGGCCAGCGCGTGATTTGGCTGGCGGGTGATCGCATCGCGGAAGTACGCGATGGCCTCATCGAGCCGGCCGGCCTTGGAGAGCACCAGGCCGAGATCGATCAGCAGCCCCGGATAATCCGGCTGGCTCATGGCGAGTTCGCGCAGCACCGTGATGGCCTCGTCCTGCTCGCCGGTGCCGAGCAACGCCATCCCCAAGTGGTAGCGGACGTCGGCGGCATCGGCGCGGACGCGAAGCGCGGTCCGGCAGGTCTCGACGGCGGGGGCGAACTCGCCTTTCTGGCGCAGCACCGCGGCGAGATTGCCGTACGCGGCGAGGTACTCGCGATTGAGCGCGATGGCCCTGCGGTAGCACGCCACCGCCGCGTCGAGGTCGCCCTGCCGGCGGTGGCAGTTGCCGAGGTTGTTGTGGGTGGCCGGGTCCTGCGGGTCGAGCGCGAGCGCTTCCTCGAGACTTTTTATTGCCGCGGGAACGTTGCCGGCGCTGAACTGCGCGATGGCGAGCCCCTGGCGGAATGCCGGCTGGCCGGCGTCGAGCTCGATAGCCCGGGCGTAGTGGCGGATGGCGAGCTCGCTTCTGCCGCGATGAACGGCGAGCTTGCCGAGCATGCCGTGGGCCTCGGCGTGCTGCGGTTCGGCCTTGATGATCCTGTTGCAGAGCTGCTCGGCCTGCTCTGCCCGGCCAGCCTGCAGCAACTCGCGCGCCTCGCGGATGCGAGGATCCGCGGGCGCCGCCTCCCCGCGGGGACGCTTGCCCAGGAGACTCTTCAGCTGGCGGAGCATCTCACGGTGCCGGTACTTCGTGCCGCTCACGGTGCCGGTACTTCGGATTCGGAAACCTGGGGCATTTCAGTATCTATCCCGGAGAATCAGCAATCAAAGCGTCGTTAACCATAAACGACTGACGAACGTCAGACGGTGTAGCAGCCTCGACTTTCCGAATCCGAAGTACCGGCACCGATCACGCGAATGAGCGGACGGGCCCGGATTCCTCAGTTCGTCCCCGGCGTCTTGACCAGGCGGAAGCGCACCGATTTCGGCATGAGGTTGCGGAACTCCGCGAGCCAGGGAACCTCCAGCGTGACCGGGTGCTCCCCGCGGATGGTGAGCGTGGCGCCCATGTCGGTCTCGAAGCCGGGGTTGCCCGTGAGCACGTTCGGATAGGCGTCCACGGCGGCGATCGCCGACCACGGGATGAGCAGCGGGCGATTCAGCGGCGAGAGTACCCGCGCGACGGCAAGCCCGGCGGCGGAACCAAACGAACGCGTGCCCCAGTACGCGTGGCCGGAGAAGCGCGCCTTGCCCGCGCCGTAGTTACTGCGGTCCGGCGCCGGATCGAGCGGCCCGGCAAAGCGCGCGCGCAGCGCCCGCCACGCGACGTTCTTGCGCCGGGTCACGTCGAGCGCGCCGAGCGTGATGCAGCCGATCAGCAGCACAGCGAGCGCGAGCAGCCACCCGCGCCCGGGCAGCCCCTGCCACAGGCCGCCGGCGAGCCGTTCCCAGGCGAGGTAGGCGGCGACCGCGACGAGGCAAACCGCCAGCACGACCGCGGCCCGCACGGCCGCCGCGTCGAAACGGGCGGTGACCGTCCTGTTGTTCGCTGCCTTATCCATGATGGAAATCCGGGGACAGTTTACTCATTTGGTTTGCGGTGCCGGTACTTCGGATTCGGAAAGCTGGGGCATTTCAGCAACTATCCCGGAGAATCAGCCATCAGAGCGTCTGACCATAAAGCGCCGAAAAAGGCCAGCCTGCGCGGCAACCTCGACTTTCCGAAACCGAAGTACCGACACCGATCACGGCCCGGGCGGATTGCCGAAGAGCGCGCGGAAGATCGCGAGATCCACGAAATTCACCATGCCGCCGCTGCCGTCGAGGTCGGCGTGCTCGTCCGCGGTGCCGAAGGCGGCACGGAAGTAAGCGAGATCGGCGTAGTTCACGAAGCCGTTGCCGTCGAAATCCCCGTCGCAGAGGTTGCCGTAGCCGTCGCCGTCGGTGTCGCGCTGGCTCGCCCCGCCAGCGTCCGGGGCGAGCGGGCCGTTCGGCGCGTTGGTGCAGTTATCGAGCGCGTCCTCCACGCCATCGCCGTCGGCGTCCGGCGGCGCGGTGGTGGTGATGGCGAGCGTCCAGCCGACGATCGAGCCGCTGTCGGTGTTCTCGTCGTCGTCGATGAACAGGCTCCAGGTGCCGTTCGGAGAGAGCCCGTTGAACACCGCGAGGTCCGTGCCGTAGGGGCCGGCCGGCGCGGGCGCGGGCAGGGTCTCGCCGGGCGCGTAGTCGGCCGGCTGCACGGTGCCCCCGGCGATGGTGGTGTTGTCCAGCACGGTCGCGAACGCTGCCGAGTCGAAGGTGATCGCCATGTTGCTCACGTTCGGACCGCCGCCGGCATCCGACATGAGCATCACCTTCTCACCGCCGGGTCCGACCAGCAGCAGGTCGATGTCGTCGGGGTAGGTGTGGGTGAGCCCGTCGAGGCGCACGGTCACTTTCTCGATCGCCCCCGCGAGGCCGGCGACGGTGATCGTGGATGGATACGGCGCGGCGGTCTGGTTGTCGCGGATGGTGATCGCGCCGCCGGTGAACTCGGTGCCGCCGGGCGCAGGCGTCGGCACCGGCGGCGAGCTCGCGCCGACGTGCGCCACCAGCCGCAGGCCGGTCGAGTGCCAGAGGTCCTCGCCCTCGCTCGCCTCGTGCGGCAGAAAGGCCTCGTACCAGAGCACGGTGTCGGCGGCGGTGATGGCTTCGAGGTTGTTGTAGGGCACCTGCGTGTTCGGGCCGTAGGTCCAGCCGGTGTCCTCGGTCGCGCGGTAGACCCGCCCGAACACCGAGTGATTGTCGTACGCGGTGACCGGCACCGTGGTATTGCCGTCGGGAATGCTGAAGTCGGGGAAGCCCGGGAGCACGTCCACGTAGGCCCCGGTCGTCGCGTCGCGCACGCGCCAGGCGTGATTCACCGCCGCCGTGGCGCGCCCGTCGAACTCCTGCGCCAGCAGCTCGAAACCTGCGCCGCGATCGCCGAGCACCTGGTCGGCGCCCGCGCCGTCGATGTCGAAGTCGATGCGCCAGTTGGGGTAGTGGACGTGGTCGGTCACGCACTGCAGGCCCTTGCTGTAGATGTGCGCGTCGATGGTCCCGCCGGCGCTCAGGTAGTAGGCCTGGTAGATGTCGTAGCTGCCGATCTGGTCGCGGATGCCGATCTCGTACCACTGCTCGCCGTTCAGCGTGAACTCGCGCTGCGCGAGCTTCAGGTTGCCCGCCCAGGGGATCACCGACAGCGAGCCGCCGAGGCGGTCCGCGTAGGGGCCGCAGTCATTGTCCTCGTAGAACACGCGCATCACGGGGAAGCTCAGCTCATGGATGAGCTTCTTGCCCTGGAAATGTACGTTCAGGAGCGACAGCCCGGTGTAGTCGCCGCTGACCTCGTGGTCGAAGGTCCAGCCCTGCCAGGCGACGCTGTCGGCGGCCACCGGCGGCGCGGCGATCGCGAGTGTCATCGCGAGTAATAACGCGAGGGAATTGCGCTTGTTATTCATTGGCGGGTTCGCAGCCGTTTTTGACTCTTATATATGCCGCGCCCCCAAGTATAGGCCACGGAACGGGGAGTTCCGCGGCCTGTGCCACATAATCGGCGCGGCCGGCGGGCCGGTTCCGCCGCCGACCGATCCGGCTAGAATGCCCGGCCATGCGCATCCGCGGCCGCCTACCCGCCCTGGCCCTGGCAGCCTGCCTCGCCGCGGCCGCATACGCCCAGAGCGCCGAAC
>CAZFWB010000177.1:0-6795 GCA_964522655.1 uncultured Chromatiaceae bacterium | reverse complement strand
GTGATTCACGACTTCCGCTACCGCGAAGGCGCCTTCATCCCCGGCTTTCTCAACCCGCGACGCTCCTTCCCGGATGACTACCTCGACGAGTTCGTCTTCGCGCCCGCCGGCAACGCGATCGTCGCCTCGTCCCGCGACGGTGGCGGTGAGGTCCTGCACCTCGACGCGCGCCGCACGATCGTCCGGCTCGATCTGCCCGGCAGGCCGCACCCGGGCTCGGCCGTCGCCTGGAAGTGGCAGGGCCGAGACGTCATCGCCGTGCCCAACCTGGAGCAAGGCGTGGTGAGCATCATCGACGTGCGCGACTGGAAGACGATCCGGCAGGTGAAGACCCTCGGACCGGGGTTCTCCATGCGCACCCATGAAAATACGCGCTACGCCTGGGTGGACGCGATGATGAGCCCGAGGCACAAAGACACCCTGCAGCTGATCGACACGCAGACGCTCACGGTCGCCGCCGAGCTCAGGCCGGCGCCCGGCCGGACGCTCGCCCACGTCGAGTTCACGCGCGACGGCCGCTACGCGCTCGCCAGTCTCGCCGAGGACGATGGCGCGGTGATCGTCTTCGACGCGGCGACGCTCGTCGAGGTGAAACGCCTGCCCGCCAGCAAGCCGGCCGGCACCTACAACGTCTGGAACCGGATCGCGCGGGCTGAAGCCACTCCTACAGCGGCCGTTACGGCAGAAACAATTCCGTCAGGTCGTTGAGGTATCGAAGGCCCGGCTCGGTGGGCCGGATTTCGCCGCGGCTGCGCGTCAGGAGCCCGCGCTCAATCGCTGTCGAGAGCCCGGGCTCGGCCGCGGCGAGCGGTTCCCCGGTGCGCTCCGCAAGCAGTTTCTCCGGGAAACCTCCGGTGAGCCGCAGCGCGTTCAGCATGAACTCGAATACCGCCTCGCGCCCGGCCACCTCGCGGCGCTCGGCCACGGCGTCCCCGCGCGCCGCGCGGCGCAGGTAATCGCCCGGCGCACGGGTGCGCGCCTCGCGCAGGATGCGCCCGGGCGAGGTGACCTTCGCGTGGGCGCCCGCGCCGATGCCGAGGTAGTCGCCGAAGCGCCAGTAGTTCAGGTTGTGGCGGCATTCATCGCCCGGCCGCGACCAGGCGGAGACCTCGTAGCGCGCGAACCCCGCGAGCGCGAGGCGCCCGTGCACCGCCTGCTCGATGGCGGCGGCGGTGTCCTCGTCGGGCAGTTCGGGTCGATGGCGATGAAACACGGTATTGGGCTCGATCGTCAGCTGATAGAACGACAGGTGCGTGGCTCCGCTCGCAACCGCGATCTCGCAATCGGTCTGCGCCTGCCCGACCGTCTGGCCCGGCAGCGCGTACATGAGATCGAGGTTCACCCGCTCGAAACAGCCGAGCGCCTGCTCGATCGCACGGTGCGCCTCGCAGTCGTCGTGGATGCGACCGAGCGCGCGCAGCTGCGCCGGCTGGAAGCTCTGCACGCCGAGCGAGAGCCGGTTCACGCCGGCCTCGCGGTAGCCGCGGAACCTGCCCGCCTCGGCCGTGCCGGGATTGGCCTCGAGAGTGATCTCGGCGTCCGCGGCGAGCGGCACCCGTTTGGCAATGCCGTCGAGCAGGCGCGCGATCGCGCCCGCCGAGAAGAGGCTCGGCGTGCCGCCGCCGAGGAACACGCTGCCGAACTCCCGTCCCTGCGCAGACTCCGCCGCGGCGTCGAGATCGGCGAGCAGCGCGGCGACGTAGGCGTCCTCGGGCAGCTCGCCGCGCTGCTCGTGCGAATTGAAGTCGCAGTACGGGCACTTGCGCACGCACCAGGGCAGGTGCACGTAGAGGGCGAGCGGCGGCAGCGGACGGGTCACGCCGCGATGGTAGCGCGGCGCGGCGCCTCATTCCTCCGCGAGGATCGTCCCTGCCACGATGCAGCCATCCACGCCCTCGATCCCGAATACGGTGAGCGCCTGGCCCGGCCGCAGGTCGGCGAGCTCGCCGCGGGTGGCGCTGAACCCGTCGTCGTCGTTGACGAGGAACACCGCGGCGGTGAGCGCCGTCACGCAGCGATCGGCCACGCCGTCGAAGACGATCAGGCTCGACTCGTCGAGGTCCACGAACACCACCTCGCCTTCCAGCAGCGCCTCGCCCGCCGGGGGACCGGGGTCGAGGATGACCAGGGGCGAGCGCAGCAGGTCCTGCGCGCCGAGCTGCAGCACGCCGTCGGCGAGCGCGCCGACGCCGGCGGCAATCGCCTCACGGCCGAGTTCCTCGCCGCCGCGGCTGAACACGCGCGACTGCGCGAAGAGCTGCACGGCCAGCGTGGCATCGCTGCCGAAGCCCTGGCCCGGTGCCAGGTCGAGATCGAAACGGTCGGTTACCGGGTCCGGCGCCGCGGCGGCGGTGCCGGCGAGACGCCGGTAGGTGCCGAGCGGCCCCTCCTCGATCACGACGGCATCCATGCGGAAGTGATCGTCTCCGCCCGGCGCTGCGCCGTCGTCGAGCCGCGCGATGCGGCCGATCACGGTCGCCTCCTCGCCGGCCTCCAGCCCCGCGAAGTCCTGTGGCAGGCCCTCGGCGTCGAACACGCCGGTCGCGGCATCGCTGCGCACCATCAGGCAGTGGTCGTCGTCGAACGGACCGCCGAGCGGGCTGTCGTCCCAGCGCGAGGCGAAGTCGGTCTGGCACAGCCGCAGCGTGCCAGCCGCGAGATCGACCGCGGTGATGCTGCCATGCACGCGCGCGAGCCGTCCCTGCGCGCGATCCGGGTGGATGTCCACGAACACGACGGGGCGGACGATCACGCCGCCGGCGCCCGTCGTGGTGATCTTCAGCGCCTTCTCCATGTCGAAGTCGAGCGCGACGAAGACGACGTCGTCCGGGCCGATGTAAAACGGGCCCTGCGGATTGAGGTCGATCTTGCCGTTGCCGACGATGTGCGGGTGGATGCTTTCCATCACGTCGCCGGTATCCGGGTCGAGCCGGTTCAGCACCAGGTCCGACAGGCGCAGACGAATTTTGCTGTAAGTGCCGGGCCGCACCGTGTCGGACACCGCGAACAGCTCGGAAAAATCGCCGAGTTTCAGCAGGTCCAGCGTCTGCGAGCCGCTGAAGAGCACCATCGGCGCGCCGGAGCCGAGCAGCTCGACGCTGGTGATGGTCGCCAGCGCCTGGTCGACCTCCAGTGAGGGCGCATCCGTGATCAGCACACCGACCGTGGCAGGCTCCGAACTGCCCGAGCCACCACCGCAGCCGGCCAGCGCCAGCGATGTGCAGGCGAGCAACGAGGCGATACCGCGCTTACGCATCACTGCCATTACCTCTTCCATGAGCAGGCGTCTGCGTGGAGCCTAATTGCGGCGTCGGGCGGCGGCAATCGCGCCTTGCGCCCTTATGTCAGAATCCGCGCAGCTCGGATGCATCCGCGACCGGAAACTGCGGGCTGCTTCGCGCCCGGCGGTTGCCGTTTCGCACCGCAGCTGCAACCATACGGCCACCCTCGCTGCCCAGGCAACCCCGGCAAGCCCTTCCGCAGATGCTCGACTGGTTCACCGCGTTCGTCCTCGGCATCGTCGAGGGCCTCACCGAGTTCCTGCCCGTATCGAGCACCGGCCACCTGATCCTCGCCGGCGCGCTGCTCGGCTACCACGGGCCGCAGGCGGTGGCGGTGGAGATCGTGATCCAGGGCGCGGCCATTCTCGCGGTGTGCTGGGAATACCGCGTGATGCTCACCCGCACCGTGCTGACCTTCGCGCAGGAGCCGTCCTCGCGCCGCTTCCTGCTCAACCTGATCCTCGGCTTCCTGCCGCTCGCCGTGCTCGGGCTCGCCTTCAAGGACACGATCGAGCGGGTCCTTTTTCACCCGGTGCCGGTGGCGATCGCGCTGATCGTGGGCGGGGTGCTGATCCTGATCGTGGACCGGCGCGAGGCCGAGGCGAAGCTGCAGTTCGCCGACGACGTGAGCCCGGCCACGGCCTTCAAGCTGGGGCTGTGGCAGTCCTTCGCGCTGATCCCGGGCACCTCGCGCTCGGCGGCAACGATCATCGGCGGGGTGACGATGGGCATGTCGCGGCGGCTGGCGACCGAGTACTCGTTCTTCCTCGCGATCCCGACGCTGCTCGCGGCGACCGTCTACAAGCTCATCGAGTCGCGGGATCTCTTCACCGCCGAAACCCTGGGTCCGCTGCTGCTCTCGGCCGCGTTTGCCTTCATCACCGCGCTGCTGGCGGTGCGGGGCTTCATCCGCTACGTCGCCTCCCACACCTTTGCGGTGTTCGCCTGGTACCGCATCGCCTTCGGCGGCTTCGTGCTGCTGTCCTCCGCCACCGGCTGGGTCGCCTGGTAGGAGCGGCGTAAGCCGCGACTCACATCACCCCGGAAACTGCGCGACGCCGGAAAGCGAGCGCCGCTCGCCGATGTTGGCGCGGCGGGTGACCTTGCCATCGGCTAAATTCACCTTCACCACCTCGCCGGTGAAGAAGGTGCCGACGATCGCCTCTTTGCCGTCCACGCCAGGCGCCACGGCCGCCCAGCCCATGCCCTCCAGCGGATAGTGGCGGACGATCGCGCCGGTCTTCGCGTCGGCGATGAAGAACGCCGCACCCGTGCTCACCATCAGGTTGCCGTCCGCGCTCTTGACCATCACGATCGTCATCGGCACCTTCGGGTCGTTCTCGAACACGGCGAGATCCGGCAGCTGGCGGCCATTTTTCAGGTCGAACTGCTTGATGGCGTTGCCGGTCTCCGAGATATAGACCATCCGCGCATCGTCGTCGGTGAGCACCGTGCTGGTGACGGCGTGGAAGCCGAGAACGCCCCCATGGGTGGCGACTTTCCATGATCGCAGCAGCCGGCCGTCCGCGCTGAAGCGCTCGATGACGCCGTCGCCGATCACGTCGCGGCCGGGCAGGTAGTGGAACTTCGTGGTGAAGGAAGGGAAGGACGTGACCTTGCCCTGCAGATGCTCGCCGAACCAGAGCGAGCCGTCCTTCGCAAACGCGACGCTGCTGAAGCTGCGGTCGGAGAATTTTCGCAGCGGTTTCTGGCTGCCGTCGGGGCCGATTTCCATCATGACCGGGTCGAGGGGCGCGGATGCCCACAACGTGCCGTCGGGCGCGAAAGCGAGGCCGCCGACCTTGTGCCGCGAACCCTCGAGCCAGATCTCCCCCTTGAGGTTGAGCTCGCCGTCGTACTGGAAGATGCGGCCGATGCCCGCGTGGTCGTCCTGCGGGTCGTTCATCACCGTCGCGGCGACGAAGATGTCCCCCGCCGCGAAGGGCTTGCCGGTGGACACCCGTGGCGGGTCGGCCGCGAGCGCAAATGACGCAACGAGCAACACCGCAACGACCGCGGCCGCGCGCGGGAGATTCCACATCAGCCACCCCTCCTCAGCAATCGAACATGATCCTCAGCGCAGCGACTGTACGCCGAGACCGCCCGCGATGCAGCGGATGCCGGGCAGTTTCGCCCGGTCGCCGAAGTCCCAGGCCAGGTTGTCAGGCCGCTGCTCGTCGGCGGTGACGGCGCCGTCGGCGTTGCCGTCGCAGTGGTACTGCCCGGCGTCCTCCGGCGGCACCTGCGCGGGAGGGTGCCAGCCGGTCTCCGCCTCGGTCATGACGCGCAGCGCGGCGGTGGTCTTGGAGTAGGCCTCGAGCGAGTTGCGCTCGCCCGCGTCCACGCGGTTGTTGTCGTCGCCTTCGCCCGCGGCGGAGGCGTCGTCCTGGCCGGCCCCGAACACCCGCCCGGTGCCGTTGCGGTCCCAGTAGCTCGCCCGCACCGCCCCGCCGGTGTTGTCGCCGATCAGGCCACCGACCTTCGACCGGCCGGCCACCTTGCCGGTCGCGTAACTGGCGCGGATGCTGCCGTTGTTCGCACCGACCAGCCCGCCCACGCTCGCCACGCCGCGCACCCGCCCGCGCGCGTAGCTGTTGCGAATGCGGCTCTGCGAATTGAACGCGACCAGCCCGCCGGCATTGGTACCGGCGCCCTCGACCTCGGCGGTGGCGAAGCTGTCGGCGACGATCGCATCCGTGTTGATCCCGACCAGCCCGCCGACGTTGTTGTTGCCCCTGACGCTGCCGGTCGCGTAACTCGACACCAGCGTGCTGAACGTGTTCAGGCCCACGAGACCGCCGACGCCGTTGTTGCCGCTCACCCGCGTGCTGGCATGCGAGCGGGCGACGAAGCCACGCATATCCCCCACCAGGCCGCCGATCGCGTCATTGCCGCTGACCTCACCGCTCGCGTGGCAGTTGATCACCTTGCCGGCGTGCCCGCCCACCAGCGCGCCGGTCGCATTCCTGCCGCTGACCCGCACGTTGCCATGGCAGTCCGTGATCAGGCCGAAGTTGGCGCCGACCAGCGCGCCCACACCGTGCAGGCCGTTGACCTCGGCGTCCTCGAGCCCGATGCGGCGCACGATCCCCGGCTTCGCCAGCACGCCGAACAGCCCGACGCCGCCGGTCTCGGGGCGCGAGATCCGCAGCCTGCGGATGACGTGGCCGCCGCCGTCGAAGCTGCCGGTGAAGCCGAACTTATCGCCGGCGATCATGCAGTTGTTCTGCGGGCCGCAGTTGCCGATCGGCTGGAAGTTGCCGATCGCCCGCGCGTCGAGATCGGTCACCAGCCGGTAGTGACGCGCCATGCGTGCCTCCCACGACAGGCCGGTGGCGTTGCCCGGCCCTTCACCGAGCGTCTGTATCGCCTGCAGCTGGCGCAGGTCACAGATCTCGAACCAGCCGTCGCCGTCGGCGTCACGGACGAACTCGCTCGCGTCCGCGGGCGCCGCGTCGTAGCGGTCGGGCAGGCCGTCGCGGTCGAGGTCCTGCGTTTCCGGAATGTTGGGGTT
>CAZFWB010000176.1:0-6801 GCA_964522655.1 uncultured Chromatiaceae bacterium | reverse complement strand
AACCGGGCCATCGACTTCCGCGTCAACACCTGCCCGACGCTGTTCGGCGAGAAGGTGGTGCTGCGCATCCTCGATCCCAGCAGCGCCAAGCTCGGCATCGACGCGCTCGGCTACGAGGAGTTCCAGAAGAAGGCCTACCTCGACGCGCTCGCCAAGCCCTACGGCATGATCCTCGTGACCGGCCCCACGGGCAGCGGCAAGACGGTGTCGCTGTATACGGGGCTGAACATCCTCAACACCGAGGACCGCAACATCTCCACCGCCGAGGACCCGGCGGAAATCAACATGCCGGGGGTCAACCAGGTCAACGTGAACCCGAAGGTCGGGCTCACCTTCGCGGCCGCGCTGCGCGCCTTCCTGCGCCAGGACCCGGACGTGATCATGGTCGGCGAGATCCGCGACCTGGAGACCGCCGAGATCGCCATCAAGGCCGCCCAGACCGGCCACCTGGTGCTCTCCACCGTGCACACCAACGACGCGCCGAAGACCCTGAGCCGGCTGGTGGACATGGGGGTCAAGCCCTACGCGATCGCCAGCTCCGTGCACCTCATCATCGCGCAGCGCCTGGCGCGGCGCCTGTGCGAGAACTGCAAGGAGCTGCGCGACATCCCCGGCGAGGCCCTGCTGCAGGAGGGCTTCACGCCGGAAGACATCCGCTCCGGGCTGCGCGTTTACGGGCCCACGGGCTGCAAGTCCTGCACCGACGGCTACAAGGGCCGCACGGGCATCTACCAGGTGATGCCGGTCACAGAATCGATCTCGCGCATCATCCTCGCGGGCGGCGCCGCCGATAAAATCGCCGAGCAGGCCGCGAAAGAGGGCGTCTGGGATCTCAGACGGTCTGCGCTGCAGAAAGTCAAGGACGGGGTTACCAGCCTCGAGGAAATCAACCGCGTTACTATTGATTGAATTTCGGCGAGGCACCGGCGCCGCCTGCGGCGCCGGCCGGCGCTGATGTTGGGCGATATCGGAATAGCTGGTGTGCGGCCATGGCGGATAGCGTTGCGCTGAAACAGAACTCGTTCCTCTGGGAGGGCACGGACAGCCGCGGCAACCGCGTGCGCGGCAAGAGCGTGGCGGCCACGGAGGCGGCCGTGCGCGCGGAGCTGCGCAGGCAGGGCGTGGTCCCGGTGCGCATCCGCAAGCAGTCGACGCTCTTCAGGGGCAAGGGCAAGGTCACGCCGGGCGACATCGCGCTCTTCAGCCGCCAGCTCGCCACCATGCTGCAGGCGGGCATCCCGCTGGTGCAGGCCTTCGAGATCGTCGGCGCCGGACACGACAACCCGGCCATGCAGAAGCTGATCCTGACGATCAAGCAGGACCTCGAGGGCGGCACCGCGCTCGCCGAGGCACTCGCCAAGCACCCGCTGTATTTCGACGACCTGTACATCAACCTCGTGGAGGTCGGCGAGCACTCGGGCTCCCTCGACGCGCTGCTCGACAAGGTCGCCACCTACAAGGAGAAAACCGAGGCGATCAAGAAGAAGATCAAGAAGGCGCTGTTCTACCCGGCCGCCGTGGTAGTCGTGGCGATCATCGTCACCACCATCCTGCTGATCTTCGTGATCCCGCAGTTCGAGGACCTGTTCAAGGGCTTCGGCGCCGACCTGCCCGCTTTCACCCGCCTGGTGATCGACGTCTCCTATTTCATGCGCCAGCAGGGTTGGCTGCTGCTCGCGCTGGTCGGCGGTGGCATCTGGGCATACCTGCAGGCGAAGAAGCGCTCGCGGCGGCTGCGCGAGATCGAGGACCGCCTGATGTTGAAAGTGCCGGTGATCGGGCCGATCCTCGTCAAGGCCGCCATCGCGCGCTTCGCGCGCACGCTGTCGACCATGTTCAGCGCCGGCGTGCCGCTGGTCGAGGCGCTGGAATCGGTCGCCGGCGCCACCGGCAACGTCATCTACGAGAAGGCCGTGCTGGAGATGAAGGACGAGGTCGCGACGGGTCAGCGCCTGCAGCGGGCGATGGAGAACACGGGACTTTTCCCGAACATGGTGATCCAGATGATCGCCGTGGGCGAGGAGTCGGGCTCGCTCGACTCGATGTCCGCCAAGGTGGCGGATTTCTACGAGGCAGACGTGGACAACGCCGTCGACGCGATGAGCAGCCTGCTCGAGCCGCTCATCATGGCGATCCTCGGCGTGCTGGTGGGCGGCCTCGTCGTGGCGATGTACCTGCCGATCTTCAAGATGGGCGCGGTCATCTGATCCGCGTCCGGCTGGCGCGAACTACGTGCCGGAGCTGATCGCCGCCGCGCTGCTCGGCCTCGTCGTCGGCAGCTTCCTCAACGTGGTTATCTACCGGCTGCCGCTCATGCTGGAGCGCGACTGGCGCCGCCAGTGCCACGAGTTGCTCTCGCCGGGCAAGCCGCCGCCCGATGACGGCCCGCCCTTCGACCTGGTCCGGCCACGCTCCGCCTGCCCCGCCTGCAAGACGCCGATCCGGCCGCAGCACAACGTGCCGCTGCTCGGCTGGCTCTGGCTGCGGGGCCGCTGCGCGGCCTGCAACGCGCCCATCCCGGTCCGCTATCCGCTCGTGGAAGCGATGACGGGCGTCGCCTCGGTGCTGGTCGTGCTGCATTTCGGAGTCGGCCTCGAGGCCGCCGGTGCGCTGCTGCTCGCCTGGGCGCTCATTGCGCTTTCCGGAATCGACCTCGACCACAAGCTGCTGCCCGACGCGATCACGCTGCCCTTGCTGTGGCTGGGAATCGCCATAGCGCTCGCCGGCGAGTGGGCGGGCGGCTTGCACACGCTGGCGGACCTGCGCAGCAGCGTCATCGGAGCGATCGCCGGCTATCTCAGCCTGTGGCTGGTCTATCACGGCTTTCGGCTCGCTACCGGCAAGGAGGGCATGGGTTACGGTGACTTCAAGCTGCTCGCCGCGCTCGGCGCCTGGCTCGGCTGGCAATCGCTGCCGCTGGTGATCCTGCTCTCCGCGCTGGTCGGCGCCGTCACGGGCATCGCGTTGATCGTCATACGCGGGCGCGACCGGCAGCTGCCGCTGCCGTTCGGCCCGTATCTCGCCGCGGCGGGATTCGTCGCGCTGCTGTGGGGACGACCGCTGACCGAGGCTTACCTGCGGCTCAGCGGCTTCTGATGGCGGTCCTGCGCATCGGCCTTACCGGAGGCATTGCCAGCGGCAAGAGCACCATCGCGCGGATGTTCGCCGAGCTCGGCGTTGCGGTGATCGACACCGACGAAATCGCACGAGAGATAGTGCGGCCGGGCGAGCCGGCGCTGGCGGATATCGTCGCCGCCTTCGGCAGGGAATTTCTGGATGAGAGCGGAGCACTCGACCGGCGGCGGCTGCGAGAGCACGTGTTCGCAAATGCCGCCGAACGGCGGCGCCTGGAGTCGATCCTTCACCCGCGCATCGAGGCCGCGACGCTCGCAGCGAGTTCGCGCGCCGGCGGACCCTATCAGGTGCTGGTGGTGCCGCTGCTGATCGAGTCGGGCTTCGAGCGGCACGTCGACCGCATCCTGGTAGTGGATTGCCCGGAAGCGCTTCAGCGCCGGCGGTTGCTGCAACGGGACGCGCTCGGCAGTGCCGAGGACGCCGATCGCGCGCTCGCTGCCCAGCTCACGCGGCAGGAGCGCCTGCGCAGGGCGGACGACGTGATCGTCAACGATGGCAGCCTCGACGCCGCTCGGGCGAGGGTGCGGGAGCTGCACGGCCAGTACCTCACGCAGGCGCGCGAGCGCTCCGGCGACTGAACCGGGAGCCAGCCGCGATCCGCGCGGGCGCGTCCGTTGCCCTGCCCGCGTGGGTGGCGCAGAATGAGTCGCGTTCGCGAGCAGGGTTCCTTCCGGATTCGCCAGCCTTGAAAACGAAGCCTTCACCAGAGGCGGCGCCCGCATCCGCGGTGCTCTACGAGCAGCCGCTGGCCGAGCGCATGCGCACGTTCCTGCGCCTGGAATCGCTGTACCAGCAATTCCTGTTCCACGTCGGGGAGCCCTCGCCCTGGGGCACACGGGCGGTCGTGTCGAGCGTGCTCGACATCATCACCATCCTCAGCCGGGGCGACGTGCGCAATGACGTGCTCAAGGATCTCGATCGGCAGCTCCTCGTCTTCGATCGCTACCAGAACCTCCCGGCCGTGGACGAGCACCGGCTGAAGACGGTCCTGAAGAACCTGCGCCAGCTTCGTGAAGAGGTGATTGCAGTGGGCTCGCAATATCTGCAGCCACTGCGCGAGAACGAGTTCCTCAGCGCCATCAAGCACAGGAGCGCCATCCCCGGGGGCGCCTGCGCATTCGACCTGCCGGAATACAGCCACTGGCTGCGACGTCCCTATGCCGATCGCGTCGCCGACATCGAACGCTGGATGACCACCATCAAGCCGCTATGCGACAGCATCGCGGAGCTGCTGTGGCTGCTGCGCGAGAGCTCACCGCCGACGGAGCAGGTCGCCGTCAACGGGGTGTTCAACCACGCGCTGTCCCGCGACAGCACTGCCGGCCTGCTGCGGGTGACCCTGCCACCGGGCACCGCGCTGTACCCGGAGATCAGCGGCAGCCACCACCGCTTCACCATGCGCTTCATGCAGTGGTCGGATTCGGCGAACCGGCCCGCCCAGACCACCCGCGACGTGCGCTTTCTGCTCACGATCTGCTGACGGGCTCGTGGCGGTCGCGGCTTGCGCGGCGATCGCAGCGCTTCGTTTGCCGCAAATACCGGGCAGCACCTGCAGGAGCGACTTTAGTCGCGATTCATCGGGGACGAAGTCCCTCCGACAGGGATTGCGGCGCGCTGCCCGGCGTTGCTACGACGCGAGCAGCGCCTCGACGATCGGCCGGTCGGCTTCCAGCAGCCCGCTCGACATCAGGCGGTCCAGAGACTCCCAGCGCAGCGCCTGGCCTTCCAGCGCGCGGGGTTCGCCCGCGTACTCGCCGACCGTCCACACGTCGAGCACGAC
Organism: uncultured Chromatiaceae bacterium; assembly: GCA_964522655.1. Classification (GTDB taxonomy): domain Bacteria; phylum Pseudomonadota; class Gammaproteobacteria; order Steroidobacterales; genus QUBU01. Next base: position 1,886 of record CAZFWB010000176.1, on the reverse strand, counting down.
CACGCGCTCAGGATAGGCATGGCGGTAGCACATGAGCGGCTCGGCCGCCCGGACCTCGATGCCGATCTCCTCGCGCAGCTCGCGCGCCAGCGCATCGCGGACTGTCTCGCCATCGGCGACCTTCCCGCCTGGAAACTCCCAGCTCCCGGCGAGGGGCCGACCGGGCGGCCGGCGCGCGATCAGGACGCGCCCGGAGGCGTCCCGGATCACCGCCGCGGCAACGTGGATCTCCGCGTTATTCGATCCGGCCATGACATTGCTTGTACTTCTTGCCCGAGCCGCAGGGGCAAGGCTCGTTGCGACCGACCTTCGCTCCGCCGCGCATGAGCGGTGCGCCGGCCGCAACCGGGGCCGGGAACGCCCGGCCCGCCGCCACTCGAGCGACCGGCACGCCGCCGGCCGGTTCCTCGGGCGCCGCGGCACCGATCGGCGAGGACGCCTGGGCGTGCGTGAATTGCATGCGCCGCTCGTCGGGCGCCTTGCGATCGGCGACCGCCTCTATGCTCTCCTCGCTGCGCAGCCTCGCCCGGGTGAGCATCCCGATGGTTTCGCGTTTCACCTGGTCGAGCATCATCCCGAACATCTCGAAGGCCTCGCGCTTGTACTCCTGCTTGGGGTTGCGCTGCGCGTAGCCGCGCAGATGAATGCCCTGGCGAAGGTAGTCCATCGCGGCAAGGTGCTCCTTCCAGTGGTGGTCGAGCTGCTGGAGCATGACCGCCTTCTCGAGCTCCCGCATCACCGGCTCGCCGATCTCGGCCGCCTTGCGCTCGTAGGCCGTGCGCAGCTCGTCGGCCAGGCGCGCGCGCAGCGCGTCATCGCGCAGCTCCGCCTCCTGCTCGAGCCACTGCCGCACGGGCACCTTGAGGGCGAATTCCCGCTCCAGCGCGCGCTCGAGACCGGCCACGTCCCACGACTCCTCGAGCGTGCCGCGCGGGATGAACTCGTCAGCCACCGCGTTCAGCACCTCGTCGCGTATCGCATTGATCGCATCGAGGATGTCAGCGGCCTGCATCAGGTCGTTGCGCTGCTGGTAGACGACCTTGCGTTGCTCGTTGGCGACATCGTCGTACTCGAGCAGGCTCTTGCGCATGTCGAAGTTGTGGGCCTCCACCTTGCGCTGCGCGCGTTCGATCTGGCGGGTCAGCATCTTGCTCTCGATCGCCTCGCCGGGCCGCATGCCAACCCGCGACAGCAGCGCCTTGGTGCGCTCGGGATCCCCGAATATGCGCATCAGGTTGTCTTCCATCGACAGGTAGAACCGGCTGGAGCCCGGGTCGCCCTGCCGCCCCGAGCGGCCACGCAGCTGGTTGTCGATACGCCGCGACTCGTGGCGCTCGGTGCCGACGATGTGCAGCCCCCCTGCGGCAACCACGGCATCGTGCCGGCCCTGCCAGTCCTGGCGATGACGCTCGCGCTCCTCCTCGTTGGTGTCCGGGGGGAGGGCGGCAATCTCCGCGGCAAAATTGCCGCCCAGCACGATATCGGTGCCGCGGCCGGCCATGTTGGTCGCGATGGTGACGCTGCCGGGCCGGCCGGCCTCGGCAACGATGTGCGCCTCGCGCTCGTGCTGCTTGGCATTGAGCACCTGGTGCGGGATGCCGTCGCGGGCGAGCAGCCCGGCGAGGTGCTCGGACGTCTCGATCGAGGTGGTGCCGACCAGCACCGGCTGCTGGCGGGAGCAGCAATCGCGGATGTCCTCGATGATCGCGGCGAACTTGTCCTTGGCGGTCATGTAGACCAGATCGGGATAGTCCGCGCGAATCATCGGCTTGTGGGTCGGGATGACGACCACCTCCAGGCCGTAGATCTGCTGGAACTCGTACGCCTCCGTATCGGCCGTGCCGGTCATGCCGGCCAGCTTCTCGTACATGCGGAAATAATTCTGG
>CAZFWB010000175.1:0-6808 GCA_964522655.1 uncultured Chromatiaceae bacterium | reverse complement strand
GCCACCATCAGCCTCGCCGGATCGCTTTCGCGGTACCGCGAGGAAGGCGTCCTCCGTCGCATCCGCGCGACCCCGCTGCCGCCCTGGCGCTTCTTCGCCTCAGTGGTGGGGGCGCACATGGTGGTGGCGGCGATCCAGGTGGTGGTGATCTCGCTGGTGGCGGAGGCGCTGGGCGCCAACGTGCTGCGCGGCGGCTTCTGGTTCCTGGCGCTCGCCGTGTTCGGGACGCTGATCTTCCTGAACCTGGGGGTGATCGTCGCCGGCCGTGTGAGGGGCCGCGGGGCGGTGGAGGGCGCGGCGAACGCCATCACCCTGCCGATGATGTTCCTCTCCGGCTCGTTCTTCCCCGTGAGCCAGTTGCCGGATCTCGCGCAGACCGCCGTGCAGGCCCTGCCGCTCACCCACCTGCTGCGCGCCATGCGCGACCTGGTGGAGGGCGGCTCGATCCTCGACCAGTGGCCGGAGTTGCTGGTGCTGTCCGCCTGGATGGTGGGCACGTTCGTGCTGGCGCGGATGTCGTTCACACTGCGCGACGCCTGACGGCGACGGCGCCAGGCGCCGAGATGCGCCTACAGCAGCGGCTCGACCGCCATCACCAGGAACAGCAGCGCGAGGTACAGGGTGGAGTACCGGAACATGTCCCGGGTGCCCTCGGCGCCGGGGGCGCGTGCCACGCGGACGGCGGTCCACACGAAGCCGGCCCCGCCGAGGACCGCGGTGGTGAAGTAGAGCCAGCGCATGGTCAGCACGGCGCCGAAGATCAGCGTGACCATGAACGTCAGCACGGAGTAGAGCACCGTCTGGCGCTTGGTCTCCCGTTCCCCGAGCACCACGGGCATCATCGGGATGCCCGCGCGCGCGTAGTCGTCCTTCAAGGCCAGGGCGAGCGCCCAGAAGTGGGGCGGCTGCCAGAAGAAGACGATGAAGAAGAGCAGCATGCCCTCCACCGGGACGTCGCCGGTGACGGCCGCCCGGGAGCCGAAGCCCATACGCGTGAGAAACATCTTCATCTGTTCCACGGTGGTGTTCTGCGCCTCGTCGAGGATGATGAAGCTCTCGTTGAGCGAACGGCCCCGCATGTAGGCGAGCGGCGCCACTTCGATCACGTTTCGCTCGATCAGGCGCGCGACCCGGTCAAACCCGAGCATCTCGTAGAGCGCGTCGTACATGGGACGCAGATAGGGATCGACCTTCTGCGCCAGATCGCCCGGCAGGAAGCCGAGCCGCTCGCCCGCCTCGACCGCCGGGCGCACCAGTACAATGCGACGCACCCGATCCTGCTCCAGCGCCTCCACGGCACTCGCCACCGCGAGGTAGGTCTTGCCGGTGCCGGCGGGGCCTATGCCGAAACACAGGTCGTCGCGGCGGATACTCGCGATGTAGGCGCGCTGGTTGGGTCCCCGGGGCTGGATATGCGCGCGGCGCGTGCGCACCGTGTCGGGCTCGCCCTCCTCCGCCGGCGTGCCGGAGACCTCGTCGCTGCGCTCCTGGACCGCCGATTCCTGAAGGAAAACGTGCACCTGCTGCGGGTCGAGCCGCTCGGCGGCGGCACGGCCGAAAAGCTCGCGCAGCAGCCGCGCGCCGAGCCGCGCGGCTCCGCCCGGGCCCATGACGCGGAAATGATTGCCGCGGTTGCTGATCTGCACGCCCAGACGTTGCTCGAGCTGGCGCAGATGCTCGTCGCACTGGCCGCAGAGATTGGCGAGAACCCGGTTGTCGGCAGGCTCGAGGATCAGCTCCTCGGTTTCGATGGTGGTGCTCACGATGACCGTGGAGCCTCAGGCGGCCGCTGCCGGCTTCGCCAGCCGGCCGCGCAGCGAGTTCGGGAGCGCCTCCGTGACGAGGACCTCGACCAGCCGCCCGACGAGGCCGGGGTCGGCGTCGAAATTCACCCAGCGGTTGTTCTCCGTCCGGCCCGCCAGCTGCAATGGGTCTTTTTTCGACGGACCGGCCACCACCACTCTCTGCACCGAGCCGACCATGGAGCGGCTGATCGCACCGGCCTGGGCGTTGACCCGCGCCTGCAATATCTCGAGGCGCCGATGCTTCACCGCGTCGGGTACCTGCCCGGGGTAGCTGGCCGCCGGCGTTCCCGGGCGCGGGCTGTAGATGAAGCTGAATGACTGGTCAAAGCCGACGTCTGCGATGAGATCCATGGTCGCCTCGAAATCCGCGTCGGTCTCGCCCGGGAAGCCGACGATGAAGTCCGTCGACACGCTGATGCCCGGGCGCACGGCGCGCAGAGCGCGAATCTTCTGCCGGTATTCGAGCGCGCTGTAGCCACGGCGCATGGCTGCAAGCACCCTGTCCGAGCCGCTTTGCACCGGCAGGTGCAGGACATTCGCGAGTTTCGGTATCTCGGCGTAGGCGCGCACCAGCCGTTCGCCGAAATTCAGCGGGTGCGACGTGGTGAAGCGGATTCGCTCGATGCCCTGTATGGCGGAAACCTCGTGCAGCAGCGCTGCGAGATCGGCCTTGCCGCCATCGGGTCGCGCGCCGCGCCAGGCGTTGACGTTCTGGCCGAGCAAGTTGACCTCGAGCACACCCTGGCGGGCGAGCGAGTTCACTTCCGCGATCACGTCCGCCAGTGGCCGGCTGACCTCGCGCCCGCGCGTGAACGGCACCACGCAATAAGTGCAGTGCCGGCTGCATCCCTCCATGATCGAGACGTAGGCCGAGGCGCCCTCGGCACGCGGGGCGGGCAGACGGTCGAACTTCTCGATCTCGGGGAAGCTCACGTCCACGACCGCCCTGCCCCGGCTGCGCAGCCGATCGAGCATTTCGGGCAGGCGGTGCAGGGTCTGCGGGCCGAAGACGAGATCGACAAACGGCGCACGGTCGAGGATCGCGCTGCCCTCCTGGCTCGCCACGCAGCCGCCGACTCCGATCACCACCTCCGGGCGAGCGAGCTTGATCTCGCGCCAGACGCCGAGCTGGGAGAACACCTTTTCCTGCGCTTTCTCGCGCACCGAGCAGGTGTTGAGGAGCAGTACGTCCGCCTCACCGGGATCGGAGGTTGGCGTCAGGCCGCGACTCTCGCGCAGCACGTCGGCCATGCGCGCGGTGTCGTACTCGTTCATCTGACAGCCGAATGTCCTTATGAAAACCTTGCCCGGCATACCCTGGGCGGGTGCCATCCTCCGTTGAGTGGGTCTGCGCTGATCGAGGCTATCTTATGAATCCCATACTTTCCAGCTTCACCAGGATGCGGTGAGCTGCGAGATCCGGCGAGAGATCCTGGGTCTCGATGCGGACTTCTGGGTTTTGCGGTGCCTCGTAGGGGTCCGATATCCCCGTGAACTCCTTGATCAGCCCCGCCCGCGCTTTCGCATACAGGCCCTTACGGTCGCGCTGCTCGCAGATTTCGAGCGGCGTGTCCACGAACACCTCCAGAAACCCTCCCAGTGGTTCGATCATCTGCCGTACCCGCTGCCGCGTTGCCGCGTAGGGCGCGATCGGCGCGCATATGGCGGACCCTCCGTTCTTGGTGATTTCCGAGGCCACGTAGCCGATGCGCAGGATGTTGAGATCCCGATGCTCGCGGGAAAAGCCAAGTTCGCTCGAGAGGTGCTTGCGCACCACGTCACCGTCGAGCAGCGTAATGCGCCGCGTGCCGATCTCCATCAGCTTCACCATGAGCGCGTTGGCGATGGTGGACTTGCCCGTGCCGGACAGGCCGGTGAAAAACACCGTGAATCCCTGCCGGTGACGCGGCGGATAGGACTTGCGCAGCTCGGCCACCACCCGCGGATAGGAAAACCATTCGGGAATTTCCAGGCCCTCCTGCAGACGGCGGCGGAACTCCGTGCCGGAGATATTGAGGATCTTGTGGTCCTCGCGCGTTTCGTTGATCGGGAGATACTGGGCCATGTCCTCCACGTAAACCATTTCCTGGAACGGCACCATCGTGATGTCGAGCTCGTGTTCGTGCTCTTTCATGAGTTCCTGAGCGTCGTAAGGCCCGTAGAACGGCTCACCCTTGGAATTGTTGCCCGGTCCCGCGTGGTCGCGTCCGACAATGAAATGGGTACAGCCGTAGTTCTTGCGGATGATCGCGTGCCAGATTGCCTCGCGCGGTCCGCCCATGCGCATGGCGAGATTCAGCAGCGACAATGCGGTGGTCTGCTCCGGGTATTCGCTAAGGACCGCCTCGTAGCAGCGCACGCGCGTGTAATGATCGACGTCGCCGGGTTTTGTCAGCCCCACCACCGGGTGGATCAGGAGATTGGCCTCGTGCTCCCTGGCGGCGCGGAACGTCAGCTCCTGGTGCGCCCGGTGCAGCGGGTTACGCGTCTGGAAGGCTACGACCTTGCGCCAGCCGAGCTTCCGGAAATGGGCGCGCAGTTCCGCGGGCGTGTGTCGCAGGCCCTTGAAGTCGTAGTGGGTCGGCGGCTCGACGCCGCGCAATTTGCCACCGAGGTAGACGGGATTGGCTCGCTGCATGAGGTAGTTCACCCCGGGGTGCAGCTGGTCCGTCGAGCCGAACACCGCCTGTGCCTCCGCCGCGCGGTCCGGGCGCCATAGATCCGAAACCTCCAGAGTCGCGATCAGCACACCCTCGGGATCGCGCAGCGCGATGTGGTCTCCCACCTTTATGCCGGCGGCGAACTTCTCCGTGACGTCGAGGTTCACCGGGATGGGCCAGAGCACGCCGCTCGGCAACCGCATCGTTTCCAGCACGTTTTCGTACTGCGCGCGGGTAAGAAAACCTTCGAGCGGCGAAAAGCCGCCGTTCAGTATCAGTTCGATGTCGCAGAGCTGTCGGTCCGTGAGGTCCCAGGACGCAAAGTCACGGGCCTTCTTTTTCTCCTGCTCGGCGGCAGCTGGTTCCAGATACAGTTCTTTCAGCGCGCCGCCGTGCGGCTCCTTGAACGCTCCCATGCGCTTGTTCCTCTTGCCTGTCGCGTCTCTTAAGAAATGAAAAAACCAGAGCCGCAGCGCCGGGCAATGACCCGGTCGCGCCTCTTTGGGCCTCGGGATGAAAAACGAATCCGGACTCGTGTCGAAGATTTCTCGCGTATGTTCCGGGCGCTCGCGGGGGGCGTACCGGAAGGGCGCAGATTATGAGCCCGGCGCCGCCATCAGGAAAGGAAAAAATCCCATGAGGTTATGCGCACAGGCGCGATTCCGGCCCTGCACTGTCCGGCCGCCGATATTCGGTTAAAACGGTATGTCGTCGTCGAGTTCGGCTTCCTGGGCCGCCGTCGCGCGCGAACGCGCCGCCGGGCGCTCGGCCGATGCCGCTTCCGCCCCTGGCCCGGCACCCCCCCCGCGGCCGCCCAGCATCTGCATCTGATCGGCGATGATCTCGGTCGAGTAGCGGTCCTGACCCTGCTTGTCCTGCCACTTGCGGGTGCGCAGGCGCCCCTCTATGTAAACCTGCGAGCCCTTGCGCAGATACTCCCCTGCGATCTCGGCCAGGCGACCGAACATCGCTACGCTGTGCCACTCGGTTCGTTCCTGCTGCTGGCCGGTTTCGCGGTCCTTGAACGTCTCCGACGTCGCGATCCGCAGGTTTGTGACCGCCGAGCCGCTCGGCATGTACTTGGTATCCGGGTCCTGCCCGAGATTGCCGATCAGAATGACCTTGTTGACGCCTCTCGCCATGGGAGAGCCCTCTTTAACCTATTGATATAAAAGATTTTATTAATGAACACCCGCGTCCCTGAGGTGGCGCGGGTTGTCTATTCTAGGGCCCGACCCGGCAAAAGACACCCGCCGAATCCGATCCCCTCGCCCGGATTTGGCCTTGCCCCGGTTATGGACGGGCCTCGCCGGCCCGCTATAGTCGGCGATTCACATCCGCCCTCGCCCATGAGCCAGCAGACCATCAGCATCCGCGGTGCGCGCACCCACAACCTGCGTGACATCGACCTCGATCTGCCGCGCGAACGCCTGGTGGTGATCACGGGCCTGTCCGGGTCGGGCAAGTCCTCACTCGCCTTCGACACGATCTACGCCGAAGGCCAGCGCCGTTACGTGGAGTCGCTTTCGGCCTACGCCCGGCAGTTCCTGTCGATCATGGCGAAGCCCGACGTCGACCACATCGAGGGTCTTTCACCTGCGATTTCCATCGAGCAGAAATCCACGTCTCACAACCCGCGTTCCACGGTCGGAACGGTGACGGAGATCTACGACTACCTGCGGCTGCTCTATGCCCGCGCCGGCACGCCGCGCTGCCCGGAACACGGCATCGACCTGTCAGCCCAGACCGTAAACCAGATGGTGGACCAGGTTCTCGCATTGCCGCCGGGCACACGGCTGATGCTGCTCGCCCCAGTGGCGGAGGGGCGAAAGGGCGGACACGAGCCGCTGTTGGCCGAGTTGCGCACCCGCGGTTTCGTACGGGCCCGCATCGACGGCCGGGTACACGAACTCGACGCCTTGCCGGCGCTCGATGCACGCCGCAAACACACCATCGAGGTGGTAGTGGATCGCTTCCGGGTCCGGCCCGACATCGGCCTGCGGCTGACCGAGTCGTTCGAAACCGCCCTGAAGCTCTCCGGCGGCGTGGTGAAGACGGCCTCCATGGACGACCCCGGCGCCCCCCAAACGCTCTACTCGGACCGCTTCTCCTGCCCGGTCTGCAATTACAGCATCGCGGAACTCGAGCCGCGGCTGTTCTCGTTCAACAATCCGGCCGGCGCCTGCGCCGGTTGCGACGGGCTCGGCGTGCGGCAGTTCTTCGATCCCGAGCGTGTGGTCCGTCACCCGGAGCTCTCGGTCGCCGGCGGGGCGATTCGCGGCTGGGACGGGCGCAATACCGATTACCGCCGGCTCATGCTGTCGCTCGCTGGGCATTACGGCT
>CAZFWB010000174.1:0-6808 GCA_964522655.1 uncultured Chromatiaceae bacterium | reverse complement strand
GAACAGCGGCCTGGGGCTGGAGGAATGTCTCGCTGAGCTGCTGAGCTACACCCGCAACAAGGCGATACACATTTTTGCGTGACGCCGGATACGAGGAAGACCGACAGGTGTCAGACAAGCCCAACCGTTTCGGACCGTTCTGGCTGCAGCCGGACGTCACCCGGATCAACATGCTCACGTTGTTCATGGGCGCGTACACCACGATCGGGCTGCTCACCTTCATCGCGCTCAGCACGCCGTACGTCCTCACCGTCTACCTGGACATCCCCCAGGCCAGGCAGGGTACCGTCAGCGGTGACCTGCACCTGTTCCAGGAGGTGGTCGCGCTGCTGCTGTTCGCGCCGGTGGGCGTGCTCGCCGACCGGATCGGCCGTCGCGGGGTCTGGGTCGCCGGCATGCTGATGATGTCGATCGGCTACAGTCTCTACAGTTTCGCGAACTCGTTGCCCGAGCTGTTTTTCTACCGCTTCCTGTACACGGTCGGCATCGCTGCGGCGACGGGCATGCTGGGCACGGTCATCGCCGATTACACGGAGGACCGCTCCCGCGGCCTGGGCGTTGCTGCCGCCGGCGTGCTGAACGCGCTGGGCGTGATCACCGTTGCGGTCGGTCTCGGCCGGCTACCGCAGTTCTTCACCGACCGCGGCGCCAGCCAGGAGGCGGCCGGGCACGACGCGCATTTCGTCGTCGCCGGAATCTGCCTGGCCGTCGCGATACTGCTCGCGCTCGGCCTGAAGAAAGGCACCGTGGTGCACCACGCCGAGCGCCTACCGGTGAAGGAACTGGTGGCGAGTGGTTTTCGCGAGGCGCGTAATCCGCGCATCGCGCTCGCCTATGCCTGCGGGTTCATTGCCCGCAGCGACCTGGTGCTGCTCGGTACCTACAGCGTGCTGTGGGGCACGACGGTGGCTACCGCCCAGGGTATGGAGGCTGCCGAGGCCATGTCTGCGGGCCGGCGCGTTTTTGCCACCGCAAGCGTTGCGGCGCTGCTCTGGTTGCCGGTGATCGGGTTCATCCTCGACCGCATCAATCGCGTGACCGGCGTCATCGTCTGCATGGCGATCGCCTCGGCCGGCTATCTCAGCACCACGTTCGTGGACGACATCCTGGCGCGCTCATCCGTGCCGCTGCTGGTGTTGCTCGGCATGGGGCAGATCAGCGCATTCGCCGGCGCGCAGACGCTGATCGCGCGCGAGGCTCCGACCGTGTCGCGCGGCTCCGTGATCGGCATGTTCAACATGTTCGGCGCGGTGGGCATCCTGTTCTCGACCGGCATAGGGGGGCGTCTGTTCGACGCCATCGGGCCGGCGGCGCCATTCCAGATGATCGGACTCCTCACGTTGGTGCTCGTGGCGCTGGCGGTGTGGTGCCGGGTCAAGGCACCCGGGCCGGCGGCCGACAGCCGTGCGCCGGCGGCTGCCGCTCTGCACTGAGACGAGGGGGCCATCTGACGGCGGTTCCCGCTTAGGAACGGCGGCGGTTGCGCCCGGGGCCGGGATGTAGGACCTTCGGCTTTATGGGGCGACCTGCAGTGAACGTGCTCGCGCGCCTACTCGTCGGGGTGCTGCTGGCGGGCTGTGCGGCGACCGCTCGCACACCCGGTGTCGACCTTTCCCGTCTCTACGAGACGACGCGTTCCGCGCTCGAGGTGCGCGTGGCCGATTCTCCGACCCTGGTGTCGTCCGCCGACGGCCGGGCAATCCCGCTGCGCGTGATCTACCCGGACGGCGAGGGGCCCTGGCCGCTCGTAGTGTTCTCCCACGGCATGTTCTCGTCGAACACGATGTACATGCCAATCGTTGAGCACTGGGCGTCACAGGGTTACGTGATCATTGCGCCCAACCACCTCGACGCGAACGCGCGCTGGCAGCCGAAGCGCAATGAGGATGTCGAGTCGCTTGCCGGCAGTCGCGCCGCCGATCTTTCGAAGGTCATGGACTCGCTGCCACAGATCGAACAGGCGGTGCCGGCACTCGCCGGGCGCATCGCCCCGCCGCCGTACGTGGCGGCGGGCCACTCCATGGGGACCTATACCGCGATGCTCGAGGCCGGCCTGCAGACGCGCAATCCGCTCACGGGCACGGTGCTGGCCTTCCCGGATCCGCGCATCGGCTACGTCGTGATGTCGAGTGATCCGGGCAAGATGGCGCTGATGCCGGAAGATCTGTGGCGCGGTGCCACGGTGCCCACCTTCATGACTACCGGCACGCGGGATTTCGGCACCTCGGGCAAGGGCCGCCGGCCGACGGAATACACGATGGAGCGGCTTACCGGGGCGGGTGCGCCGGAGGGTATTCACTTCCGGGTGCTGGTCGAGGGCGGGGATCACTACTATGGCGGGCTGGTGCACCGCGCGCCGAAGGACGTGAAGCCGGATCCGGAGGCGTTGCGGATCTTCACGACGCTCTCCACCGCATTCATGGACGCGTTCGTGAAGCGGGACGAGGCGGCGATGGACTACCTGAGGCGGGTGGACCTTGCCGCCGTCACCGGGGGGCGGGCGTCGCTCACGACCGAGTAAAGGGCGGAGGAGCCAGACCGCGGCCTCTCCCGTGGGCAAGCCGCAGTCTGGCGCCTTGATTTCAGGCAGCGACTTTGAAGCCTGCCTCGGCGATCGCTTTTTCGAGCGCGGGACGCTGGATCACGGCGGGGTCGAATTCCACCGAGACGATGCCGGCGTTGCGATCGGCCTTGGCGGCGCTGACGCCCTTGCGGCTGGTCAGCGCATTCTGCACGCTGCGCTCGCAGCCGCCGCAGGTCATGCCAGAGACCTTGATGTCGATCTTCTCCATGTTTTCTTTCTCCTGAAATTAATAGGGGGACAGTGACTTTATTCCCGATCTGGTCCGGAACCCATATCCGCATCAGTGGGCGGGAATTAAGTCACTGTCCCCTTTTTCGCCCTGCGCCGCGGGTTGCGAAAGCCGGCTTCCAGCGGCGCAGCAACAGCGAGTTGCTCACTACGCTGACACTGCTCATCGCCATGGCCGCCCCGGCAATGGCCGGGCTGAGCATCCCGAACGCGGCGAGCGGAATGCCGATCACATTGTAAATGAAGGCCCAGAACAGGTTCTGGCGGATTTTCCGGAAGGTGGCCCGGCTGGCCGCGATCGCCGAACCGACCAGGCGCGGGTCCGGGCGCATGAGCGTGATTCCGGCCGTCTCCATGGCGATGTCCGTGCCGGTGCCCATGGCGATGCCGACGTCGGCGGCCGCGAGCGCCGGCGCATCGTTGATCCCGTCGCCGACCATGCCGACGATCCGGCCCGTTCCGGCGAGCTGCTCGACGACGGCGGCCTTGCCGTCGGGTTTCACGGCGCCGCGGGCCTCGTCGACCCCGACCTGCCGGCCGATGACCTCGGCCACCCGGGGCATGTCGCCGGATACGAGCAGGCTGCGTATGCCCATGCCCTGCAGGCTGCGTACCGCCTCCACCGCGTCGTCGCGCAGTGGGTCGGCGATTGCCATGATGCCGATCACCCCGTCCTGGTCGGCGACCCAGACGACCGTACGGGCCTCTTCCTGCCACCGCTGCGCGCGCCCGGCTTCGCCACTGGTGTCGATCCGGCGTGTCTCGAGGAAACGCGCGTTGCCGATGACGATCTCGCGATCGCCCACCCGGCCGGTCACGCCGTAGCCCGTGACGCTGCGAAAACCCGTGACCGGGTCGCGGCGCACGCCCTGCGCGTCGGCGCGCTCGAGAATCGCCCGCGCCAGCGGGTGCTCGCTCGCCTGCTGCACGGATGCGGCGAGCCGCAGCAGGTCCTGCTCACTGCCGCGCAACGTATGGAGCGCGACGATAGTGGGGCGTCCGGCGGTCAGCGTGCCGGTCTTGTCGAAGATCACCGTGTCGACGCGGTGGGCCCGTTCCAGTGACGCGACGTCCTTGATGAGGATGCCGGAGCGGGCGGCCGCGCCGGTGCCGGCCATGATCGCAGTCGGGGTGGCGAGCCCGAGCGCACAGGGGCAGGCGATCACCAGCACCGAGACCGCGGCGATCAGCGCGTGCTCGAAATTGCTGTCGTAGACCATCCAGCCACCGAAAGTGATCAGCGCGATCACGATGACGATCGGCACGAACACGGCGCTGATGCGGTCCACCAGTCGCTGCACCGGCGCCTTGCCGGCCTGGGCGTTCTCCACCATGCGGATGATCTTTGCGAGCGTCGAGTCCTCGCCGACCGCGGTCGCCTGCACCTCGAGCAGGCCGGTGCCGTTGATCGCGCCGCCGGTGACCATCGCCCCGGGGGCCTTGGCGACGGGCAGGCTCTCGCCGGTGATCAGCGCCTCGTCTATTTCGCTCTGGCCGCCGACTACCTTGCCGTCCACCGGGATGCGCTCGCCGGGCCGCACGATCACGAGATCGCCACGTGCGACCTCGCTCACGGCGATCTCGCTTTCGGTGCCATCGGCGCGGCGCACGCGGGCGGTCTGTGGGCGCAGGTCCATGAGCTGGCGGATTGCCGCCGTGGTGCCGCGCTTGGCGCGGGCCTCGAGGAACTTGCCGAGCATGACCAGCGTGATCACCACCGCGGAGGCCTCGAAGTACAGCTTGCCCATGGCATCATGGCCGAGCGTGGCGAGCAGGTAATAACTGTAGAGATAGGCGGCGGTGGTGCCGAGCGCGACGAGCACGTCCATGTTGCCGGAGCCCGCGCGCAGAGCCTTCCAGGCCCCGCGGTAGAAACGGGCGCCGCAGACGAACTGCACCGGCGTGGCGAGCAGCAGCTCCGTGGACGGCATGAGGTGGAACGGCAGACCGAAGGTCATGGCCGCCATCTGCACGATCAGCGGGGTGGTGAGCGAGATGGCCGCAATCAGCATGAAGAGTTCGCGGCGCAGCGCCTCCTGTTCCTCGCGCTGGTGCTCCTCGTCGGCCTGTGCCCGTTCCTCCGCGGCCGAGCGCACACGCGCCTCGTAGCCCGCCCGCGCGACCGCCTCGGCGAGATCGCTGATCGAGACGATGCCGGTCACTGCACGCACGTCGGCGCGCTCCAGGGCGAGGTTGACGTTGGCCTCGGCTACGCCCGGCACGGCGCGCAGCGCCTTCTCCACCCGCGTTGCGCAGGCGCTGCAGGTCATGCCGACGACCGGAAACGAGTAGCTTTGCTGCGGTACCTTGAAGCCGGCGCGGGTGACCGCCTCGGCGACACCGGCGGCGCTGGTCTGCCCCGGATCGAAATCGACGTCTGCCCGCTCTAGTGCGAAGTTCACGGAGGCCCGCAGGACGCCGGGCGCCTGGGACAGCGCCCCCTCGAGCCGCGTCGCACAGGCGCCGCAGGTCATGCCCTCGACGGAAAGGCCGACGTGGCCCTGCGGCAAGTTGTCGCGCATCAGTTCAGCAGTAGTGGCGTTCACGGCACGGTCTCTGCCATTGGCTAAGAAAGGAATGGTAGCCTCGGCCGCGGCGGCCGGGCAATGGTTTGGAACCGAAACTACCTTGTTTTAATCGGTCCGCATCGCCCGGATTCAAGGCCTCGCGAGCCCTCAGTCATGCTCGGGCAGGGCGGGATGGCGCGAGGAGAGCGGCACCCGCCGCCGGCGGGTATGGAACGCCTGGATATAACGCGCAAAGAACCTGCTGCCGAGGGCGAGGGAGCGGGCGATGTGTTGCTGCGTGTCGGCCAGTATCCGTTGCGGGTCGTACTCGGCACCGAGGCACTCGATCTCGCGGGCCATCACGGGCGTGTGCAGCCAGCGCGTGATCAGCGGTTCGTCGACCTCGAGGTGGAACTGCAGCGCATAGACGTTGTCGCCGTAGCGGAACGCCTGATTGGCGCAGGTCGCGGAGCGGGCTAGGTGCACCGCGCCGTCGGGTATCTCGAAGGTGTCGCCATGCCACTGGAAGATCTTCTCGGTGCCGGAGAACTCGCCGAACAGCGGATCGGCGGCGCCGTCGGCGGTGGGCGTTACGTCGTACCAGCCGATTTCCTTGGCGTGGTTGCGGCCTACCCTTGCCCCGAGGGCGCGGGCGATCAGTTGCGCGCCGAGACAGATGCCGAGCACCGGCATACCTCGCTCGATGGCTTCGCGGATCGCGTCGGTTTCGACGCCGAGGTGCGGGTAACGGTCGATCTCATCGCAGTTCATGGGGCCGCCGAGCACCACGAGTCCGTGGTAGCGCTCGACCCTGGGCCGGGCATCGCCCTGGCGGCCGAAATTCAGGTAACGGATGCGGAAACCCGCGTCGCGCAACACCGGGTCGAGCGTGCCGAGGATTTCGTGGGCGACGTGCTGGAAGACGAGCATGCGGCGCATGGGGTGGAGATTGTAGCGGACCGGCTGCTCCCCTCTATCTCTTTTCCCCGGCTGCGTGGCTGGCGCTTGCCGGTTGCGGCTTATAGGAGCCGTGCCTGGCTGCCCGGTGAGTGCCGCTCGCCGGACGTCCTGTCCGGCTCGCTGCGGGTTACGCCGGCTGCTGCCATCCTGGCAGCCGGCTTCACACGCGCCCTCACCGGGCAGCCAGGCATGGCTTGAAACGCGGCGCTACAACCTGCGGAGCCGATACGGGTTCCCGTGAGCCGAGACGCTGGTGCTGCTGCTGGCGGCGGGCGTGTGAAGCAAGCGAAGCAGGAGCGAAGCGCCGCGGAACCCGAGCGAACGCAGGGCATGGACGCCCGAAGTGAGCGTCCCGCTGCCGGCAGCAGCACCAGCTTCCGGCCAAGCGCCAGCCACGCAGCCGGGAAGAAGACGTGCACGGCGGGAGCCGCGGCGCGCTCAACGGCCACGCGGTAGGTATTCCCACTTATTGCGGTGCATGCGGGCAGTCATTAAAAAGGCGCGCTCCGGGCAGCCTGTACTCGCAAAA
>CAZFWB010000173.1:1587-6819 GCA_964522655.1 uncultured Chromatiaceae bacterium | reverse complement strand
GGATGGTGCGCGCCTGGTCGGCGATCGAGCGGGTGATCGCCTGGCGGATCCACCAGGTGGCGTACGTGGAGAACTTGTAGCCGCGGCGGTATTCGAACTTGTCAACTGCCTTCATCAGGCCGATGTTGCCTTCCTGAATGAGATCGAGGAACTGCAATCCGCGGTTGGTGTATTTCTTGGCGATCGAGATCACGAGGCGGAGGTTGGCCTCCACCATTTCCTTCTTGGCGCGGCGGGCCTTCGCTTCGCCAATCGACATCTGGCGGTTGATCTCCTTGATCTCCGAAATCGTCAGGCTGGTTTCCTTCTCTATGGCCTGCAGCTTGCGCTGGGAGCGGACGATTTCGTCCTTGAGTTTCGCGAGGGCCGAGGAATGCTTGCGCTTGGCGCGGATGTGCTTGTCCACCCAGCTGACATTAGTCTCATGCGCCGGAAAGGTGCCGAGAAAGTCCTTGCGCGGCATGCCAGCCTCGCGGACTGCCAATTGCATGATGCGACGCTCCTGGGCGCGGATCGCCTCGACGGTTTCGCGCAGATGCCCGCAAAGCATGTCGAAGAGTTTCGGCGACAGCTTCAGTTCCATAATTTCAGAACAGAGCTTGTCGCGCGCCCT
The DNA here is from genome assembly GCA_964522655.1 of uncultured Chromatiaceae bacterium. Taxonomy (GTDB): domain Bacteria; phylum Pseudomonadota; class Gammaproteobacteria; order Steroidobacterales; genus QUBU01. The sequence continues at coordinate 6,206 of CAZFWB010000173.1, read as the reverse complement.
CATGGTCGTCTTGTGGGAAGCACCATTGGTGGCTATTGCCTTGAGGACCTTTTTCTGGTGACGGAAAATGGACTTCAGGCGCTTTTCGGCTTCGACGGGATCCGGTCCGAGTTCCTCTTCGCTCTGCGAATCGCCGTCCTCGTCCGACTCCTCTTCCTCACGGGCGCTGGCCGGAAGCACCTCTTCAGGCTGATTCGGGTCGACGAAACCCGTCAGCACATCCTGCAGGCGCGCTTCACCCGTCTTGACGGGCTCGTATGCCTTGCTGATCACGTCAGTCGACGGAGGAAAAAAGGCGATCGAGCGCTTGACCTGGTCGAGCCCTTCCTCGATGCGCTTGGCGATGCGGATTTCTCCTTCCCGGGTGAGCAATTCCACAGTCCCCATTTCGCGCATGTACATGCGCACCGGGTCGGTGGTTCGCCCGAATTCGCTGTCGACGGTGGCCAGCGCGGCAGCCGCTTCCTCGGCTGCTTCCTCGTCATTCGTCAGGGATACGTCCGAGAGCAGCAGTGAGTCGGTGTCGGGGACCTTTTCGTAGACCGTTATCCCCATGTCGTTGATCATGTTGACGATGTCTTCGATCTGCTCCGGATCCACGATGTCGTTGGGCAGATGATCATTGACCTCGGCATAGGTGAGGTAGCCCTGCTCTTTGCCCCGGGCGATCAGCAGCTTCAGCTGTGACTGCTGTTCGGCAGTACTGGCGTTCTCGGCAATGTCGTCCACCGTCGTACCTCGGTTCCTGCGCGTAAACGGCGCATTATATTGGGGCGCCTGGCGACCATCCACAGCGCCGGGCGGGCCTCCTGGCTCGCCGGCACCCCCGCCGTATCACGGCGTACGTCGCTTAACCTGTTGATTCCAATGATCGATCGCGATCGTCATCGGAGCGGAAGGCGGCGCGTCGGCTGGCGGCGATAAATATCGGCCGGCCGGCCGGATTCTTTACCTAATGCCCGCCCGCCATCTCGCGCTGCAGCTGGCGAAACGCCGCGCGCTCCTCGGCCGTGAGCGCACCCGACTCCGCCTTAGACACGAGTTCTGCGAGACGTTCCTCGCGGTCGAACGCCATAATGCGCCGCAGGCTGTCGCTCAGTTCGCGTACGGCGGCCGTCTCGCTCACGAGCACCGGTGTCACCAGCAGCTCGGCCAGATGTCTGCCCTCCGGACGATCCCGAAACCGCTCTACCACGGCACCGGGACTGAGACCGGGATGGAGCCTGCAGAGATCCAGCAATTCGACCAGCAGCTGGGTACCCTTCTGCCGCACCTGCGCCAGTCCCGCCGGGATCTCGGCCTGGGCTCCTATGCCGGGGAAATTAACCAGCAGCGTAATAGCCTGGCGCACGAGCGAAGGCCGCGCCTGCGGGTTGCGGCGGCGGCGAGCCGCTGGCGGGCGCTGGTCGGCGGGCGCACTCGATCGAGGCGCATCGCCGAGAGCGTCCGCGAGGCGGTCCCTCTTGATGCCAACTTCCTGGGCTAACCGGTCCGTCAGCAGTTCGCGGTACACGCCGGCTGGAATCTGATGCAGCAACGGGCGCGCAAGTTCCGCGAGGCGCGCACGGCCATCGAGGGAGTCCGCGCCGCTCTGGCGGCGCAGTTCCTCGAGCAGGTAGTCGGACAGCGGCTGCGCGGCCGCGATTCGCCGGCAGAAGGTCTCCGCGCCTTCCTTTCGCACGAGGGAGTCAGGATCCTCTCCCTCCGGCAGGAACAGGAACGCGATCTGGCGCCCGTCGCGCACCTCGGGCAATGACGCCTGCAGCGCACGCCAGGCGGCCGTCCGTCCGGCCGGATCGCCGTCGAAACAGAAAACCAGCGTGGGCACGACGCGGAACAGGCGCCGGATCTGTTCGCCGGTCGTCGCGGTGCCAAGCGTAGCCACGGCATCGTGAAGGCCATGGCGCGCCAGTGACACGACGTCAAGGTAGCCCTCGACGACCAGTAACCGGGAGAGCTTGCGCTCTGCCTGCCGGGCTTCATATAACCCGTAAAGCTCCCGTCCCTTGTGAAAAACGGCCGTCTCGGGCGAGTTCAGGTACTTCGGTTCGCCGCTGCCGGTGACGCGCCCGCCGAAGCCAGTGACCCGCCCGCGGCTGTCGCGAATCGGAAACATGATCCGTTCCCGGAAGCGGTCGTAGTAGCCCCCGCCCTCACGCTCTACGACCAGTCCGGCGGCCAGCAGCCGCTCCCGGCGCTGCGCGGAATCCCCGAGTTCTCGCAACAGGGCATCCCAGGCCGGGGGCGCGAAACCGATCCGGTAGGCTTTGACGGTCTCGCCATCGAGGCCGCGCGATCGCAGGTACCCGATCGCCGCCGGATGATCGCGCAGCGAGCGCTCGAAAAACGTCGCCGCGGCCGCGAGGACTTCATAGACAGGTGCCAGCGGGGCATGGGCCTGGGTGGTGGCCTCACGCGGGACCTGTAATCCGCAGCGGGCGGCCAGCTCCTCCACTGCGGAGACGAAATCGAGGCGGTCGTATTCCATTAGAAAACCGAGCGCGGTGCCATGGGCGCCGCACCCGAAGCAGTGATAGAAGCCCTTGGCCGGGCTGACGGTAAAGGAAGGCGTCTTCTCGCCGTGGAAGGGGCAGCAGGCCTTGTATTCGCGCCCGGCCTTCTTCAACGGTACGCGCGAACCGACGATCTCTACGATGTCGGCGCGTTGCATCAGTTCGTCGATGAAATCCTGTGGAATGCGCGCTGTCATTGCGAACGCTGCGGGGGCGGTCACTGGTTTCAGGATACGGGTTGCGGCAACCGTGCGTCCACGCGCCCGTGGCACACTGCCCGATGGCGCCGGATCGAAGGCCCGCGCGCCGGGTTGCGCGGCTCAGCCTGCCAGCTTCGCCTTCAGCAGGTTACTCACGTGGCCAAGATCCGCCCGTCCCTGCAATTTCGGTCGCAGGTTGTTCATGACCTTGCCCATGTCCTTCATGCTGGCGGCCCCGGTCTCGGCGATCGCCGCGTCGAGCAGGGCCTGGATTTCCGGTTCGGTGAGCTGCGCGGGCAGGTAAACAGACAGTATCCTGGCTTCTTCGAGTTCCCGGGTCTCGAGATCGCCGCGCCCGGCCGACTTGAACTGAGCAGCCGCCTCGCGGCGCTGCTTGATCAGCTTCTCGACGATCTGCAGGACTTCGGTGTCCGAAAGCTCCCGGCGGTCGTCCACCTCACGCTGCTTGATCGCGGCGAGCAACATCCGAATGCTCGCCAGGCGCAGTTTCTCGCCGCCGCGCAGGGCGGCTTTCATGTCCTCGCCGACCTGAGCCTTGAGCGACATGCGTGCCGGGTCCGGCTATCAGTACAGGCGGCGTCGGCGACTGGTCTCGCGGGAGGTGCGCTTGAGCTGGCGCTTGACTGCTGCGGCACGCTTACGCTTGCGTTCCTGAGTGGGTTTTTCGTAGAACTCCCGTCGCCGGAGTTCGGTCAGGATTCCCGCCTTCTCGCACGCGCGCTTGAAGCGACGCAGGGCGGCATCGAAGTGCTCATTTTCGCGAACGCGTACGCTTGGCAAGTTAGTGACCCTCGGGCGAAAAAAACCGGCTCGCGGCCGGTGAAAACCGCACAATATAGCCATTCCGGCGTCGATTGCAAAGGAGTCCGGGCTGTCCCCTGAACATGGCCGTACTGGGAATCGAGACCAGCTGTGACGAGACCGCCGTTGCCGTCTATGACGGCGACAGGGGCCTGCTCTCGCACCTGATTCACAGCCAGGTCGCCATTCATGCGCCTTTTGGCGGCGTAGTGCCCGAACTCGCCTCGCGGGACCACATCCGACGCCTGCTGCCGATGATCGACGAGGCCTTGGGGCGCGCCGGCCTGCGGGGCGACGGCCTGCAAGCGGTTGCCTATACCGCGGGGCCGGGACTCATCGGTGCCCTGCTGGTCGGGGCCACGTTGGCCGCCGGGCTGGCATCCGTCTGGCGCCGGCCGGTCATCGCAGTGCACCACATGGAGGCCCACCTGCTCGCGCCATTGCTCGAACCTCGGCCGCCGCGATTCCCCTTCGTCGCGCTGCTGGTGTCCGGAGGGCACAGCATGCTGGTGGAGGTGACCGCTCTCGGCCGCTACCGCATTCTGGGCCAGACTCTCGACGACGCCGCCGGCGAGGCTTTCGACAAGACCGCCAAGCTGCTCGGTTTGCCCTATCCGGGCGGGCCCGCCCTGGCGCGTCTTGCCGCCGAGGGCGGGCGGGACCGCTTCGCATTCCCGCGACCCATGCTCAATCGCCCGGACCTCGACTTCAGTTTCAGTGGCCTCAAGACGGCCGTGTCACTGAAGGCAAGGGAGCTGCGCGGTGCCACCGGGGGCCTCAACGAATCAGACCGCCGCGATCTCGCGAGATCCTTCGAGGAAGCGGTCGTAGACACGCTGGTCGCCAAGTGCATCCGCGCGATGGAGGCAACCGGGCACGAACGGCTGGTGGTGGCCGGCGGTGTCGGCGCCAACGCGCGCCTGCGCGAAAGGCTGCAGCACGAACTGACATCGGCAGGCTGCAGCGTCTATTATCCGCGAAGCGAATTCTGCACCGACAATGCGGCCATGGTGGCGCTTACCGGGGCGCTGCGGCTGCGCGGCGGCAGCACTGGAGCGGCCCTCGTTCAGGCGAGGGCACGCTG
>CAZFWB010000173.1:0-1577 GCA_964522655.1 uncultured Chromatiaceae bacterium | reverse complement strand
TGGGAACTCGAAGAACTGACACCACCCTGAGCGGGCTGCTCGACACCGATGGACACGATTTTTCTGAAGGACCTGCGCGTCAGGGCCATTGTCGGCATCTGGGACTGGGAACGGCGCATGCCCCAGGATATCGGCATCGACCTCGAGATGGCCGCCGACATTCGCGCCGCCGCGGAGCGGGACCATATCGACGCTACGCTTGATTACAAGGCGGTTTCCCGACGCGTGGTCGAACTGGTGCAGGGCTCGAGCTTCCAGTTGGTGGAGACACTGGCTGAGCGCATCGCCGAGGCTGTCATGACGGAGTTCGCCGTGCCGTGGGTAAAGGTCGTCGTGCGCAAGCCGTTTGCTATCCGCGGCTCACGGGACGTGGGCATATGCATCGAGCGGGGTGACCCTCAGGCTGTGCCCGGGCGCAGGAAGACCGGCCGTTGACCGGCCGCGGCCCGGACGCCGGGAGTCGAAAATCCGTCACGGCCGCGCCCGTGCAGGTCTTCGTCAGTGCGGGCAGCAATATCGAACCGGTCCGCAACCTGCGCATGGCTGTGCGCGAGCTCCAGGGGCGCTTCGCGCCACTGCTCCTGTCGTCCGTGTATCGCAACAAGGCCGAAGGGTTCGAGGGCGACGATTTTCTGAACATGGTGATTGGTTTCACGACCGACGAGCGTCCCGAAGCGATCGTCGCGGAACTCGAGCGGCTCCACGAAAAGGCGGGCCGGGTGCGCGCACAGAACGCCTTTGGTTCACGCCCGCTCGATCTCGACCTGCTGCTTTACGGCGACGAGGTCAACGAGGAACTGCGTCTGCCGCGGGCGGACATCACCCGCTACAGCTTCGTGCTGGGGCCTCTTGCCGAAGTGGCTCCGGCGACGCGTCATCCCGTGAGCGGGGAAACCATGGGCGAACTCTGGGAGCGATTCGACAAGACGCGTCACCCGCTCGAACGGCTCGCTTTGTCAATGTTGAGCGCCGACCCCGAGGCCGGGCCCGCCTAGAATGTTCGCCGGCTCACCAGCCGATACTGCGCCCACCGTCTACCACGATGATCTGCCCGGTCACATAGGCAGCATCCCGCACCAGGTACAGCACACACCCGGCAATGTCCTCCGGCGTGCCCGCGCGCCGCATCGGGATCTGGCGGATGATGCTTTCGCGGGTGCGATCCGCTATACCGTCATCCGGCCACAGCACCGCTCCGGGCGCCACCCCGTTGACCCGTACCTCCGGCGCGAGGTCGCGCGCCAGCGAGCGGGTCAGCATGGCCAGCCCCGCTTTTGCCGCGCCGTAAACCGGGTGATCGCGAAGCGGGCGTATCGCGTGGATATCGATCAGGTTGACGATCGAGCCCTGCGCGGCGCGCAGGTGCGGCACCGCTGCCTGCGACAGGAAGAGGGGCGCTCGCAGGTTCGTGCCGATAAGCTCCTCCCAATGCGCATTGGTGATACTGCCGAGCGGCGTCGGATAGAAGCTCGAGGCATTGTTGACGAGTATGTCAAGGCGCCCGGCGCGATCGAGCACTTCGCGGACCATCGCATCGATGCCGTCCTCGCGCAGCAGGTCGCATTGCGTGATGAGCG
>CAZFWB010000172.1:0-6873 GCA_964522655.1 uncultured Chromatiaceae bacterium | reverse complement strand
GCTGCGTCCGGCATTCGATCGAGGAGTGTGACAAACCGGGTTGGCTGCATGGGGTGATTCGCGGCGAGGCGAGGTCTGTGCTCGGTGTCGACTACCTGGAAGAACCGATTGCGAGGCTTCGGGAACGAGGATTCAATGTTGTCTGCGCCAACGTCGAGACAATGGACATCGGCGAGCGTTTCGAGGTGATCGTAGCAGGTGACCTCATCGAGCACCTCAATAATTTCGGAATGTTTCTCGACCGGGTACGCGCCCACCTCGCGGACGACGGCATCGCCTTGATCACCACGCCGAATCCAGTCAATCCGCTGCGGTTTTTCAGCGTGCTGGTTCGCGGAGAGGCGGGTGCAAATCCCGAGCACACGTGCTGGTTTACGCAGCAGGTGCTGGCACAGCTGGTTGACCGCTACGGCCTGGAAATTTCTGACATCGCCTATGTTGACGATAGTTACCAATACTATGCGGGGTGGAAATGGTGGCTCTTTAACGCGCTTACCTGGCTGTTGGTGCGCGTGAGGCACCAGTTTGCCGAGACGCTATGCGCAGCAGTACGCAAGAAGCGACCAGTCAGCCCGCGCTGACCAGAGGACGCTGCGGGTGAAATTGCCGCGCCGACAATGAGCAGCTTCGCCCGAAACGTCCTCAGCCTGGGTGGCGGTAATTTCACGGCACAGCTCATCAGCATTCTCGCTGTACCAGTCATCACGCGCCTTTGCGCTCCGGACGAGTTTGGTGCGTTCTCGTTCGTATTCTCGCTGGTGGCGGTGCTCTTTCCGATCGCGACGCTGCGGCTGAATTCCGCGATCCTGCTGCCAAAGGACGAAGAGACCGCTGATGAACTGCTTCGGCTGTCCGTCATCTCGGTCTTTTTATGGGCGTTTTTGCTGATGCCCATTTTGGCGCTGATCCTTGGAAGCACAGCGTCAGTAGACGAGCCGACGAGGGCAGTGCTCTGGTTTCTGGTTGCAGGCGTCCTGGTGCACGGGCTCGTCCAGTGCGTCGATTTCTGGATGTTGCGACACCGGAAATTCGGCGTGATGGCATGGGGGGTCGTAGGCGAGTCTGTGGCCGACCGGTTGTTCGTCATCACCATGGGCCTCTCGCAACAGGCCTTAGCCTCGTGGCTGGCGCTCGGGCGAATTGTCGGCGGGGTGATGCATCTGTTCGTCTTTCTCCAGGCCGGGAAGGCGGTCGGGCTTCCATGGCGCCGCCGCCCCCCCGGTGTGTCAACACTCTCGATTCTGAAGCGTTACCGGGAGTTTCCTCTCTATTCGACCTGGGCGTTCCTGCTTGCAAATGGCGGGCGCGAGCTGCCCACCCTTGTCTTTGCAGGCCTGTTCTCTGCGACTGTTGCCGGCATGTACGCGCTGGGAGTCCGGGTGCTCGGTTTTCCCATGCTGCTGATCGGCGATGCAATCGCCAAGGCTTTCTACCGCTACGCGACAGGTCTGTCGGATCAACCAGCCCGCCTTTCGGAATCCACGTGCCTTCTGGTACGCTGCACTATCTACCTAATATTCCCGCCCATGCTCTTGCTGTCGGTAGCCGGGCCACAATTGTTTGAGATGGTATTCGGCGACGGCTGGTTCGACGCTGGCCGTTTTGCGCAGATCCTTGCCATGTCATTCCTCGTGACGTTCCTGTACCGGGTGCTGAGCATTTTCTTCGACATGTACGAGAAGCAGGCTGCACGTCTTGCCTTTGATGCAGCGCAGTTCGTTGGTCGTATCGGGGCTATGCTGCTCGGTGGATGGCTCGGGGGCGTTGAGGGCGCGGTACTGGGTCTCCTGATCGCTACCGTGCTGGTCCATGGTGCTGCCGCCGTATACCTCTTGTCGCTGATCGGTGTGGGCACGGCCAGTGCCATTGGATTGTTATTGCAGTCCTTAATTAATTTGTTGCCACTGTCAGTTTTGCTGGTCGCGGCCGGGCAGATGGCGGCGGGGCACATTGGGGCGTGGCTGCTGGCGTTCATCGGACTGGTTGCACAGCTGCTTTGGCTCGCTTGGCGTGAGCCGCGGGTGGTCGCATATGCGCGGGGGTGGAGCCGATGAATCGAACGATCATCCGCCGCGGACCCAACACCTTGCTGATCTACGGGTCAGCCCTGTCGATGATCGCATTGACAGGTGCCGGGCTTGTGGCGATTGGTCTCGAGCCCTCGGGCAGTGGTTGGTTTGTACTGGCCGCCAGCGCCGCGTTGATTCTCACGCCGGCCGTAATGCGCGATCCATTCGGGATGGTTTGTCTGATTGTGTTTCTGCTGCCGTTTTCACTCGGCGTTCTTCAGGTTGAGATCGGTATTGTCACCTTCAATCCCTACACGCTGGGCATTCTGGGCGGTCTGCTGGTTGCGGTTGCCGGCATCGCGATGGGCAAGTTGCGCTACCGGCCAACGTCGGAAGATCTTGCCGTCCTGCTGCTTGGCGTCTCCTTCCTGCTCTCTACGCTGCGGGCGCGTGACATGGTTGAGGCTGGCTATCTCGCCTTTCATGGGGTCTTCATCCCGATCGTGACGTACTTCGTTCTCAAGACGCTCGTGCGGACTTCGGAGCAGTATCGCAAAGTGCTCGTGGCCTACGTGGTTGGCATTACTGCATTCGGCGTCTACGGCTTAGTGCAGTTTGTGAGAGAGCCGGACCGGTTGTTTATTCTGAATATGCCGCCGATCAGCGCGGCTGCGCTGCTTACCACGGCGTTGATCATCGTCATCTATTCCGGCTGGTGGCGGACGCTGTCTGCGAAGGTCGCGGTGCTTGTACTGGCGGCGGCCCTGCTGGCCACGTTTTCGCGTGGCTACCTAGTCCTGCTGCTGCTGACGCCGTTGTTTTTTCAGATTTTCCGGCGGGGCCATGCAACGGTGCTCATCACGGGGATGCTGGTTGCGTCTTTGGTCGGCACGCTGTTGTTCGTCCAGGCCTACGAGATGTTCTACGTCGAAGGCCTGGACAAGGAGCAGGAGCAGACAGCCGAGCGTGTAACGGAAGTCGGCTTCTGGCTGAACTCATTGTATGGACGCGCCCGTTACTACGCGGTCGGGCTGGAGGAGTTCGCCAAGTCGCCGATTCTAGGCAACGGCTTTCACCAGGGATTTGTTTCACCGGCCGGGCGTGCGGTTGTGTGGCACAACTTTCACGTGGAATGGCTGGAATATGGCGGAATAGTCGCATACCTGCTTTACGTGATCGTGCTGATACTTCACTTCCGCGGCATGTCGCACGCTGCCCAGTCCCAGCGCGCCATTGCCGTGAATCTGACGGCGTTTTTCACGGTCCTGCTCAACGGCCTGACCAACAGTTTCACCGCGGGAATATCCCCCGTGCTCGGCTTTCTGTTCATGGCGCTGAATCGTGCCCGGGAAAATTGCGTCTCCGGCGAGACAATGAGCGCGAAGAGCGACACGCCACGTATGGCGGAGCCGAAGTCGCACTTGATCGGTAAGCGTGCAGCGCCCCATGCCCCACAACGCCCCGCATCGCCCTTCACACCGGGTCGGCGCCCTCTTGACCCGCGCCTGTAATCCGAACCGCCAGCATTCGTGCCAACCGTCAGCGTCGTCTACCCGGCCGATCCGACAGGTGTCGTGCCCGGTGGCATCGACACCTTCATCCGCGGCATCGCGAAGTACGCGCCGGCTGACATACGGGTCAAAGTCGTCGGCATTACCACGGACCCGGCGGCACGCCCCGTCGGCCGGTGGACCGAATGCCCGGTGGGGCGGGGCAGCTTTGCCTTGTACCCGGCGCTTGCCGTCCACTCAGCCGGCGCGCGTGGCCGGGTGCCGCTGTCGGTGCGTTTCAGCGCAGCGGTCGCCAGCCATCGCGCTGCCGTGGATGGAGACGTGCTGGAGTTCCACCGGCTCGAGCCGGCGCTGCTGTTCGCCCGGGACCGGCGGGCGAAGAACGCGTTCATTCACCAGAACATGAAGGAACTGCGCAACCGCAAGTCAGACATCCTCTGGAGCCGCGCGCCGTGGTTGTATTACCGCCTCGAGGACTGGCTGCTGCCGGGATTCGCCAGCGTCTACGTCGTCCGCGAGGACGCAGTCGTCTGGTATCAGCAGCGTTTCCCCGCGATTCGCGACCGGTTTCGCTTCACGCCAACCTGGGTCGATCCGGAAGATTTCCGGGTGCCGACCGAGGCGGAGCGCAGTGCTGCGCGCCTGCAGGTCGAGCGTGAATTGGGCATCGCGACGAATACCGAGCTGCTCGTGTCGGTCGGCCGGCTCGATTCGCAGAAGGATCCGCTCCTGCTGGCGGACGCCTTCCGGGTGCTGGTGCGCCAGCACCCCACCGCGCGCCTGCTGTACGTTGGCGACGGGGTCCTGCGCGGCGAGCTCGAGCAGCGACTGCGACAGATGGGCCTCGATGACAAGGCATTCATCGCCGGCCTGAGGAGCACGCGCGAGATCGCCGCGATTCTCCAGGCTGCCGACCTCTTCGTGCTGGCATCGGCCTACGAAGGAATGCCCATGAGCGTGCTGGAGGCGCTGGGCAGCGGCGTCCCGGTCGTGACGACCGACGTCGGCGAGGTGCGCCGCGTCGTCCTGCCGGGCAGGAGCGGCGCGATCGTGCCGGAACGCGTCCCCGAAGCTCTTGCGGCAACGCTGGCGACGACGCTGGGGGAACGGCACCGAATGGCCGGCCAACCCTGCCTCGAAGCAGTCGCGCCGTATGCGCCGGGACGCGTGCTGGAGCCGGTTTACGAGAACTACCGGCGAATCGCCTCGGTCCGGTGACCACGGCAATGGACCGACGCTACGACGTCATCGGCAATCGAATCACGATCGCTACGCGGCAATCGGCGATCGAGGGCCTGCTGGCCGGGTTGCGTGACCGCAAGGGCGGTTACGTCTGCTTCGTCAACGCGCATGTGGCCGTCACCGCGCGGGAGAACGACGAAGTCAGGGCTGCCGTCAACGAGTCATTCATGAGTCTGCCCGACGGCCGCCCGGTGTACGTCGCCGGCCGGCTCAGGGGCATCCATCCGCTGGAGCCCGTACCCGGACCGGATTTCCTCGAGGCGGTGCTCGCGCTGCGCGAGCCGCCGCTTCGCCACTATTTCCTGGGGGCGCGACCCGAAGTCCTCGACCGCCTGGTCGGGGTCATTTCGCGGCGTTTTCCCGGGACCGAAATCGCCGGCACGTACTCGCCGCCGTTTCGTGCCATGTCGGCCGAAGAGTGGGAAGCGGTCTTCGCGACGATTCGCGCGACGCGTCCCGACGTGATCTGGGTGGGACTCGGCGCGCCCAGGCAGGAGCTGTTCATGAGGGCGCACTGGCAATCGCTGGCGCCCGCGGTGCTGCTCGGCGTCGGTGCGGCCTTTGATTTCCTGGCGGGCTCGGTAGTGCGCGCGCCGGCCTGGATGCGGCGGCTGGGGCTGGAATGGTTCTTCCGGCTCCTCAGCGAGCCGCGCCGTCTGTGGCGGCGCTATGCCTACACCAACACCATGTTCATGGCGTATCTGCTCAAAGACATGGCAGGACGAAAAACCAGCGGGTCCCGCTGACACCGGGGTGCCCGGGCGAAATCGGCCGGGCGATCCGGCCGCCGCGCCCGACACGGCCGGCCCGGATGGCGCATCGCAACAGCGGGCAAGTGCCCGGAATAATCGCCGCTGCAGCAAGCAAAGCGACATACGGACCTGTTATCGTGCGGCGCTGAGGGGCGGACATAAGCCGCCTTTCGACGCGAAAAATGCCAAGGAATACAGGAGTTTTCCGGCGCTTGCGGTAGAATTTCGGAACCATGTGGGGCAGCCACTTCAAGAACGGTCAGAACGCGATGATGCTGGGGCTGCTGCAATCGGTGGCTCCGCCGCTGATCTGCGTTGCGGTGCTGATTGCGAGCACACAGGCGCTCGGCATTCCGTTCAGCGAACCGTACTTCATCCTGGCGATGGTGGCCGCGCTGCTCTGCGCGCTGATCGTGCCGCCGTCGCTGGCGGAGCCGCAGAACACATTCAGCAGCGGCTGGACGATCGCCAGCCAGATCGCGATCGCCTGGTGCGTCGTCGTAGCGATCCTGCTGCTGGCCGGTTACGCGATCAAGATCTCCGCGTTTTACTCGCGGCTCGCCCTGTTCGCCTGGTTCATCCTGACGCCGGTGGTGATGGTGGCCGTCAACCTGTTGCTCAGGAAGTGGACGGGCCGGATCCTGCTCGCGTCCGGCCAGGCCCGAAGCGCGGTGGTATGCGGCGTGAACCGCGCCAGCCTGCGGCTGATTCAGAGTATGCGCGAGCGCCCGGAACTCGGGCTGCAGTTCAAGGGGCTGTTCGACGATCGCAGCGCGGAACGTCTCGGCTACGAGCCCGCCTCGGACCTGTTGGGCCGGTTCTCCGACATGGCGCCCTACGTCAAGGAGCATCGCATCGATGCGATCTTCATCGCCACGCCCTTCAGCCTCCTCGAGCGGACGGAGAAACTGCTGACGGACCTGCAGGACACGACCGCGTCGATCTACTATGTTCCCGACGTGTTCGTCTTCGACCTCATTCAGTCCCGCACGACCGACCTCAATGGCATTCCCATCGTCGCCCTCCGTGACACGCCCTTTGCCGGCTGGCGCGGCCTGGTCAAGCGCGCCAGCGACATCGTGCTCGCCTCGCTGATGATCCTGCTCGCCTCGCCGCTCATGCTGCTGATCGCGCTCGCCGTGAAGCTGACCTCTCCGGGCAGCGTAATCTTCAAGCAGCGCCGCTATGGCCTCGACGGCGAGGAGATCATCGTCTGGAAGTTCCGCACCATGACGACCTCCGACGATGGCGGCCAGGTGCAGCAGGCGACCCGGGAGGACCCGCGCGTGACGCCCGTCGGGCGGTTCCTGCGCAGGTACTCGCTCGACGAGCTGCCGCAGCTTTTCAACGTGCTGCAGG
>CAZFWB010000171.1:0-6904 GCA_964522655.1 uncultured Chromatiaceae bacterium | reverse complement strand
CGCCAGCGCTCCGGCGGCCCATCGCCCGGCACCGAAGCCCCTCCCTGCCAGGATGTCGTGGACCGGGCCGGGTGCATCGCTCCAGGCGTCGATCATCGGGGAGAGCGCGTAGGGCACCTCGAGGACCGACACGTCGTTGGTCAGCTCCCGCCAGCGTGGTTGCATCCGCAACCATGCTCCGATGCCGGGAATCCCGCGCAAGCGCGAGAGCGGGTTGCTCAATTGAGCATAGGATGCCGCGGATCCGGCGACGAAACGCAGCAGCACATTCACGTCGAGGAGCGACAGGCAGGCCTGGCCGCCGTTGGCCGGAACGTAACCCAGCCGGATCCCGATGGCAGCGAGTCGCGCCAGGATCTCCAGCAGGACGTCGCGCGCCTCGACCATGAGTTCGCAGGCCTCCCCGGCGCGCAGCTCGTGATCGATCCCGAACCAGCCGCCGCGCAGCCGGTCGATTCGCGAGGTGTAATCGACCCACCTCTCGGCGGCGACCTCACCAGACCAGCGCGACATGGTCGAGAAGTTGTGACGGACGGCGTTGAGGTGGCAGAGCAGGCTGCGCAGATTCGGCGCCGCGCGATTCTGCAGGGCGCGCAGGAACGCGAACGACTGCGCCACCGCGGCCTCGACCGCGATCTGATAGGCGTAGAACTCGGCCTCTTCCGGCGGGACTGCCGCGATGGCAACAGCCCGGCCGCAGCGCCATTGCAGATTATCCGCGAAGAACAGTGACGGCAGATGCGGAAAGACCGCCTCGGGCATTACATAGGGAGCGTGACTGAAGATGTAAGGGCCATCGGGACCGGCGGCGGCGTGCACGATCCGGCGAAAGTCGGTCCCGGCGGGGATGTCGTCGTTGACGACGACGATGATGTCGAGATCCGAGATGCCCGGAAACCGCACGCTGCCGAGCTGATAGACGCTGACGACGCCCGGGTGTCGGCACAGGGCGGACAGCGCCCCGTCCATCGCCCGCTCGTACGCCTGTGCCGGGAGTGCCCGCACATCGTCGTTGATCAGCCATCCCGCGGCCGTGCGCGCATTCATCCGCGAGTCATCCGGCCTGTCTCTGGCCGTGGGCAATATCCAGTGTGCTGGCGGCGAAAGCCGCGAGTCGCTGCTGGAACTCCGGGCTGCGCACCCGCTCGAAAATGCCGGCCGGCACGCCCCACGCACCCTGTCGGTAGAAGAGAGCTCCGCGCACGATCGGGCTCAACGCGGCGACGCGGGCCAGGACCGCCGAACGTGTCTGCCGCCACGCCGCCCGCAGGTCGCTCACCTCGTCCATGACGCGAAAGACATCGTCGCCGTAGAAGCTACGCACCCGCTCGAAGGACTCGCGCTTATAGCAAGGCTTCCCGCGCGCCTGAAGCAGCAGCGACGGCAGGATCATGAAATAGCTCAGGTACAGCTTGAGCTCGAACGCGCCGCGCAGGCGCACGGTCCCGGGCGGGGACAGGAACCGCCGGCACCGGGATTCCAGATGCTGCCACGCCTCCTTCGAACTGTCGCGGGTGCGGCCGATGCCGAGCGTGTCGTCACCGAGGATCTGCGTGCTGCGCGGAAAGAGCACGCTCGGGAAGTGCGCGTCGCAATACCAGTCGAAATCGATCTCCGTCAGCGCGAAATGCCCGTGGTGCTGCAGCAGATCACACTCGAGCAGGAAGCGGCAGGAGTGGATCAGGCGCAGGGCGCAGGTGAGCAACCGGCCGGGATCCGTGACGACCTCGGCCCGCAGCACCACCAGCGTATCGAGATCACTGTAGGCATTGAAGTCACCGGTCGAAAAGCTGCCATGCACATATGCGGCGCGAAGCTCATCGGCGCAATTCGTCCGCAGCCACGAACGCAGTTCGCGCACCGGCCGCAGCGCATCCCCCCTGCGGGCAGCGGAGTCGTACCAGTCGACCATGGCGCCGAGCGGTGCCGGCACGCCGATACCCGGCCGCGATTTCAGCGCCTCCGCAAACGCGGCGTAGCCACGCGCGATGATGCCCGCGGCATCGGCGAAGGTCGGCCGAGCGATGGCCGGCATACGCGCTGCTCGGTGCCGGCCCGCACACCGGGCCTCGATCGCCGCGAGTTGCCCAATCCACGCCGGATGGCAGTGGGCGCGCCGCCATCCCCGCCATGAAGTCGCGGGTCGTATGATCGCCCCGCTGGTCAGCGCCTCGAGCGCCTGGTGGAGGCGGTTCTGAAAGTCGGCCAGCTGTGCTTCGGCGTCAGCATCGTCCGCGGGAGCCGTACCGCCAGCGACCGGCGAGGCGCCGGCGTTTCCTGACCGTGTCATGTCGATCATAGTAGTTTCCCCCGCCACGCAGTCAACGCGACTCGCGCGCGGGAATGTCCGCCATGTCCGCGTGCGCGATGGCGTTCACGGCTCGTGCTTCCCGGAACCAGTGCCGACATCAGAACGCGGGGGCGGCACTTGCGCTGCCAGGAACCGCGGGTACCTCAGGCGACGGGGTGTGTAACGACCCTTGCTCGCGGCCCGACGCAAGCTGGAAGTCCGCGAGTGCCCTTACCGTGCAGCGACTCCGGGTCGCATCCCACGCGCCACGGCAACGCACGCCCCGCTGCTGCCAGATGAAATGCCCGGCGCCGACGTAGACGTTGTCGAAGAGCTGGACACCGGACAGGTCCTCGCTCTGTGCCCGCAGGTTGATCGCCTTCGGAACCACGAAGCCCTGCCGGACTTTACTCACGGTATTGCGCGCGAACAGAAACCCGGGCCGGCTGAGCGCCGGAATGAGGTTGGCGCGCGCGCAGGGATCGGCGCCGCTTCGCTTCGCCTCGCCGTACCAGGAGCTGTCGACCCAGTAGAGACCGATCCCGACGTCGCTGATCGTGTTGTCCGTGACCGCCCATGAAACGACCCCGCTCGCCGTCGGCCGTCCCGTCTTCAGGAAGATGCCCTCATGGTCCACGGCGCGAATCTCGTTGTGCCGGATCACGTTACCCGTGGCGTCGTCCGGGTGCCGCGGGCAGTTGTGCCCGTTGATCTCGATGCCGCGCTGGTTGGACCCGCCGCGGCCGGTGTCGTGCACGTCGTGAATCACGTTGTACTCGACCACGTTGTTCGAAATCTTCGCGCCCCGCCCCTGATCGTAGAAGGTGATGGCGCTGCCCTCGCAATCGTGCAGGCGGTTGCGGCGGATGACGTTGCCGCTGCCGGCCTGCAAGCCGATGCAATGCGCGTCGATGTTCGCGTACACATCGTGGATGTGGTTGTCTTCGACGACCCAGTCGTCATGCGAGCCGCCACCCCCGCCACGTCCCGGGGTGATGAAGATGATCCCGTTGCCCGCATCCTGGACGTGGTTTCCGGAAATCACGCCTTCCTGCGTCTGGCCGACCACCATGATCGCCGCGCCGGCCGAGTAGCGCAGCTGTGATTTCGTGATCCTGAAGCCCCGTGCATTGCTGACCTCGATCAGGTTGCCCGCATTGCGGATCGACAGTTGGTCGACATGAACGTGATCCTGCCCTCTGACACGCACGACCGGAGAGCGGCCATCCGCGTAAACGGTCTGCAGCGCGCCGCAGGGCTTGTAATAGACGGTGCGGCCTACCTGCGAGAAGCTGCGGCAGGGCCACGTGGCATCCGGCGGCCCTTTTTGCCTCGCGACGTAGCCGTCTTCATCGAGCATCTGCCCGGAGGAGCCGCTGTGCCGGCGCGAATACACGCCGTTTCGGTCCGGCCCCGACCAACCGTCGCGCCAGGGACCTGCCCCGCCGAGGATCGAACCCGGATCGCCCGGGCAGGCGCCGCTGATGAGAATGGGACTCGCGGGGGTGCCCGATGCCTGCACGTGCAGCACGCTGTCGGCGGACCCGCCGTCGTGCAGGCCGCACACATAAAGGGTGTCGCCGGGCCGGATGCGGTTCCAGGCGATGCTCGTGGCCATGTGCCAGGCATCGGCGTAGGAGCTGCCATCCTGCGCGCCGTACGGGCCGCCGGCCATCGGGCGCCAGAACCAGTCTGCGGCGGGCGCCATTCCCGGTGAGGCGACGCCAAGGATCATCGCCACCCACTTCACGAACACCTTCACGGCATGCCCTTCCGATCCGCCAGGCGGTGGCTCAAAACCCGGGACGATCACGATCGCCATACCGCGTGGCAACACGCCTTGCGGCCGGCGCAGCGCCGTCAATCGCCGCCGGCGATCATCGCAGCGAGACGCTCGGCGGTCTTACGGTGGCCGCTCGGCCGCCAGTGCTGATCACGCTTGTAGTAGTCCTCCCGGGTCAGATACTCGCGGCCGTCGAGCAACAGCACCCCGCCCATCCCTGCCAATGCGCCCGCGTCGAACGGGAAGCTGCTCGCCATGTGCTTGCGGTCCGGTATGGTGACGATCACAGGCGTGGCACCGTCCGACCTGGTTTCCGCGACCAGCTCCGCGATCAGCGCCCGGGTCAGTTCGAGGCCCTTCGGGCTGGTATCGTTGAATTTCTCCAGTCCCTGCTGCCGCAGCAGGCTGTTCTGCACCAGGCCCGAGAGACGGTTCCTCACCAGGTTCCAGGCCTCGGAGTGCTCGAACAACCAGCGGATCGGCGCAACCGCGTACAGGATCTCGCGGGTGCGCACTCCCGGCAGGAATTCCGGTGCGACGCGCGTGAGCGATCCGTCCGGGGCCACGGCGAACAGCCCGGAGACGGCATTGTTGCCAATGTCATTCTCGAAATAGAAGATCACCACGACGTCCGCGCCGTACGCCCGCCCGCGTTCGCGGTAGGTCACCAGCTCCTCCGCCTGGCCGAACCCGGACACCGAAAGATTGATGACCTCGTAGCGGTGCGCGCCGGCGGCGCGCTGATTGAGCAGGTCCTCGAGCTGTGCGCTCAGCACCTCGCCATCTTCGACCCCGTACCCGAATCCGAACGAATCGCCAAGTATCAGGACCCGGCGCACGCCGTCGGGCCTGGCGATGGAATACTCGCGCTGCCCGCGCATGCCGGCCGAATTGGTCGTGATCCGCACGTCGTAATCACCCGGCACGTAGTGGCGCGTCGTCACATTGGGCTGGTTGGCTCTCACGCCGTAACCGGCGTCATGTACGAAGCGCGGCTGGACGGGCTCATCGAACAACACTCTTACGAGGATCTCCACCGCGACCAGCGCAATCGTGACGCCGAGCAACGCGCTCAGCAGTCCGAGCAGCCAGCGCCTTCGCTTTCCGGCGCCCATCGCTGTCATCGGGGGCTTCCCCCGCGCCGCGGTTCTGGCGGTGCGTGACGCGGTTTCGCCGGCACGCATTCGACCAGAATCAGATTCTCGCAGTAGGCACCGAGCCCGAACGGCCGCAGAATGGGCGACAGGAGCGTCGTTGGCGCAAACAGTCGCGTGCTCACCACCGCGAGGCCCGCCGCGCTCAGCTGCGGGCCAATTTCTGCCTGCGTGCTCATGTTGCGAATCAACGGGAAATATGTCGGTCGCCGCAACAGGCGGTAGAACAATGGATATGCGCGCCGCAGCAGGCTGCGGCGATTCGGGATCGAGAACAGCAACCTGCCGGAAGGCCGCAGCAATCCCGCAATCGCTTGCATGACCTCTTCGAAGTCTGCCACGTATTCGAGCACGCTCGAAGCGATGATGAAATCAAAGGGCTCGAGCCCGAGTTCCCCGAGAGCGGCGATGTCTGCCTGGACCAGCCGGACATTGCCGAGGCCGCACTCGGTCATCTGCTCCCGACAGAGCCCGAGCATCTCGGCGCTGCCATCCACACCCACTACTTCGGCGTTGCTCTCGGCGAGAAGCTGCAAGAACTGTCCCGATCCGCAGCCGACGTCCAGGGCGCGCTGGCCTGGCGCGCTGTAGCGCCGGATTGCTTCCCGCCAGATCGCGAAGCGCTGCTGAAAAACCGGGTCCGTCGAATACTGGGCGTCGAAGGGCCGGGCGAAGCGCGAGAACTCCAGAATGGCCTGCTGGTTCGGGCTCTTTTGCTGATTCTCCGGCATCGGCGTCCGCCTCAGGCATCCGCCTGGAGACAACGCAAAGCCATGCCCCCGGGCCCCATCGAACCGGCCAGCCGTTCGTAAATGAGTTGCGCCGCAATCTCATGGCCTGCGGCGTTCCAGTGCCCATCGCGCGGAAAATACAACTGCTCGTCCTGGTGGGACCGAAATCCGGGCAGGAGATCGAGGCTCTGCAGGCCGCGTTCCGCCAGCATGGCCTCCAATCGCCGGTTTGGCGCGTCGAATGCCAGCTGGCCGGCCGATTCGCCGGCCCTGGCGACCGTGCGCTTCCACATATCGTCACTCACCTGGAAACGATCGGGGATGACGGCGAATAGCAACGCCGCCCCCGCCGCTTTTGCCGCGACATCGGTCGCGCTCAGCAATGACCCGGTTGCCCGGAAAAACTCGTCGATCCCGCGGTCTGGGTTCTTTGCGTAATAGCGGAAATTGACCGCGTAGCCGTCATCGACCAGCCCCACCTTCGCCAGCGCCGGAAACGCGGCCCTGACCACGAGCACGTACAGGTGCGAGCGCGTTCCCAGCCACTCCCTCGCCGGCGCGAGCCATCGGCGCAGACGCGCTCCGAAGGTCGCCCTTTCGGTGTCGCGGATGCCGCGCTCGTAGCGCCCCAGATAGCCGTTGCGGATGATGCGACGCGCGCTGCCATCGTGCGCACCGAAGTCGTTACCGATGAAGAAGCCGACGATGACAAGATCCACGTCCAGCTCACGGGCGTGAACCTCTACGCTCCTCATGTAGTGGTATAAATGATAACCTGTCACCGAAGCGTTGATGACTTCCCAACGCGCATATCCGGCAGTAACGGGACGCTTGTTGAGATAGCGTTCGAGCAAGGAAGCATAATCGTCCCCGACCGGCAGTCCATGACCGACGGAGAAGGAATCGCCAACGACCATGATGCGGCACGTGCCTGGCGGTTTGGTTA
>CAZFWB010000170.1:0-6950 GCA_964522655.1 uncultured Chromatiaceae bacterium | reverse complement strand
GGCCGAACAATAGTCGCGCCGTATTGTTCCGGCCAGACGGCCAAGCCGCCGCAACTCCGATGCCTCGCTGTCGGGAAATCGTAGGACTTGGGCCTGCTCAGTTGTGCACCGTCGTGCAGATGCCCGCGGGCGCCGCTGCGTCCGACAATGATCTCAGCGGGCAGGGCAGCTTCCTGTGGTGGGACTTATGCACGCGCGTGCATGCGGTGCTTTATTTGGGTAGTTCACTGCCCACGCTCCTGTAGCGTGACGCCGACCTTGTCGAGCTGACAGAGTCTTGAGAGCCCTCCGTCACGCGGGCGCAGGCGCCTACGGAATCGGGGCAACTCCACAGTCATTTTCTTCATTGTTCTCTCCCCGGCGAAGTGTGTCGGAATGGCGGACTGCTTACGTAGTCCGCTCATCGACGCTTCACCCACGGGATGAGCAGACCGACGGCTGGCGTGATCAGCCAAGCCGCAGCAGGTAACGGTACGGCGGTCATCACCATGGAGGTCAATAGTCCGCGTTCCATTCGGCTGTTGGCATCCGTGCTCATCTCGAATGGGCCAAGATCTAGCGTGTTGAAGTTACTCAGGCCGATGAGCAGCGTGAGATTGTCGTACGTTGACGGGCCGACGAATGACGGGAGATCCTCCGGGAAGGAGTCTGCCGTCAACGCCGTCCCTGCGAGACGTGTCACAAAAAGCGCACCTCTCCACGTGTAACCGGGAGGCGCATCGACGCCGGCAAGGTCAACTTCAACACGGAAGTGGTCGAACAGAAAACTTGACGGGGGGGTGTTCACGAAAGTGCCGTCGTCGATGACCACGGCTCGACCGGCGGAAGGATCCGCCAATGTGAAGTTGAGATCCCCGATGACAAGATCGAGAGCCGTGGCCAGGCCAATGTATACGCCGTGGCTCGGGTCGGGATCCGCATCCGGCACCGTATCGACTACAGTCAAGCTACCCGAGAATGCTTGGTCGGGCACGATATCGGTGGGGAGGTCGACGGGGGCAGATCCATACGGGTCATTCACCATGACCCCATTGAACTCGTAGCGAACTGCAGCAGCCGATGCGATTCCGCCGTCGAAAGACGTGGCGAATGTCATCAGGAGAATTGATGCCTGGACCGGCCAGCGCATGACACGCGATTTCCTTTTTTGTCTCTTGACATAAGATCACTGGCGCCCTTCCGATCCGGCGGGGTACTTTACCTCTTGAAGTCGGGCCGCTTGCCACTTCCTGTGTGGCTGAAAGGCTCCGCGATGCGTGGGTATTGCGTCGGACCTCCCGCTCGACGAGCCGAAGGGCCGGTTCCCTGCCGTTTCCGCTTGTAGGCCTCCAGATCCAGTTGCAGGGTCGTCCAGTGATCGATGTCGGGATGCCCGAAGGAATGAAGCTTGGCCAACTTGCCGACCTCCCGGTAACCAAACAACATCTTGTACCAGCGAATCACGCTGGGCCGATCAGCATTCGTGGTAACCGTCTGCACCCCGGCATCGATCATGGCCTGCAAACGCGCCTTCTGCAGCAGCGCGCCCACATGCAGATCGCTGTACTCCGGCAGTACGCCCAGCAGCGTGGTCTTGCCCTCGGTCGCAGACAGAATCCTGTAACCGCCCGCGCCGATAATTTCGCCATCGAGCCGCGCGACGAAGAAACAACTCAGATCGAGCTCACCCATCTCCGGTGACGGCACATTGTGCAGGTTCCAGGGCCGCATCACGCGCAGCACGGCTTGCAGGTCATCGGGACCGGCGCGCTCGATCCGGACCTGCCGGTCCGAATCGGGTTCATTCCTCTGGTTTGCAGCCACTGTTCTTTTATGTATTTATCGTCCCGGTCGGTCGGAAACGATAACTGCCTCACCGTGAATGGAAATTATAGGTAGCCGGCGGCTTTGCTGCAGCTTGTCTGGACATAATTGGCCCGCGTAGAGTTCTTGCTATGTCGCCAGAGAGCCACTGATGGCCGGCAAACGATTGAATATCGGCATGATGCGCGCCAACAGGCGTCCGGGGGCCAATGCAATAGCCCATGCGAATGCCGCTCACATGTTCGGAGCGGACTTCATCTTCTTCAACCCGACCGGAGTCGATCTGGACAAGAGCACGATCACGGGCTGGCGCTACGATGCAAGCCGCTGGCGCCGGTCCGAGGTGTCTTTGCCGGATGTGATCATCAATGACCAATCGTCGGCGAAATACCGGAAGGTCTGGAACACTCTGGCGCGCCGGGTGCCATTCACGGCACCACCGATCGGCGATAAAGCAGAGGTCTTTGAGCGGATGAGGAACGGCGGCTTCTACCCGGACCTGCAGATTCCGACTGTTCGCCTGTCTTCGTTTACTGACGTCGAGGATTTCCTGAACCTGCACCAGAAAATCGTGGTGAAGCCTCAGAATGGCTCCCAGGGCAGGAAGGTATTCTTTGTTGGCGTCGAAAGAAAAGGTTTCAGGGTCAATACCGGCGCGTCCTGGGAAATTTTCGATGCTGATCAGCTTCGATCTTTTTATCGCGACAACTTCGGGACGGAAAAATCCATCGCACAGAAATTCATCGATTCGACGGACAAGAACGGGACTCCTTTCGATATCCGTTTGCACGTCAGGCGGAACCGCGCCGGAGAGTGGTCGGTGATTCGCGTCCTTCCCAGGATAGGCGCGGGCCGCTCGATCACCTCCAATGTTGCCGACGGAGGCAGAGTTGCGCCCCTGGAAGCATTCCTCGAATCGCAGTTTGGTGAGGTCAAGGGCAAGGAAGTGGAAGAGGGACTCCGCGATCTCGCCAACGGAATGCCTGAGCGTTTTCAGGCCCTGTATCGGGACCGCAGGCTCGACGCGCTTGGCATCGACATCGGACTGGACTCCGGCGCGAAACCATGGCTTTTCGAAGTCAACGATTTTCCCGGGATCACCATTTCTGCCGTGGATGCGGCGATCGCCCGGGTCGGTTATGCGCTTTACGTGGTGGAGCACCCGTCTGAAACGAAAACCTCTCAAGCCGTATGGCAAGGCATGGCTTTGAGGGGACAGTGACCTTAACTGGCTGGCCGCGGCCCTCGTGGCCCCGGCCGCAAGCACCGATGGGTCAGTTTTTCCAGCGCGTCGATGAAACCGGCACTTCCGGCAGGTCGTCCCGTCATGGTGTGCTTGCGCAGGCTGGCCGACATGGCCGGGTTTTCCCCGTCGGCGAGATAGCTCTGCCAGTCGGGGACGCGATCGAGCATCGGTTTCGCGGTGACGATGGGGTCGGGTCTCGTCCGTAGATGCGCATGGACACTCGACCAGCGCCACTCGGCGGCATGGCGGCACAGGCCGGCCCGAACGGGATTGAGTTCGATGTAGCGTACGGCGGCCAACAGGTGCTCTTCATCCATGACAAATGAGTGGAAGCGCTCCTGCCACAAGTGGCCTCTCCAGCTGTGGGTGTCGTTGACCAGCCGGGCGTAACAGTGGTGCGTATGACCGAGTAACCTGGCGAGACCGTTGGCGCCGCCCGGCACGACGACCATGTGCACGTGATTCGGCATCAGGCAATACGCCCAGATCTGTGCGTCCGCCCTCGATATATTCTTCGCCAGCAGATCCAGATATGTCGCATAGTCCGCTTCCGTGAAGAACGTGCGTTGGCGCCGTGCGCCGCGCTGGGTCACGTGGTGCGGGTAACCCGGCACGACGATTCGCGCAACCCGGGGCATAGGCCTGGCCCATCGTTCGGAACAGGCTGCCGAGTGTGCCGATTACGGCCGCCGGATTCCGCCAGGAAAAATCGCGAATAGGCGGAGTTTTGGTCACTGTCCCCCAAACCTATCTGTTGGCCGCCCACACCGCAGCGGCGGCGGTGGCGTACGTCAGGATGACGCCGGCCAGCGTGAGGGCCTGAAAATCAGCGCTTACCGCATCCAGCAGGCTGACCACCGCCGGAAAAGGTATCCGCCACGCCACGATGGCTGATGCCAGTGCCGTCGCGCCGAGCAGAAGAGCGTCGTGAAGCCACGCGCGGCGCGCCCGGCCCGGGGGCAACTGCGCCAGTACCGCCCTCGTGAAGTCGCCGTCGGCGATCGCGGGCTCCGTCTTGCGAAGCCGTGCCGCGAGCGTGTCGAGGTGGGCGCTGTCCTCGTTCATCGCTTCTGCCAGTCCTCGAGATGCTTCTGAAGTATCACTCGGCCCCGCGAAATATGGCTTTTTACCGTACCGAGCGGGCGGCCCATGATCTCGGCAATCTCGCTGTGGGTGAACTCCCGCTGCAGATGCAGATGCACCGCCATGCGTTGTTCCGGGGGCAGTTTCATGAGCGCCCGGGCGAAATCCACGTGCAGATCGTCGCGCTCGTGGACACTGTAGCCGGTATCAGGCGGTGGCCCGTCGACCTGCTGCCGCCCCTTACGGCGACAGTGGTCGCTGAAGCAGTGCCAGGCGATGCGGTAGAGCCAGGTGTAGAACTGCGCCTCGCCCCGGAAGGTAGCCAGGTGCCGGTGCGCCTTGATGAAGGTCTCCTGCGCGAGATCATCCGCCAGCGCCTCGTCGTGGCCGGTGAGCTGCCGCAACGAGTAGCGCAAACGCGACTGGTAGCGCCGGACCAGTTCTGCGAAAGCCTCGTGATCATCGTCCTTGCCTGCGCGCCTGATCAGCGTGAGGTCGTCCCAGGGCATGGACGCTCAGTCCCCGGCCCTTCGCTCGTTCTGTTCCAGTTTCCATATCAGTAGAAGCGCGATCCCGATGAATAATGGAATGAGGCCGAGGTAGGCAGTGGCCATGCTGCCGATCAGCCAGAAGCAGAGGAACACGCCCAGCCCGAGTGCGAGCATGACCATGCCGTTGCGGAGGTTGTCGCGCGGGGCGCTGTCCCGGGCAAGATCATGCCAGACCTCCGGCGGGACCGGCTGCCCGCTGGCGAGGAACTGGCTGGCCATGTCGCGCGCCAGGCGGCGTTTTCGATGGCCCGCATACAGGACCATGGCCACGATCATCACCGGCGTGCCGAAGATCAGCACGATTGCCAGAACCGCAATACTCCAGCGCGCGGCGCGGCCAAAATTGCTGGTCGTGTCGGGGCTGGCCGCACTGACCGCATCGACCTCCGGGCTGTCGGGCGCTTGCACGGTGATGCCTGGCACGAAGGCGTCGTCGGGAAGGATATCTGCCGCTGCCGTGGTCGCCCAGAGCGCGGTCAGCAGCAGGATTGGCAGCAGACGTCTCATATCGGTCTCCTCAGATATTGCATCAGGTGTCGACCCAGGGACAGGAGGAATTGGCTGACGGCCAGGGTGTTCATTGCTGATGGTGAACACGCGCGACCCCCGATACCGTCACGCGCTCCTCACTGATTGAGCCGGAATAGGCCACATCTCCGGCCCCGGCGATGCGACCGTCCAGGACGCCGCCGTCCATGTGAAGGGAAATATCTCCGGCTCCGGAGATGTCGAGGCGGGCGTCCGTGAAGGCGACGCCGCCCAGGTCCACGTTGCCGGCGCCTTTGACCGCGAGTTCGAGCTCATCGAAGTGACCGTCGCAGCCGTCGATGGTGCCGGCGCCGTCTACGGCCAGCCGCAGGCGTTTCCCGGAGAAGCCGCTGAATCGCACCTGACCGACGCCGTGCACCGCCATCTCATGCAGTTCGGGCATGACGATATTGGCCTTCGGTGCCGGTCCGCTGGAGCGCCATCGCTCCCAGAAGCTGCGGGTATCGGGAGCGGCCTCCAGCACCAGCCTGTTGCGTTCGACACGAACGCGGATGCGGTCTTGAAACTCGTCCGCCTGTGAGAGCTCGACCCGCCAGCGGTCCCCCCGTGAGACGTTGACCTTCCAGGTGCCGCGGGTGGAGATGCCGGAAAAATCGGTCAATTCCGGTTTGCTGACGGAGGGCAGGGCCGCTCCCGCCGGACGCGTGGCGGTGGGTGCGAAGCGCGGCATAGCGTGTTCAGTGAAAACGACCGCCAGTACCGTCAGCAGGGCAAGGCCAATCGCGGCCATCACGGCAACTTCGGTTCTGTGCATGCGCTTCTCCCCTCGTAGCGGCGTTCATGGCGGCAGACCTCTCGGGTCGGAAGTCCGACTAATGCCCATTAGACGGCGCGTGACCTGACTTTGGATGCACGCAGGCCCCGGTTACCCCGGGGCGACATTTTTTTAGGGGGCGAACGATTTATGATCCGTGCATCAGTGACGAAGGAAAAACCATGAACACTCCCCCCGTCCACGGCTCCTGCCTGTGCGGCCTCGTCCGGTTCGAGATGACGGGGCCCTTCAATCACGCCTCGCACTGCCATTGCTCCCGGTGCCGCAAGCACCACGGGGCGCCCTTTGCGACCTACGTCGGGGTGGACATTGCCGGTTTTCGATACTTAAGCGGCGCGGAACGGGTCCGCCGGTACGATTCGTCTTCGGCCTGGGCCCGATCCTTCTGTCCGGTGTGCGCCTCGGTGCTGCCAACCCTGATGCCCGACTATCACATTGCCATGTCACCTGCCGGGATCCTCGACGGGACGCCCGACATCCATCCGCAGATGCACATGTTCGCGGCGTCCAGGGCCCCGTGGTACGCGTTCACTGATCAATTGCCCCGCTACGACGGCTACCCGCCCGACATGACGCCGCCGGAAGCGCCGGTGCTGAAGCAGGCACTGGCAAATCGGGTTCAGCGCACGGCCGGCGTGACCCGGGGAAGCTGCCTCTGCGGCACCGTGACCTACGCCTTCGAGGGGGCGCCCCGGCGCATGCTGAATTGTCACTGCAGCCGTTGCCGCAAGGCCCGCAGCGCGGCCTACACTACCAACCTGTTCGTGAAACTGGCCGATTTTCGCTTCACGTCCGGGGAAAGCCAGGTGCAGGACTTCCCCCTGCCGGGTGCGAAATATTTCGGCGTGGCCTTCTGCCGGGAGTGCGGCAGCGACGTGCCAAGGACGTCGGTGGCGCGGGGCGGGGTGGTGATCCCGGCCGGTGGCCTCGACGATGACCCGGG
>CAZFWB010000169.1:0-6979 GCA_964522655.1 uncultured Chromatiaceae bacterium | reverse complement strand
CGCACTGGTACTGGCGTTCGGTCCGCAGCGGCCGCCTGTGACGGCCGCCATGCCGCTGGTGCGTGAATCGCACCGGTCGAGACAACCGCTGACCGCCCGGCAACCCGCTCCCGGCGGTGCCTCGCCACGATGATCCGCCATGCAGTCGCGAGCCAATCACCGGCGCAGCATTGGTCGCGGTTGCGACCGGCCGGTAGAATCCCCGGCCGACACCGAGGATCGATCCATGCCCCTCGACATCGGCCGTTTGCTGCGGGAACACTCCGGCCAGAACTATCCGCTGCACAGCGAGCACGTCAATCCGCGCTTCGCCCGCGTGTTACGCACCATCGGCTTCGATCGTTGTTACGAGAGCGCACAGGGACCGTATCTGTGGGACGCCGGCGGGCGACGCTATCTCGACATGATTTCCGGCTATGGCGTTTTCGCCCTCGGCCGCAATCACCCTGACATCCGCAAGTCGATCGCCGATTTCCTCGCCCTCGAGTACCCCAGCCTGGTGCAGCTCGAGGCGCCGTTGCTCTCCGGGCTGCTGGCCCGCGAACTCAAGAAGCGCGTGCCGGAGCACCTGGACATCGTTTACTTCACCAACTCCGGCACGGAGGGCATCGAGACCGCGATCAAGTTTGCGCGCTGCGCGACCCGGCGCCCGGCGATCCTCCACTGTGCCGCCGCGTTCCACGGCCTGACGAACGGCTCGCTGGCGCTGAACGGCGACGCCACGTTCCGCGACGGATTCGGACCGTTCCTCCCGGACTGCCGCCAGATTCCCTTCAACGATCTCGGCGCGCTGGAGCAGGCGCTCGGCAGCGGCGACGTGGCGGCGTTCGTCGTCGAGCCCGTCCAGGGCAAGGGGGTCAACATTCCTGACGCCGGCTACCTGCGGGAGGCGGCACGCCTGTGCCACCGCTGCGGCGCCTTGCTGGTCATCGACGAGGTGCAGACCGGTTGCGGACGCACCGGGCGGTTTCTGGCCATCGAGCACGAAGAGAACATCGAGCCCGATATCCTGGTATTGTCGAAGGCGCTGTCCGGCGGTTACGTGCCTGTTGGCGCGGTGCTCACTCGCCGCGCGATCTATGAGGCGGTGTTCTCGAGCCTCGAGCGGGCCGTCGTGCACTCCTCGACCTTCGGCCAGGGCAGTCTCGCGATGGTTGCCGGTCTGGCGACGCTGGCCGCGCTCGACGACACCGGCGCACTGCCAAACGCCGCGCGGGTGGGCGGCCTGCTCCTTGCCCGATTGCGCGAACTCGCTGCGCGCTTCGAATTCCTGAAGGCTGCGCGTGGCCGCGGCATGATGATCGGCATCGAACTCGGCGAACCGGAATCGACCGGGCTCAGGTCCGCCTGGGCGCTGCTGCACAAGATAGATGCCAGCCTGTTCCCGCAGGCCGTGGTCATGCCCCTGCTCGACGAGCACCAGGTAATCACGCAG
This sequence comes from uncultured Chromatiaceae bacterium, assembly GCA_964522655.1. GTDB lineage: Bacteria > Pseudomonadota > Gammaproteobacteria > Steroidobacterales > QUBU01. The sequence goes on along the minus strand of CAZFWB010000169.1, from coordinate 5,544 downwards.
GTCGCCGGCCATCACCTCGACGTCATCAAGCTGCTGCCACCGCTGACGCTGACAGAGGACGATGCGGAATATTTCCTGCAGGCATTCTGCGCGGTGATGAGCCGCCTCGAGCGTTTCCCCGGCCCGGCCTGGGAGGTGCTGGCGAGCATGGGCCGGTTCAACCTGACGCAGCGCGGGAGCCGGCCCTAGCGCGATGGATCGGCGAACATGGGCGCACCGCGCCACACTCCCGCTCGTGCGCCGGCTCGCGGGCACCGGCATTACGCCGAATCACCTCACCGCGCTGCGCCTCGGCACCGGCCTGCTGGCAGTCGCCAGCCTGGCCCGCGGCGCGAGCGTGGCGGGTGGCGCGTGGTTTCTGGTGTCCGCGTTTCTCGACCGGGCCGATGGCGAACTCGCGCGCCTGACCGGCGCGAGCAGCCCCGCCGGCCATTACTTCGACCTCGCGAGCGACCTCGCGGTCACCTCCCTGCTCTTCGTCGGCATCGGCTATGGGCTGCGCTCGCACCCGCTGCTGGGTCCATGGGCGCTGCCGCTCGGCATAGCAGCCGGAGTGAGCGTGGCCGCGATTTTCTGTGTCGTCACCGCCATGGAGGCCGGCGGGCGCCCGGCCCTCCCGGGCGCCGGCGGATTCGACGCCGACGACATCCTGTTCCTCGTCCCGCCGCTGGCCTGGGTCGGCTGGCTCCCGCAGCTGCTCGTCGCGGCGGCGGCCGGCGCGCCGCTGTTCCTCCTGCTGCTCGCAGGTCGGCGCCGGCGTTCGGCGCGTTCAGCCGCACCGCGAACCGGGCGAGGTGCCGGGCGCAAGTAACACTCCTCCTCGCCGCCCCATCGTGCCGTCCGTTTCCCGGCGCGGGCCTCGACTACTCAGCGATCGCGACGGGTGGCCTGCTCGCAGATCGCGCGCAGCGCATCCGCGGCGGGGCCGAACCGTGCCAGCGCCGCCAGCGACCGCTCCCGCAGCTCCAGCAGGCGCGTCCTGGCGGCCCCCATCCCGAGTAAGGCCGGCAGGGTAGCCTTGCGGTGACGCAGGTCCGACCCCTGTGGCTTGCCGCTCACGGCCGCAGGACTTTCGATATCGAGCAGATCGTCGGCGACCTGATAGGCGAGGCCGAGCGAGCGAGCGAACTGTTCGATGGCCGCCAGGTCCGCAGTGCCGAGATCAGGGCGCAGGCGACAGGGCATGACGACGGCGGCGCGCAGCAGTGCCCCGGTCTTGCGCGCGTAGAGATCCTCGAGCTGCGCCGTTGTGACGCCTTGCGCCCCGGTTGCCGCCACGTCCATTGCCTGTCCGCCGACCATGCCCTCCGAGCCGGTGGCCTGCGCCAGGTCCAGCACCAGTTGCCGCCTGATCTCAGGCGCGACGTCCAGGGCCACGTCGCTGGCGAGGACGCGGTACGCGTGGGCCTGCAATGCATCGCCCACCAGGATCGCCGTGGCCTCGTCGAAGGCGATATGGAGCGTCGGCCGCCCCCGGCGCAGCACGTCGTCGTCCATCGACGGCAGGTCATCGTGAACCAGCGAATAAGCGTGCACGAGTTCGACGGCAACCGCGATCGCGTCGAGCCGTTGCGCCGCCACTCGCAGACACTCACCGGTCGCATAGACGAGAGCCGGTCGCAGGCGCTTGCCGCCGCCGAGCACCGCGTAACGCAGGGCGGTGTGAAATCTTTCCGGGTGCGTGCTTCCTGCGGGAAGGCTTCGCTCGAGTGCCGCCTCGACCTGCGCCCTGTAATTCCCTTCCCGGTTTGTTGCCGCCATGCTGATGACCGCGACCGACCCGTGGCCGCCAGATGCGTTATCTTAAGGCGAAGCGTACGCGGTCATGAACCGGCGAAAAGTGATAACCGAAGAACTCCTGCGCTATCAGCGCGCCGCGCTCGTGCGAGTCTCGCGGACGTTCGCTCTGACCATACCGCAGCTGCCTGCCGGGTTGCGCGACGTGGTGGCCAATGCCTATCTGCTCTGCCGCCTGGCCGATACCATCGAGGACGATCCCGGCCTCGACAGCGGAACCAAGGCGTGGTTCATGTCCGGGTATCTGGCGGTGGTAAACGGCGAGGGTGACGCCGAGGCTTTCGCAGGCGAACTGGCCGCGCGCATGTCGGACGCCGTGTCAGGCGCCGAGCGCGACCTCGTCCGGCACACTGCCACGGTGCTCGGCATTACCGGGAGCCTCGCGCCACAGGCCCGTCGCGCGCTGGCGCGTTGCATCGCGATCATGGGACAGGGCATGCCGGCGTTCCAGCAGCAAGCCTCCCTCGACGGCCTCGCCTCGCTACAGGAACTCCACCGCTACTGTTATTACGTGGCCGGTGTCGTCGGCGAGATGCTGACGGATCTCTTTTGCGACCATTGCCCTGCGCTCGCCGGGCGGCGCGAACGCATGATGCCGCTCGCGGTGCGTTTCGGGCAGGGATTGCAGCTCACCAATATCCTGAAGGACATCTGGGAGGACCGGCGCAACGGTATCTGCTGGCTGCCGCGCTCGGTATTCGCGGCCGTGCCGGGTGGACTCGGAGGCGTCATGCGATCCGGTGACGCCCAGGCGCTGACGGGTGGAATCGACGTGATGATCGCCGTCGCCCACGGCCATCTGCGTGCCGCCCTCGAGTACACCGCGCTGATTCCCAGGCGGGAAACGGGCATCCGCCGTTTCTGCCTGTGGGCCATCGGCATGGCGCTGATGACCTTGCGCAAGATCCATCGCCACCCCGGCTATCAAAGCGGCCGGGAGGTCAAGATCTCCCGTCGGGTCGTGCGCGCCACGATACTCGCCTGCAATGGCGCCGCCCGGAGCAATCAGTTCCTGCGTTTGCTCTTCGCGGCCGCCGCGCGCCCGCTGCCGAAGACGGACTTCGGCCAGCCCGAACCGCCGTGCGACGCCTGGCTGGCGCCGCGCGGCCTTAATTGAGCGGCAACTGGCGACCCGATGCGCCCGGGCTCGCGTTCGCTGAGCGGCGGATCGCGCATGCCACCGGCGGTACTCGTCGCGGTGGCGATCCGGGTGGAGGCCGCGCTGGTGCCGCCTGACGCCGGCGCGCTGCGGCTCGTACAGGTCGGCCCCGGCGCGAAGTCGGCCGGAGACCTGGCGGCTGCCATCTCCGCGGGCACGGCCGCGGGCCTGGTATCACTCGGATTCGCCGGCGGCCTCGATCCGGACCTGCCGCCGGCCAGCGTCGTCGTCCCCCGCCGCGTGCGCGACGAACACGGGCGGCTCTTCGAGCCGAGTCCGCCCTGGCAGGCACGCGTGGCCAGCGTTCTCGCCGCCGGCCGGAGCTGTTCGGAACGCGACCTGCTCACCGTGAGCACCATTGCTGCCTCGAGCGCCGAGAAACATCGCCTCGGGAGGGACACCGGAGCGGCCGCCGCCGACCTCGAGTCGGCCCGCCTCGCGGCCATCGCGGCGGATGGAGGCCTGCCGTTTCTCGCTTTGCGGGTGATTTTCGATGCTGCCTGGGAAACGTTGCCCGCTGGCATCGATCGCCTGCTGACGCCGGCGGGCAACCCGCGACCGCTGCGCGTCGGCGCGATGCTGCTATCGTCGCCGCGGGAGTCTTGGCGCCTGCTGTCACGATATCGGCACGCGGCCATGGCGCTGCGCGCGGCAGTCGGCCAAGCCGCGCCGGCGATCTGCAGCCCTGCCGGGAGAGCGATCGTGCCGGCTGGCGGCGCTGATCCGGCCGGGGCAGAATGATCGGCGTCGAGGCGGCGGGCACGGCCATGGGCGTTCCCCTCAGGCAGCAACTACGGATCGCCGGGTACATCGCCGGGCAGAAACTGCGAGGGAGGAACCGCTATCCGCTCGTATTGATGCTCGAGCCGCTGTTTCAGTGCAACCTCGCCTGCGCCGGCTGCGGCAAGATCGACTATCCGCACGACGTGCTGCGTCGGCGCATGTCACCGGCAACCGCGCTGGCAGCAGTGGACGAGTGCAATGCCCCCATCGTATCGATCGCCGGCGGCGAGCCGCTGATTCACCGGGAACTGCCCGAGATCGTCGCTGGCATCGTCGCACGGCGTCGCTTCGTCTACCTCTGTACCAATGGGCTGCTGCTCGCGTCCCATCTCGACGACTATCACCCATCACCTTACCTGACGTTCTCCGTCCATCTCGACGGCCTGCGGGAACGCCACGACATGACCGTATGCCGCGAAGGGGTGTTTGACACGGCGGTGGCGGCGATCCGTACCGCTCTCGCTCGCGGCTTTCGCGTCACGGTCAACTGCACATTGTTCGCGCGCGAGGACCCGGCGGAGATCGCGCGCTTTCTCGACCTTGCGACTGAGCTTGGTGTCGAGGGCATCACCTTGTCGCCGGGATTCAGTTATGAGCATGCTCCGCGACAGGACGTGTTTCTCGCCCGCCGCCAGAGCAAGCGGCTTTTCCGCCGCCTGTTTCGCCTCGGCCGCGAACGCCGGCGGCGATGGCCGTTGAACCACTCGGTGCTGTACCTCGATTTCCTGGCGGGGAATCAGCCCTACGGATGCACGCCGTGGAGCAATCCGACGTTCAACGTTTTCGGCTGGCAGCGCCCCTGCTACCTGCTCGTCGACGAGGGCTACGCCGCCACGTTCCGGGAGTTGCTGTCCGACACCGCGTGGCAGCGCTACGGCGCCGGACGCAACGCGAAGTGCAACGATTGCATGGCCCACTGCGGCTATGAAGGGACCGCCGTCAACGACATGCTCCGCCGCCCGTGGACCGCGCTTGCGGTGGCGCTGGGCGGGCCGCGCTGCGAAGGACCGATGGCCCCGGAGCCCGACTCGCTCCTACCGCAGTCGGATACGACCGGGACGGTGATCGAGCCACTCGCCCCGCGGCGCCCGGGTGACTGAAACCGGAGCGCAAGCGGACCGCGGCGGGCCCTGCCGGGCCGCGCGGCTCGGCGCCGCCCTGTTGGTGGCCACCGTCCTGATCGCGTCCGCCCGCGCCGGCGAGCCCGGCGACACAGGCGCCGCCGCCGTGGTCGAGCGCCTTCAATCGGGCCTGCTCGACATCGACCGCCGCCGGCACGATGCGGGCAGCGGGGCACGGGAAGCCGCCTTTGCGCCGCTGATCGCGAGCACGCACGACCTCGATTACATGGCACGCCTGAGTATCGGCGCGGGCTGGCAGGCGTTGTCTCGTTCGCAACAGGCGCGCTTCAGCGAGGTGTTCCGTCGTTTGAGCGTTCTCGGTTACGCGACGCGTTTCCGGGACACCGGCGGCGGCGAGTTTCGCATCGAGCGCGTCCGCAATGCTCCCGGCGGACGGGTGTCAGTGGTTACGCAGTTCACCGCGCCGCCGGACTCCCCGGTCCGCCTCGACTACCTCCTGCGCGACACCGACTCCGGATGGCGGATCGTCAATGTGCTCGCCGATGGCGTCAGCGAACTGGCGCTGCAACGCACGCAATACCGCGACATCCTGGCGAGAAAGGGTTTCGACGGGCTGATCGACCACCTCGAGGACCGCATCGCCGCCATGCTGGAACCTTGATGTGTGCCCGCGCCCAGGCTCGCTACCTGACGTAGCGGTAGAACTCGATGCCTTCGTCGGCG
>CAZFWB010000168.1:0-7017 GCA_964522655.1 uncultured Chromatiaceae bacterium | reverse complement strand
TACCATAACAGCCTATCTGCAACAACGCGCCGGGTGACGGGTCCGGTGACGCAAGCACCGGCGAAATGCCGCTCCCCGGCCCGGCAGCCGGATGGCCCCGTTGATGAAACGCCTCGAATTCCCCCGCCAGCCAGAGCCTGCGGGAACGCAGCCGCCCGCCGGGCCCGCATTACGCGCGACAGCAATGAACATCACCATCAAGACTGCGGAAGAACAGCAGAAAATGCGTGTCGCGGGACGCCTCACCGCCGACGTGCTCGACATGATCGGCGAGCACGTACGTCCGGGCATTACGACGGGAGAACTCGACCGCATCTGTCACGACTTCATCGTGGACGTCCAGAACGCGATTCCGGCGCCGTTGAATTATCGCGGTTTTCCGAAGTCCATCTGCACCTCCGTCAACCACGTCGTTTGCCACGGCATTCCCGGCGATCGCAGGCTCAAGACCGGGGACATCGTCAACATCGACGTGACGGTCATCAAGGACGGGTACCATGGCGACAGCAGTCGCATGTTCGCGGTCGGCAAGCCGACCGTGCAGGGAAGTCGCGTGATGGAGGTCGCCCACGAAGCAATGTGGCGCGGTATCAGGGTCGTTCGCCCCGGCGCGCGATTAGGCGACATCGGCCATGCGGTGCAGTCGTTCACTGAGGAGCGCGGCTGCTCCGTGGTCCGCGAGTATTGCGGGCATGGCATAGGCCGCGTATTCCACGAGGACCCACAGGTGCTGCACTACGGCCAGAAAGGCACCGGGGTGGAACTGCTCCCGGGCATGACCTTCACGATCGAGCCAATGATCAATGCCGGCGGTCGCCACGTTCGCCTGCTCCCGGACGGCTGGACCGTCATAACCCGCGACCATTCCCTTTCCGCGCAATGGGAGCATACGCTGCTCGTCACCGAGGATAGCCACGAAGTACTCACCCTCGGGGCGGCCGAACGGGCATGAGTACTACGTCCGCGGACGCACCGGCGGCGCAGGCAGACGGCGCTGGCGTACAGCTTGCCGCAGCAGCGGAAGCCGGCCAACGCTTTCTCTCCGGAAATGGGCTCGACTGGGCGAGGATCGACGCAGCACTGGTGGACGCCGGTGTGTCCCTCGAGCGGCTACGGGACGTCATGGAGTGCGCCAGCAGCGCCTTGACGCTCAGGTTTCTCGCCGGGGGAACGGCAACTGACCTGGTTCGGGATCAAAGCGCGATAACCGACCGGGTCATTCGCGCGGTGTGGGAGCGCACCTGCGGACCACGGTTGGCGGGTGCAGTGCTCGCTGCGGTCGGCGGCTACGGCCGCGGCGAACTTCACCCCTACTCGGACGTCGATCTGCTGGTACTGCTTCCGGGCAAGGGCAAGCGTGAGGCCCGCGAGCCCGTCTCGGAGTTCCTCGCGATGCTCTGGGACATCGGGCTGCAGGTCGGCCACAGCACGCGGACAGTGGACGAGTGTCGGGACGAATGCCGCAGAGACCTAAGCACCGCAACGACCTTGATGGAGGCGCGCTGCCTGCTGGGCCCGGAAGAGCTGTTTCACCGAATGGAAACGGCCTGCGCGCCACCTGACGTCTGGCCGGCACGCAGTTTCTTCGAGGCAAAACTCAAGGAGCAGCAGGCACGGCACAGCCGTTACGATGACACGGCGTATAACCTGGAGCCCAACATCAAGGGCAGCCCCGGCGGGCTGCGCGACTTCCAGATGATCGTCTGGGTCGCGAGGCGGCATTTCGGGACTGGTGACCTTGAGGCACTCGTTGAGCATCGCTTCCTCACGCCCGGACAACTACGAGTACTGCGCCAGGGACGGGATTTTCTCTGGCGCATCCGATTTGCACTGCACGTTCTGACCGGGCGCAAGGAGGACCGCCTCCTGTTCGACTACCAGTCCCGCATCGCAAAGCTGTTCGGCTACCAGGACGCGACCTATATGCTCGCGGTCGAACAGCTGATGCAGCGCTACTACCGCACCGTCATGGATCTCAGCCGCCTGAATGAGATGCTGCTGCAGCTCTTTCAGGAAGCAATCCTGATGAATCCCAACGTCGAGGCAGAGCCGCTCAACGAGCGATTCCAGATAAAAAACGGATTCCTTCAGGTCGTTGCCGACGACGTATTCGAGCGACAGCCTTCGGCCATTCTCGAGCTCTTCCTTCTGCTCCAGCAACAACCACAGCTGAAGGGGGTCAGCGCCACCACGGTTGATCTGCTGCAGCGGAATCTGTACCTGATCGACGACGAGTTTCGACAGGATCCGCGCAACCATCGGCTTTTCCTGCAGATCCTGCGCGCTTCGGCCGGCGTCACCCACGAACTGCGGCGTATGAACCTGTATGGCGTCCTCGGACGCTACGTACCTGCGTTCGGACGCATCGTGGGCCGCATGCAATACGACCTCTTTCACGCCTACACCGTCGATGCGCACACGCTTTTCGTGGTGAGCAACCTGCGCCGATTTGCCCTGTCACGTTATGATCATGAGTTTCCGCGCTGCTCGCAGATCATGCAGGGGCTACCTACGCCCGAGATCGCGTACCTCGCGGGACTGTTTCACGATATCGCCAAGGGTCGCGGCGGCGATCACTCCGAACTCGGCGCCGTCGATGCGGAGTCATTCTGTCTCGAACACGGCCTCAGCCGATACGAGGCGCGCCTTGTCGCCTGGCTGGTGCGGCACCATCTGTCGCTGTCCATGACGGCGCAGCGCCGCGACATCGCGGACCCTACGGTAATCGGCGAGTTTGCGTCGCATGTCGGCGACGAGACGCACCTCGACTACCTCTACATCCTGACTGTCGCGGACGTCCGCGCGACAAATCCGAAACTGTGGAATTCCTGGAAGGCGCAGCTGTTCGACGAGCTCTATTCAGCGACAAAGCACGCGCTGCGCCGAGGACTCGAGACCCCCATCGATAAGGACGAACTGCTGATGGAACGGCGCTCGGCTGCGCGTTCGCTTCTGGAAAAATCAGGAATGGACGCAGCGACGATCGAGCGGGTGTGGCCGCTGCTGACGGAGGACTATTTCCTCCGCTGCCGCCCCGAGTCGATCGCATGGCACACCCGCATCCTTGCGGGTTTCGACCCGACGCGGGGCGGCGCACTCGTCGACGTCCACAGCGACTCCGGCAGTGGCGGTTCCGAGATATTCCTGTACACGCCCCAGACACAGCACACGTTTGCACTTGCGACGGGGGTACTCGACGAACTCGGCCTGACCATCGCCGACGCCCGCATCATTCCGCTCGAGAACGGCCACAGTCTCTCGAGCTATGTCATTCTGGAGCAGAGCGGCGAGCGGATTACCGACCCGTCCCGCCACGAACAGATAAGACGGCACATGCAACGGGCACTCGCCCTTCCGGAGGGTACAGCCACGCGTGTGACACGGCGAGCGCCGCGTCAGGTACGGATGTTCTCGATCCCGACACTGGTCAGTTTTGCAACGGACAAGAGAACGAATCGGACGGTCATGGAGCTCGTTGCGGGCGACAGGCCCGGTCTGTTGTCTGAAGTCGGCAAGGTCCTGAGAGATCGCGGAGTGATCGTCCACACCGCGAAAATTGTCACCCTCGGTGAACGCGCCGAGGACGTTTTCTACCTTACCGACACGTCCGGGCTGCCGCTGCAACCCGTGGTCTGCGACGACCTGGGCAAGGCGCTGACCACGGCCCTCGACCAGGTAGCCTGATACGCTGTCGCCTCAGTTGGGAACCGGAGCCGCCGGCGAAAGGCCGGTTGCAGGAAAAGGTATGCAGGACCTTGCATCGACTATAGAAACCGCCTACGCGCAGAGGGGCGAACTCGACCTGAGCCGGCCTCGCCCTGAACTGCGCGAGGCAGTCGAGACGGCTATTGCGATGCTCGACGCGGGTCAGGCGCGCGTCGCAGAGCCAGCCACTGGCGGCTGGGTTGTTCACCAGTGGCTGAAGAAGGCCGTGCTACTGTATTTCGGGATCTGCCCGAATCACAAAATAGACGGCAGCTACACGAACTTTTTTGACAAGGTCCCGTTGAAGTTTGCCGGACTGGGTGACCAGGATTTCGCCAGCACGGGTGTGAGGGTGGTTCCTCCGGCGGTCGTACGCCGGGGGGCGTATGTCGCAGGGGGCGTCGTGCTGATGCCATCCTACGTCAACATCGGCGCCTACGTGGACAGCGGCACCATGGTGGACACGTGGGCAACCGTCGGTAGCTGCGCGCAGATCGGAAAAAACGTACATCTGTCCGGCGGCGTCGGCATTGGCGGGGTACTCGAACCGGTGCAGGCGAGCCCGACCATCATCGAGGACGACTGCTTCATCGGGGCGCGGTCGGAAATCGTCGAGGGGGTGATCATCGAGAGAGGCTCGGTGATTTCCATGGGCGTTTATATCGGCAGCAGCACGCGGATATATGACCGTGAACGCGACGAAGTGCTCTACGGACGCGTACCTGCCGGATCAGTCGTTGTACCCGGCACTTTGCCGTCAGCCAGCGGCCGGTGCAGCCTTTATTGTGTCGTAATCGTCAAGCGCGTTGATGAGCGCACGCGCGCAAAGGTCGCGATCAACGATCTGCTCAGATCCGACTGACGAAGGCAGCTATGATGAGCGACACGCTGGAGTTTACCAAGGCACTCATCGAGCGACCGTCCGTGACGCCGGACGACCAGGGCTGCCAGCAGTTGCTGTCGGATCGGCTCGCGCCCGCCGGCTTCGAGATCGAAAGCATGCCGTTCGGCGAGGTGAGCAATATGTGGGCGCGGCGCGGTACCGCAAGCCCGATCTTCTGCTTCGCCGGCCATACCGATGTCGTCCCACCGGGCGACCTCAGGCTGTGGAGCAGCGATCCTTTCACTCCGACCATCCGCGACGGGATGCTCTTCGGCCGTGGCGCCGCCGACATGAAGGCGAGCCTCGCGGCGATGGCCGATGCCGCGGTGGAGTTCGTCCGGAATCACCCGGATCACCGCGGTTCGATTGCCTTCCTCATCACCAGCGACGAGGAAGGCCAGGCCAGGGACGGGACGCAGCAGGTCCTCCGGCTGCTGAAAGAGCGCGGCGACCAGATCGACTGGTGCGTCATCGGCGAGCCGTCGTGCAGCAGCCAGCTCGGCGACACGATCCGCATCGGGCGCCGTGGCTCGCTCACGGGATTCATCACCGTGCACGGAATCGAGGGCCACGTGGCCTATCCACAGCTCGCCCGCAACCCAATCCAGAGCTTTGCGCCGCTGGTATCAGAGCTGTACAAGCCGCTCGACGCGGGCAACGAGTTTTTTCCGCCCTCGAGCTTCCAGGTCGTGAAAATCGAGGCGGGGGAAGGCGCGCCAAACGTTATCCCGGGCAAACTCGAGGCCCGCTTCAACTTCCGTTACTCGACCGTCTGGACATTTCGTCAGCTGCAGGAACACGTGGAATCCATTCTGCGCCGACATGGGCTGCAATATGATCTGCGCTGGCACCTCTCGGGTGAGCCGTTCCTGACGCCGGTGGGGCCACTGGTAATGGGTGTCTCCGAAGCCGTCGGCGCGCTGACCGGCCTGAAACCCGAGTTGTCGACGGGTGGCGGCACTTCCGACGGACGCTTCATTGCGCCACACGGCGCACACGTCGTGGAGTTCGGAGCGGTCAACGCCTCGATCCACAAGGTGAACGAGCATATCGCGGTCGGTGACGTCGATCGGCTCAGGCAGGTCTACCTGGCGATCCTCGAGCGCATGATGCTCGTCCGCTGAGCGGCAACAGCGCATGCGGGCGCAAAGTGCTAGACCCGCCTCCAGTTGTTCCAGACGCCGAACAGTCCGAGCACGACCATGCTGATCAGCACCCATCCGGGCATGGCCACCCCAAGAAACTGCCAGTCAACCTTTGCGCACTCACCCGACCCCGACAGCACAGACCGGAGCATCTCCGTAAACGGGAAGGTCTCTAGCATGTAGTCGAGCCCGGGCCCACAGGCGGGAACGCGTTCGGGCGGCAGGCTCTGCAGCCACAGGTGACGCGCGGATACACCAGCCCCTGCCAGCGCAAGCATCGTGATCATGGACGCGTAAACGCGTCGGCCCAGTCGCCCGGGTCCGTGCAAAGCCGCCAAACCGAATGCGAGGCCCAGTGCGATGACCGCCACGCGCTGGAAGACGCACAGCGGACACGGATCCAGTCCGAGAACGTGCTGCGCGTAAAGCGCGTAACCCATCAGACCGCCGCAGGCCAGCAACCCGAGCAGGTTTCCCAGTCGTGGATGAATCAACCTCTGCCTCCTCTCGGCCCGCTTCGCACCGGGCTCAGGTCTGGCCAGCCGGCTGCTGACCAAGGTACTCCGGCAGCGCCTGTGCGGCCGAAACGGTTTTTCCGGCGGCAAAGTCCTGCCGGGCGAGCCCCATGAGTTCCCGAGCCGAGGGCTTGAGGCTTACGTCGATCCGCAGCACCCTGGAGCCGTGCCGCGCGAGCAGCTGCGGGTAAGCCTGCCACCCTTCGCCAATTGCTACAAATGCCGCATTGCCCGGCAGCTCGAACGAATCGGGATCAACCAGTGCATCGGCCGAGCCGACAGTCATCGAGCCGGCTGCATCGACCTGATACATACCAATGTAAGCGCGTTGCCGGCGCGCGTCGAAGCTCAGCCCGAAGGCGCCCGGACCAAAGCGTCGATAGGCGCCGCTCGCCAGCACCCGGAAACTGGATACCCGGCACACCGGGATCCCCCTGGCATAGGCCAGCGCCTGCGCCGCCGCCGCCACGACCCGAATGCCGGTGAAACTTCCCGGGCCACAGCCAAAGGCCACGAAATCCAGCGTCGCGAAGCTCCCGCCAACTTCCGCCAGCAGCCGTTCGCAGTGCTGAAAGACGCGCGGTGACGCATCACGGGCCGGCGAAGTCTCCCAGCAGACGAGGCGATCCGCGCAGCAGGCCGCGATGCTGAACTGATCCGTCGCCGCCTCGAGCGCAATTGCGCAACGCTCAGTCACCCTCGGCCCTCACGGCTCGCCAGGAAGGCGCACGCTTCGTCGACATCCCCTATAACGGGCATCCGTGGCAGG
>CAZFWB010000167.1:0-7180 GCA_964522655.1 uncultured Chromatiaceae bacterium | reverse complement strand
GGGGGATTTCGCGAGGTGCCGCTGCGAATCCGCAGCACCCGTCGCGGCCCGGTGATCTCTGATCACGAGATGGGCGCGCCGGCGGGGACCCTGGTCTCGATGCGCTGGAGCGTCCCCGAGGCGATGCGCGCCGACGACAGTGGCGGCACCGACCTCATGTTCGCCCGCAACATGGACGAGGCGCGAGCGGTCATCACCCGGGTGAACGCGCCCTACAACTACGTGGTCGCGGATTGGCGGGGGAACTTCGGCCAGTTTGCCGCCGGGCGGGTGCCCGTGCGAAGGCGCGGCGACGGCTCCGTACCGCTGCCGGTCGCCGACGTTGGCGACGACTGGGCCGGCATGATCCCGGCAGCCGAGATGCCGGGCGTGCTCAACCCGGAACGCGGCTGGGCGGGCAACGCCAACCATCGCACCCTGCCGGGTGAGTACCCGTACGCCTACTCGAGTTATTTCGCCGCCTCCTGGCGTTACCGGCGGATGCTGGAACTGCTGGATGCGGCCGGCGCGCTCAGCGCCGACGATCACTGGCGCTTCATGCGCGACACGAAGAACCTGATGGCGGCGAAGGTCCGCCCCCTCATGGTCACGGCCCTGCTCGCCGACGAGGACAGCCGTGCCCTCGGTGAAATACTGCGCGAGTGGGACCTGCACGACGAGCCGGCGACAGTCGCGCCCACCATCTTTCAGGCGACCTGGCGGGAGTTCGCGCGCCTGACGTTCGAGGACGAGCTCGGCGTGGAACTCGCCGGGCAGATGCTCGACAGCTACTACTACTGGCAGGAACGGCTGGTCGAATTGTGCGAGGACAATGACAGCCAATGGTTCGACGACGTGCGCACCGAGGCGCAAGAGACCCGTGATGACCTGTTGCGGCGGGCCGCCGCCAACGCGCGCGATCGTCTACGCGAGCGTTTCGGTAACGACCCGGCGGGTTGGCGCTGGGGTCAAGTGCACACCGCTACATTCGCCAGTCCCGCCATTCCGGGACGCTGGGCGGCGCGACTGCTCGGTGGGGGGGTCCGGCCCATGGCGGGTTCCGGAGAAACGCTGAACCGCGCGATCTACCGTTTCGCGGCGCCCTTCGACACCGTCGTGATCGACTCGCTGCGTTTCGTTGCCGATCTCGGCGACCCGGACAAGGTGATGGCGGTCCTTCCCGGCGGCGCCAGCGGCCGGCAGTTCAGCCCGCATCTCGCCGACCAGCTCGACGCCTGGCAGTCCGGCGAGCCGCGCTACCTGTGGTTCAGTGACGCGGCGATCCGTGAACATCGGCGCCACGAGCTGCTTTTGCAGCCCTGACGGCACGAAGAATCGGGGACATTCCTGATTTCCGAGGAAATCAGGAATGTCCCCATTTCCAGGAAGTCGGCAGAGATGTTCGTGGGGTTGCCGCACCGCGCTGCGGCCGGGGTGCGTGACGCCGCTCGCGTTTCGTCCGAACCGCAGCAATTTTCCGTGTTCAGTCGGCGGTTATTGTGAAAACGCGCTGGATATTGCCATCGCGGAATACCTAGACTGCGGGAAGTCGTTCTGCGGCCCGCACGACAGACAGGAAAAACGCGGGTCATCGTCGCGTCCTGCGAAAGGCGGCGACCGCCATGGAAAGGCACATGCATCGATCGCCGCGTCATCTTCAAGAGTTCTTCACCGCCTTGCTGATCGCACTCGCCGTCCTGTCGTCGCCCGCAAGGGCGATGGTGGTGGAGTGCGGCCCGACGCTCTGCTTCGAGTACGACGAGACGCAGGCAGCGATCAGCGCCCTCGGCATGCCCGTGCGCGTGGGCGATGCCATGCAGTTCCTGCCACCCGCCCTGTTGCTGGCGTCGGCCGGTGGCGCGAGCGTGCCGGACCTCTCCGTCAGTTTCGTGTTCGAGCGGATCTACAGTCCCGGCGGCGGGGAGATCTTCTCGCTGCGCGCCGTGGCGGAGGGCGATTACGAGATCGCCGGCGGCGGCACGGTCGCCGACCAGCTCGAACTCGAGGCGCAGAGCAATCTCGCCGCCGAACAGGTCGTTGCCGCGGCCGTTTTCAGCGATGCCGGCGACACCAGTGGCGCCCTGCTGTGGAGCCGCGACGTGGCCGCAACACCGGCGGGCGCATTCGCCGCACCGGCCACCGATATTCGCGTGACCATCAAAAACCTGTTGCAGGTCAGCACGACGGCGTTCAGCGACCTCGCCTGGATCCAGAAAAAATACCTGCTGGTCACCGGGGAGGTCGGGGCGCCGGTGCCGCTACCGGGCGCCCTGTGGCTGTTCGCGACCGCGACCGCCGTCAGCGGCTGGTGGGCAAGGCGCCGCCGCGTTACCGGATAAATCAGGCGGCCAATCCGGTAAGGTGATGGGAGGCGGTCGGCAAAAACCGGGTTTCGCGCGCAAACCGTCGGGGGGGGGGGAAGGCGGACCGTACCACCACCTCATTTTTCGATCACCCCGCTTGATTATGACAACTGAGGTTCCTTCAGGCGCGTTTGGTCCGATAAACTGCGGAACAGATATATGCTCATAACCACCGCGGGCCTATGACCGGCTCGACCGTGGCATAAGGCCAATAACCAGTCTCGGGAGACAGGGATCGTATGTCTGACCTGCTGCGCTCACTGCGACGCGTGACGCTCCATACGGCGTGTCTGCTGGCGCTCCTGGCTGGCTGGGTTCCTGCGGCGGGCGCGGCCACCATCACGGCCTGCGGACCCAATGTCTGCTACGAGTACGACGACACCCAGGCTGCGATCGCGCTGACCGGCACGCCGACCCTCGTCGGCGATGACATGGAGTTCCTGCCGCCGGCCTTTCTCGCACATTCCACCGGTGGCGCCGGCTGGGTGACGGCAACCGCGAATTTCATCTTCTCGCGCGTGTACACGGTGGATTCCAACAACGAGATCTCGATGTTCCACACCTTCGAGGAGTTCGACTACGAGATCATCACGGACGGTGAGGTCCGGGCGACGCTCTACACCCAGGCACGCAGCAACATTCTTTCGTCCGACAGCATCAGCACGATTGTCAATCTCGGTCCGGTCACCGGCGACACTTTCGGGCCGCAGATCGACGATCTGCATGCTTACCTCTATCCGGCAGCGGCCTTTTCCGCCGCGGCGAACGACATGCGCATCACCATCCAGAACACGATCCGCGCCTTCACCGATGCGCTCGCTGAGGACGCCTTCATCCAGAAGAAGTTCACGCTGGTGGCCATCACGACGCAGCCGGCGCCGGTGCCGGTCCCGGCGGCCGTGTGGCTGTTCGGCTCCTCGCTCGGACTGCTCGGCTGGCTGCGGCGCAGAGCTGCGCGGTCGTCGTAGTCCTGTAGGAGGGACTTCAGTCCCGACCAAGAGAATCGCGACCTAAGCCGCTCCTACGGCAGGTCGCACCGTGCAGCAGGCACTTCAGTGCCGACAACGTCTGTCGGGACCACAGTCCCTCCTACACGGCGGTTTTCCCGGATCAGGAACGATACGCGGTGGGCCCGTGCAGCGAGGCGTCCGGCTTGCGGGGATCGATGCCCCAGCGGTTCGCAAGGGTCTTCAGCTCGCGCTTCGTGATCGCGCGCCGCCCGGCCAGCGCCGCGGCCGCTGCGTAGGCGATATGCGCCGCGCTCACCTCGAAATGCCGCCGCAGGTCTTCGCGGGACTCGCTGAGGCCGTAGCCGTCGGTGCCGAGCACGGTGTAGGGGCCGGGCACCCAGCGCGCGATCGAGAGCGGCAGCGCCTTCATCCAGTCGCTGGCTGCGACGAACACGCCATCCTCGTCCGCGAGCAGGCGTTGCACATACGGGACTGACACTTCGCCCGCGCCGGCCAGCCGTTCCGAGCGCGCGGCGCGCAAACCATCGCGCGCCAGCTCGTTGTAGCTGGTGACACTCCACACGTCGGCTGGCACGCCGCTTTCCTCCAGCAGCTTCGCCGCCTCCAGCGTCTCCGTCATGATCGCGCCGCTGCCGAACAGGTGCGCACGGCGGCCTTTTTCCACCGGGAGCTGCGATCGCCGAAAGCGGTACATGCCGCGCACAATGCCATCGGCGACGTCCTCCGGCATCGCCGGCATGGGGTAGTTCTGGTTGTGGATGGTGATGTAGTAGAAGACGTCCTCCTGCCGCTGGTACATGCGCTCGATGCCGTCGCGCACGATCACGGCGAGCTCGTAGGCGAACGCGGGGTCATAGCTCGCCATGTTCGGCACCGTGTTGGCGATCACCTGGGAGTGGCCGTCCTGGTGCTGCGGGCCCTCGCCGTTCAGCGTGGTTCGCCCGGAAGTGCCGCCGAGCAGGAAGCCGCGACAGAGCATGTCGCCCGCGCTCCAGATCATGTCCCCGACGCGCTGGAAACCGAAAATCGAGTAGAACACGTAGAAGGGAATGGTCGGCACGCCATGCAGGGCGTAGGCGGTGCCGGCAGCGAGGAACGATGCCAGGGCGCCGGCCTCGCAGATCCCCTCCTGCAGGATCTGGCCGTCTTGCGCTTCGCGATAAGGGCTGAGTGTTGCGCTGTCCACGGGCCGGTACTTCTGGCCCTCGGACGAGTAGATGCCGGAGCGCCGGAACAGCGCCTCCATGCCGAAGGTCCGCGCCTCGTCGGGCACGATCGGCACCACGTATTTGCCGAGCTCCGGGTGACCGATGAGCTTGGCGAGCATGCGCACGAACGCCATCGTCGTGGAGAGCGGCCGGCCGCCCGAGCCGTCGAGCTGCTCCTGGAAGAAACCGATCTCGGGCGGCGCCAGCGGCGGGCATTCCACGATGCGCTGGGGCCAGGGTCCGCCAAGCGCGTCGCGGCGCGCCTTGAGATAGCGCATCTCCGGGGCGTCCCCGGCGGGGCGATAGAACTCCGCCCGCATTGCCTCGTCAGGCGACAGCGGGATGCCGAGGCGCCGGGCAGTCTCGACGCGCTCCTCGGCGGTCAGGTTCTTCTTCTGGTGGACCACGTTCGAGCCTTCGTAGCCCTGCATGCCGTAGCCCTTGATCGTCTTGATGAGGATCGCGGTCGGCCGGTCGGTCGTCTGCACGGCGCGGTGGAACGCGGCATAGATCTTGCGCTGGTCGTGTCCGCCGCGGCGGATGCAGCGGATCTCCTCGTCGGAGAGCACGGCCATGATCTCGGCGAGCCTGGGGTTGTCCTTCACCCAGTGCTCGCGCACTTCCTTGCCGCTCGAGACCGAGTACATCTGATAATCGCCGTCTACGGCCCGTTCCATGCGTTCCTGCAGCACGCCCTCGTGGTCGATGGCGAACAGCGGGTCCCACTCGCCGCTCCAGATCACCTTGAGGACGTTCCAGCCGGCGCCGCGGAAGCTGCGCTCGAGTTCCTGGATGATCTTGCCGTTGCCGCGTACCGGGCCGTCGAGGCGCTGCAGGTTGCAGTTCACGACCATGACCAGGTTGTCGAGCCGCTCCCGCGCCGCGATGTTGATCGTGCCGAGGACCTCGGGCTCGTCGGATTCGCCGTCGCCGATGAACACCCACACCTTGCCGCCGTTGGCGGGCTTCAGTCCCCGGTTCTCGAGGTATTTCGCGAAGCGGGCCTGATAGATGCCGCTCGGCGTGGAAAGCCCCATGGACGCGCAGGGTGCCTGCCAGAATGCCGGCATGTTGCGGGGGTGCGGGTAGGACGAGAGCCCGCCGCCGGGCTGCAACTCGCGGCGGAAATGCTCGAGATGCTCGCGCGAGAGCCGGCCCTCGAGGAAGGCGCGCGCGTAGATGCCCGGTGAGGCGTGGGCCTGGATCGTGACCAGGTCACCGCCGTAGTCGGGCCCGCGGTTGCGGAAGAAATGGTTCAGGCCGACCTCGAGCATGGTCGCCGCCGAGGCGTAGGTGCCGATGTGCCCGCCCACGCCGGTGCCGCCGTCGTAGCCGCGCAGCACCATCGCCATGGCATTCCAGCGCAGGATGTTCTCGATGCGTTCCTCCACTGCGATGTCGCCCGGATACGCCGGCTGCTGGGCGAGCGGGATGGTGTTGCGGTAGGGCGTGTTGAGCGTCGCCTCCTCGACGATCACGTTCTCGTCGGTGAGGAAGTCCCGCAGCGAGCGGAAGACCGCCTTGGCGCGTTCCGGGCCGTCCGCGCGCAGCAGGGATTCCATCGACTCCAGCCACTCAGCGAGTTCGATGTCGTCATTCAGCACTTCGGTCCGGCGTGTCGCCATTCTTGTGATTCCTGACTAAACCCTGTGGAGTAGTTTTCCGCGAATGAGGGTTGATATTGCAGTGCATGAGCCGAAAACGCCAAGGGTGCAGGCGGCGCTTTCTGGTGCAAGCGAAGGTGTTCATCCAGAATAGCGCGGGGTTGGAGAAGACGATCGTAACTCTCTGATGCTTATCGACAGATGGAAGCGGTCAAGCGCCTGCTATGTTCGGCCGCCCGCGCGACATGTCGCCGTCCTTTTTCGCATTATGACAACTGCTTGTGTTAGCGGCATTTTTTGGCAATTCGTCGCTTGCCTGGATCAACGGCGGAATGTTACGCTGCAGCCGCGAAGAAAGAATTTTTCAACTCCGTAGATATACGTACAAATTTCGCCCGGACGCCTGTCCGCTGCGGATCCTGGAGGGGAGATCCGGATGTTCAAGGGCACCCGATTTCGTCGTACGGCGACTGTATTCGCATTGCTGTGCGCGATACTCGCCGCAAAAAGTGTCCAGTCCGCCCCGATCAATCTGACGCCATCATTTCCGGACCTCACGACGTTCGGCGCAACGCTGACTTACAGCTATGTCGCGGTGTGTGAGCGCAGTAATGGCGCGATCAGCACCTGCGGCGGCCAGTACAACATTCCCCGCTGGGATCTCACCTACGGGCGGTTGACGGTTTCCGGCAATGTGGCGCAGGCGCTGAACCCAGATGGCGGTGGCCTCATCGGCGTCACAGACGTCAACGGAGCTGCCAGCAACTACGATCTTACGGTCATTGTCGGCTTCAATTCGACCGGCACGGCGCTGTCGGGCATCCTCGGCACCGACCCGTGGTCGGGTGACGCGCTCTACAGCAGTTCGCTGGCGGCTTACGGCACCACCAGCGATCCCGGCTTCCAGAGCGGTACGCTCGTCACCGCGACACCGGCCGACGGCGCTGCTTACGGCCACGCCTATCCGTTCGGTTACTCCGGTACGGGTTCCGCGGGCGTCTTCGAGTTCGTGTTCGACAACGTCGGCGGCGATTTCGCCGCCTTCGGTTCGGTGG
>CAZFWB010000166.1:0-7180 GCA_964522655.1 uncultured Chromatiaceae bacterium | reverse complement strand
CTTGTGCTCATGAATCGTCGGAAAGCGGCGCGCCGGCTGCCGGTCGTGATGCCGATTAACGGTGGTGCGTCGGCTGGAAGGGGGTTGCTGCTGCTCTCTGGGCGTTGAGGCGACGGCGGGCGCCGGCGCAGGCACGCCATGCAATCACACGATGTAGTCCTCGAAGTCCGCGAGCGCTCGGCTGAGCTCGCGCTCCTCATGCGCCTGCTCGATGCGGCGGCGCGTGATCAGCCACTGAGCCATGGCGGCACGAGCCGGCGGCCCGGTATCTTCGACCGCCGCGAGGTTCTCGCTGACCTCGCTGAACTCATCGGCCGTTTGCATGAGTCTGACGACGCCTTGACTTGTGGTCTCGTGCGGCGGCCCGTGCCGAACCCGTTGGTTCGCCGCGCAGCCCGGAGCCTTGACGAGAAAAGATAATGGGCCTTAGTTCAATGTCAAGAGAATGGACGTAATCTGCCCCCCTCGTTAATCTACCGGCAAGGTGGATGATGATGTCGACAAGCTCCTGCGCCAGTGGGCACAAGAGCGTCCCGAGCTCGATTGCGCGAGCCTGAGCGTGGTGGTGCGGGTGCTGTTCCTGGCCAAGATCCTGCGCCAGGATGCCGAGCGGGCGCTGGCGGCCCAGGGGCTGAAGCTGTGGGAATACGACGTGTTGTCGGCCCTGCGCCGCCAGGGCCCGCCGTTTCAGCTGCCCGCGACCGCGCTCGCGCGGGCGTCCATGCTGACCTCCGGCGCCATGACCAACCGGATCGATCGGCTGGAATCACGCGGACTGGTCGTGCGCGGGCCCGCTCCAGCGGACCGGCGCGGCGTGATGGTGGGACTGACCGACAAGGGTCGCAGGCTCACCGACGCGGCTATCGAGGCGCGGCTGCACGCCGCCAACGAGCAGCTGAGCACGCTGTCCGCGGCCGAGCGGCGCACGGTGGCCGACGGCCTGAAAAAGGTGTTCCTTGCGGTCGCCGGCCGGGAGAACGGCGCCTGAGCCCGGCCTGGCGGGCGGCAGGCGCCATGGACCGCTCAGCGGGCCTTGAGCAGATCGCGAATCTCGCCAAGCAGCTTTTCTTCGGTGGTCGGTCCCGGCGGCGGGGCCGGCGGCTGCTCTTTTCGCATGCGGTTGATCGCGCGCACCAGCAGGAAGATCGCGAACGCGACGAGCACGAAATCGAGCAGCGTGTTGACGAAGGCGCCGTAGCGGATCACCGGCGCGCCGGCCGCGTCCGCGGCGGCAAGCGTCGCGTAGTCGTCGCCTGAGAGGTTGATGAAAAGGCTGCTGAAATCGACATTGCCGAGCAGCAGGCCGATCGGCGGCATGATGACGTCGTTGACGAGAGAGGTGACGATCTTGCCGAACGCGCCGCCGATGATGATGCCGACGGCGAGGTCCACCACATTGCCACGCATTGCAAATTCTTTGAATTCCTTGAGCACGGCACTGCCCCCTGTCTGGTGAAAGCAACGCTGCGATGATGCAAGCCGCCTTCTGCGCGGGTCAAGCGCCGGCAATGCGTCGGGGCTGGTCGACGTGACGATTCGTGTCCGTTTCTGCGGCGCCGCCGGCGAGGTGACCGGTTCGGGTTTCCTGGTGCAGACGCCGCGGGCCACGGTGCTGGTGGACTTCGGCATCTTCCAGGGTGGCGCGGACGCGCGCGCACGTAGCCGCGAGTTCGGGCCGTTTCAGCCCGCCGCGGTCCACGCTGTCGTGCTGACCCACGCGCACCTCGATCATTGCGGGCGGCTGCCGCTCCTAATGGCCGGCGGTTTTGCCGGGCACGTGTATGCGACGCCGGCGACGCTCGATCTCGCCGCCCTGCTGCTCGCCGACCTCGCGCGTATCGAAGAGGCCGACCTCGCCAAGGAGAACCGCCGCCGTCGCCGCGAGGGACTCGAGCCCCTGATGCCGTTAATCTCGGCCCGCGACGTCGAGCGGGTGCGCTCGCGCGGCCGGCCGCTGCCCTGCGGGCGGCCGCTGGACGTGGCGCCGGGTGTGCGGGCACGATTGTTCGAGGCCGGTCACATCCTCGGCTCGGCCAGCGTCGAGTTGAGCATCACGCAGGGCGATGAGCGCCGGGTGCTGGTGTTCTCCGGCGACGTCGGGCCGTGCGGGGCGCCGATATTGCGCGACCCGCGGCGGCCCGGGGTCGCCGACCTGGTGTTTCTGGAATCCACCTACGGCGCCCGTGACCGCAAGCCCCGGGCCGAGACGGTGGCGCAGCTGAAGAACATCCTGCGGCACGCCGCGCGCGATCGTGCGCGCGTCCTCATACCGGCCTTCGCGGTCGGGCGCACGCAGGTGCTGTTGTATTACGTCGCCGAGGCCATTCGCGAGGGCGAGATCCCCGCGATGCCGGTATATCTGGACAGCCCCATGGCTACCGCTGCGACCCTCGCTTATATGAAGCACCAGAATCTGTATGACGAGGAGTTCGGTGGGCTGGTGCGAGGCGGTCACGTTCGCAACGACCTGCAGAACCTCCGCATCGTGGAGTCGGTCGAGGAGTCGCGTTCGCTCAACGAGCGCGAAGAGTCCTGCATTATCATCAGCGCGGCCGGTATGTGCGAAGCCGGACGGATCGTGCACCATCTGCGTCACACGCTCTGGCGGCACAATGCCCATGTGATCCTGCCGGGCTACATGGCGCCCGGGACACTGGGACGCGCGCTCGCCGACGGCGCCAGCCGGGTGGAGATCTTCGGCGAGACGGTGGTGGTCAACGCCACGGTGCATCACCTGAGCGGGTTCTCTGCCCACGCCGGCCGCTCCGAGCTGGTCGACTGGCTCGCGGATGTGGCTGCGTCACGGCCGCGGGTCGTGCTGATCCACGGCGACGACGAGGCGCGTGCCGGTCTGCGCGCGTGTCTCGCGGAGCGTTACGCGATCGAGGCAGAATGTCCCGGCCCGATGGACGAGATTACGCTCGACTGATCGGCCAGCCGGTGCGGCCGGCCCGTTCGCCGCGCCGGCGGCATGATGCGGGCGCGGCCTTGCGCCGTCACCCCGGGGACCGGGCGGCGCGGTGAATGGGATTGACGATGCTCGCATGGTGGATTCTCGGCGCCTTCGGCCTCGGACTGCTCGCACGGCAGCTCGGGCTGCCGCCGCTCGTGGGGTTCCTCTTCGCCGGGTTCCTGCTCAACGGCCTCGGCATCGAGCCCGTGCCGGCCATCGCCGAAATCGGCGAGGTCGGCGTGTGGCTGCTGCTGTTCACGGTCGGGCTCAAGCTGCGCTTTCGCAGCCTGATCCGCCCCGAAGTGTGGGGCACCGCGACGCTGCACCTGGCGATCACCGGCGGGATTGCGGCGCTGCTGGTGCGCACGCAGGCGGGCCTGCCCTGGGCCGCAGCCTGGATGCTCGGCACCGCGTTCGCCTTCTCCAGCACGGTGCTCGCGGCGATCGTGCTGGAGCCGCGCAGGGAGCTGCGCGCTTTTCACGGCCGACTCGCCATCGGGATCCTCATCCTGCAGGACGTCGTGGCGGTCGGGGTGCTGGCTGCGGGCGAGCAGGTGTCGCCCTCGCCGTGGGCGCTGTTGCTGCTGGCGCTGCCGCTTGCCAGGACGCTGCTCAATCGCGTCGTCAGCGTCACCGGTCACGGCGAACTGCTGCCGTTGCTCGGCGTGCTGCTCGCGGTTGCGGCCGGCGGCTACGGCTTCAAGGAGCTCGGCCTGAGCGCCGAGCTCGGCTCGCTGGTCCTCGGCGCCATGGTCTCCGGGCATCCGCGCGCGGGCGAGCTCGGCAACGCGTTGTGGGGCATGAAGGAGCTGTTACTCGTCGGCTTCTTCCTCAGCGTCGGTCTCACCGGCACGCCCACGCTCGGGACGCTGGCCGCCGCCGGCGGCCTGATGCTGGCGCTGCCGCTGAAAGCGCTGCTGTTCTTCGTCCTGCTGCTCGGCATAGGGCTTCGATCGCGCAGCGGTTTTCTTGCCGCGCTGAGCCTCGCGAGCTACAGCGAGTTCGGGCTGATCGTGATGCAGATGGGCGTGCGCGACGGGCTGGTGGACCCGGAATGGATGACGCTCGCGGCCGTGACGGTGGCGGCATCCTTCGTCGTTGCCGCGCCGCTCAATCGCGTCGCGCACCAGCTCTACGCCGGCAGCGAGAATTTCCTGCAGCGCTTCGAGCGCAGCCGCCGCCACCCCGACGACGAGCCGCTGTCGGTCGGCAGCGCAGAAGTGCTGGTCGTCGGCATGGGCCGCGTGGGCAGCGGCGCCTACCAGTACCTCAAAGACCTGGGGCTGAACGTGGTCGGCATGGACAGCGACATGGGCAAGGTCGAGAAGCACCTGCGCGAGGGCTGGCGGGTCGTGTACGCGGATGCCGAGGACCCCGAGCTCTGGCACCGGTTGCGGCTCGAGCGCGTGCGCGCGGTAATGCTCGCGCTGCCCGACCTCGAGGCGAAGGTCATCGCCAGCCGGCAGCTGCGGTCGCGCGGCTTCCGCGGATTGATCGCCGCCACCTATGTGTTCGACGACGAGAGGGCGCCGGTCATCGCGGCCGGCTGCGACGTGGCCTACAACTACTTCAGCGAGGCGGGCACCGGCTTCGCTGCACACATATCCGACGCACTGAAGAAAGTGATGGCAGCGGCGTAGTCCGGCCGCACGGCGAGCGACGCGGTGTAGGAGCGGCTCCAGCCGCGACCCGTTCGCTTCACGCTACCCTCCGAAACGCGCGGCGAGCGCGGCCCCGGTATGCGAGCCGCGGGTCCGTGCCAAGGCCGCCGGCGCGCCGGCGGCGACGATCCGCCCGCCGCCGGTGCCGCCCTCGGGGCCGAGGTCTATGACGTGGTCGGCCTGCGCGATCACGTCAAGGTTGTGTTCGATCACCAGAACGGTATTGCCCGCATCCACCAGTCTCTGCAGCACGGCGAGCAACCGCTCCACGTCCGCCATGTGCAGCCCGACGGTGGGCTCGTCGAGCAGGTACAGGGCGGGGCTGCTGCCCGGCTGGGCGCGGGCCAGTTCGGCGACCAGCTTCAGCCGCTGCGCCTCGCCACCCGACAAGGTTGGGCTCTGCTGGCCGAGCGTCAGGTAGCCGAGCCCGACCTCGTCGAGGAGGCGCAGGGTGGCGCACAGGCGGGCGTGAGCGGCGAAGAATTCCACCGCCGCGGCGATGCTCATGCCGAGCACCTCGCCGACGTTACGCCCGTGGTAGCGCACCTCCAGCGTTTCGGCACCGAAGCGCGCGCCGTTGCAGGCCTCGCAGCCGACGTGCACGTCCGGCAGGAAGCTCATCTCGATGCGCCGCGAGCCCTGTCCTTCGCAGACCTCGCAACGTCCGCCCGCAACGTTGAAGGAGAACCGGCTCGCGGAATAGCCGCGGATACGCGCCTCGGGAAGCTGGGCGAAGATCCGTCGCACGTCGTCCCAGATGCCGACGTAGGTGGCCGGGCAGGAGCGGGGGGTCTTTCCGATCGGCGTCTGGTCCACCTCGAGCACGCGCTGGACCTGCTGCCAGCCGCTGATCTGCCGGCAGCCGGAGAGCGGTGCGCGCCGGCCGCCCTTCGCCAGCCGCAGCCGCAGGTTGCGGTAAAGGACGTGGCGCGCCAGCGTGCTTTTGCCGCTGCCGCTGACGCCGGTGACTACGGTGAGCTGTCCCAGCGGCACCCGGACGTCGAGATTGCGCAGGTTGTGCAGCCGCGCGCCGCGAATGACCAGTTCGCCAGCGGTGCTTCGCGGCGCCCGCGTCAGGGAGCCGCCGCGCGCCGCCGCGGTGAGATAGCGCCCGGTGAGGGAGCGCGGCGAGCGCGCGAGTTCAGCCGCCGCGCCGACCGCGACCACTTCGCCGCCGTTGAGGCCCGCGCCGGGTCCGAGGTCGACGATGGTGTCGGCCGCGCGGATGGTGTCCTCGTCGTGCTCGACCACGAGCACGGTGTTGCCGTGGTCGCGCAGCGTCGTCAGCGTGTCGAGCAGGCGCCGGTTGTCGCGCGGGTGCAGGCCGATGGTGGGCTCGTCGAGGATGTAGCACACCCCTCGCAGGTTCGAGCCGAGTTGCGCCGCGAGCCGTATGCGCTGGGTCTCGCCGCCCGAGAGGGTGGTGGCGGCGCGGTCGAGCGCGAGGTAGCCGAGCCCGACCTGCTGCAGGAACTTCAGCCGCGAGCCGGTCTCGGCGAGCGCGTCACGGGCGATGGCGGCCTCCCGGCCGGCGAGTTTCAGCGTGGCGAAGAAGCGCGCGGCGCGATCCACGGATAGCCCCGTCAGCTCGGCGATGCTCGAATCCCGGAAGCGGACGGCGAGCGCCTCGGGCCGCAGCCTGCGCCCGGCGCACGCTCCGCACGGCTCGGTTTCGTCCCCGGCCGGGTGAGTCCAGGCCGCTTCCTCGCCACTCTGTTCGGCGTCGAAGTCCGGCAGCGCGAGGCCGGTACCGAAGCAGCTGGCGCACCAGCCATGGCGGCTGTTGAAGGAGAACAGCCGCGGGTCGAGTTCCGGAAAGCTGCGCGCGCAGCCGGGGCACGCACGGCGGATCGAAAAAAGTTCCGCCTTGCCGCCGCCCACCGGCATGACCTGCACGCTGCCCTTGCCCAATTCCAGCCCCTCCCGCAGCAGCTCGCGCGCCCTTGCAGCTGAGCGCGGCGTGATCCTGAGCTGGCCGACCGGCAGCTCGACGTCGTGCTCGATGAACCGGTCGAGCCGCGGCCAGCGGGCCGTCGGCGTCATCTCGCCGTCGACACGCAACTCGTCGTAGCCGCGCCGCGCTGCCCAGCGTGCGAGCTCGGTGTAATAGCCCTTGCGCGCCACCACCAGCGGGGCGAGGATCTGCACGCTCCGGCCGCGCTGCTCGCGCATGACGCGCGCGAGAATCGCCTCGGGACTCTGCGGCGCGATGCGCACCTCGCAGTCCGGGCAATATTGCGTCCCGAGGCGGGCGAACAGCAGGCGCAGGAAGTGGTAGACCTCGGTCATCGTCGCTACCGTGCTCTTGTGCCCGCCGCGGCTGGTGCGCTGCTCGATCGCCACCGTCGGTGGAATGCCGAAGATCGCGTCCACGTCGGGGCGCGCGGCCGGCTGCACGAACTGGCGCGCGTAGGCGTTGAGCGACTCGAGGTAGCGGCGCTGGCCCTCGGCGAAGATCACGTCGAAGGCGAGAGTGCTCTTGCCGCTGCCGCTGACACCGGTGATCACGGTCATGCGGTCACGTGGGATCGCGAGATCGATGTTCTTCAGGTTGTGTTCGCGCGCT
>CAZFWB010000165.1:0-7262 GCA_964522655.1 uncultured Chromatiaceae bacterium | reverse complement strand
TGAACATGGAAGACGACGCGCCAAGCGAAAATCCCGCCACACCGATGCGATCGCGGCGGATGAACGGGTGCGCCTGCAACGCCTGCAACGCATTGAAGCCGTCGGCGATCTGCGTGTAGATGCTCGCCTTCTGCATCCGGGCGAAATAATCGTCGTCCGCGGTGAGCCCGCGCGAACGGAAGGTGTCGACGGCGAAGCCCGCGATGCCGACCGCGGCGAGCTTGCGTGCAAGATGCACGGAGCGGTGCGTGAAGTCGCCGCCGGAACCGTGCAGGATCACCACCGCCGGCACCGGATTCCCGACGGAGGCCTCCGCCGGCACGACGAGCGTGCCGACCACCGGCTCGGCGACCGCCCGCGCCCCGCCGTCGAGCAGATCCCGCGCCCCGCGCGCGTTGAAGCCGGGGAACCACAGCTCGCCCGAGGGCGCCGCCGCAAAGTCCGCGAGTCGCACGTCGCTCATCCGGTAGGCCGGCTCGTAGCGCGCGGGCCAGAGCAGGAAGCCGACGGCCAGGGCTGCAAGGAGCAGCACGATGCCGATGGCAACCATGATCCTTCGTATCATCGGCGCTCGCGACGATCCTGCGTCGCACCCCTATGTCGTTCGGCCAAGGAACACGGCGAGCGCAGCCGCCCAGATGACGGTCAGCTGAATGTAGATGAAGCCCGCCGGGGGGAACGGGAAACTCACCACGCCCGGCAGCACCATCAGCCATCCGTACCAGCCAAACCACCGCGGGAAATCGCCGGTCCGCAGGGTCAGCCAGGCCAGCTGGCCGGCGAACCAGCTCAGGCCAACTATGGCGAGCACGTTGACGGCGCCGCGGATCATGGTGTTGGCGAGGAGAATTTCCGTGTTATGGGCGGGGTTTATGCCGCGCAGAATCTGGCTGTACATGGCGCCGGGGATGTCGCAGATGCCGGTCAGCAGAAAGCCGAGCCCCGAAAGCACGCCCGCAAGCAGCAGCAGCTGCGAGCCGACCTCATGCCTGGAGCGGAAGCGATGGAACAGGCCGAGGCCGAGGATCATCATCGCGATTCCGCAGAACACGTGCGCGCTGCCGCTGGAGATGAACGAAAAAGACCACGTGGCGTTCTCGATCTTGGCCATGTCGCCGTAGTCGCGGGCCTTGTCGACGAAGCCCAGGTAGGTCGGCTCCAGATACAGGCCGTTCAGGTTGTGGATCAACATCGCAATCAGGATGATCAAGGCGCAGTAACGCGCCGCGCGGTCCAGCTTGTTCATGGTAGCCCCCCTTGCTGCTAATCATAGCGAACCGGCAGCGGCCGACGGAAAAGGTGCCGGATTTATTTTCTCTTAGAAGGAAAATAAATCCGGCACCTTTTTTCTTTATCAGGTCACGCAGCGGTCGGCAATGCGTGCTCGCGCGTAGCCGCGAAGGCCACTTCCGGCCACTTCTCCTGCACGAGGCGCAGGTTGACCATCGAGGGCGCGAAATAGACCAGGCTGCCGGAGGCATCCTCGGCGAGATTCGTCATGTAGCGATCGCGGAAATCCTTCATGCGCTTGCCGTCCGCGCAGCTGATCCAGCGCGCGGTGTGCACATCCACGGGCTCGAAGGCCGCGTCCACGCCGTACTCGTCGCGCAGCCGATAAGCCACCACATCGAACTGCAGCATTCCCACCGCGCCGAGGATGAGATCGTTGCCGATGAGCGGGCGGAAGAACTGCGTCGTGCCCTCTTCCGAGAGCTGGTCGAGGCCCTTGACGAGTTGCTTCATGCGCAGCGGATCTCTCAGCCGCACGCGGCGGAAGAGTTCCGGCGCGAAGCTCGGGATGCCGGTGAACTGCAACTCCTCGCCCGCGCTGAAGGTGTCGCCGATGGCGATCGTGCCGTGGTTGTGCAGCCCGATGATGTCCCCTGCGTAGGCCTCCTCGATGCGGCCGCGGTCGGCGGCCATGAAGGTGACCGCGTCGGCCACGCGCACCTCCTTGCCGAGGCGCACGTGGTAGAGCCTCTGCCCCGCCGTGAAACGCCCCGAGCACAACCGCATGAAGGCGATGCGGTCGCGGTGCTTCGGGTCCATGTTGGCCTGGATCTTGAACACGAAACCGGTCAGCGCACCTTCCGCCGGCGCGACCGTACGGGTGGTGGTTGCCCGCGCTCGCGGCGCCGGCGCATGCTCGACGAAGAAGTCGAGCAGCGGCTGTACGCCGAAGTTGACCATGGCGGAGCCGAAGAACAGGGGCGCCTGCCGGCCGCCGAGGTAGGACTCCGGGTCGAAGGGGTGCGAGGCGCCGCGCACCAGCTCGAGCTCGCTCATCAGTTCCGCCAGCATGTCCTCCCCGATCGCCTGCGCCAGCCCCGGCGCCTCGAGCCCCTCGAAGATGGTCGAGTCCTGGCGGGTGAAATTGCGGCCGGGCTCGTAAAGGTGCACCTCGTCGTCGAGCAGGTGATAGACGCCCTTGAGGCGCGAGCCCATGCCGATCGGCCAGGTGACCGGCGCACACTGGATCTTCAGCACGCGCTCGATCTCGTCAAGGAGGTCTATGGGGCTTCTTCCTTCGCGATCGAGCTTGTTCACGAAGCCCATGATCGGCGTGTCGCGCAGCCGGCACACATCCATCAGCTTGATGGTGCGCTCCTCCACGCCCTTCGCCCCATCCACCACCATCAGCGCGGAGTCCACCGCGGTCAGCACGCGGTAGGTGTCCTCGGAGAAATCCGCGTGGCCCGGCGTGTCGAGCAGGTTCACGATGCGGTCGCGGTAGGGGAACTGCAGCACCGAGGAGGTCACCGAGATGCCGCGCTCCTTCTCGAGTGCCATCCAGTCGGACGTCGCATGGCTCGCCGCCTTGCGCGCCTTCACGGAGCCGGCCATGCGGATGGCGCCGCCGAAGAGCAGCAGTTTCTCGGTCAACGTGGTCTTGCCGGCGTCCGGGTGCGAGATGATCGCAAACGTCCGCCGACGGGCGATCTCGGTCTGTAGGGTGGCGTCTGACATGTGCTGAGCGGCCGACAAAGGCCGGCGTCGCGGGGCGCGCAGTATAAAGGAGTCCCGCCGCGATTTCGCCGCCGCGGGCGCCACCCTCAGGCCGGCCCGTTGCCGGCCGTCCCGGCGCCCGGGCCAGCCATGCCGGACGAGCCAGGGTCGCCCCGCGCCCCGGCTGCGGCGGCACCACTATCCGGCAGAATGGCATCCTGGGTTTTCTGTTCGCTGGAGGTAGCCGCGTGCCGAATTCAGTGTCACCTGGCGTCAGCGGGCGCGCCCCGAGCGACATGAGCGCCGAGGAGTTTCGTGCCGCCGGACATCGCCTGATCGATACGCTGGCCGATTTCTATGAATTGCTGCCCCGGCGGCCGGTCACACCGGGCGAGTCAGTCGTCGAGCTGCGCCGGCTCCTGCCACCGCAACCTCTGCCTGCCCAAGGGCGGCCAGCCCCGGAGCTGCTCGAGGAAATCACGCCGCTGCTGCTCGATCACTCCCTTCACAACGGTCATCCGCGGTTCTTCGGCTACATCACGTCCTCCGCGGCACCTCTCGGCGCGCTCGCCGACCTGCTCGCGGCCGGGATCAACCAGAACTGCGGCCTGCGGGATCTTTCGCCTGCTGCAAACGAAATAGAGATGCAGACCGTCCAGTGGCTCGCGGAGCTGATCGGATTTCCGACGCCTTGCGGCGGCATCATGGTCAGCGGCGGCAACATGGCGAACATCCTCGCTTTTCTTGCCGCGCGACACGCCCGGCTCGGCTTCGACGTGCGGCGTGACGGCGTCTTCCCGGCCGCCGGAAGGCCGCGCGTCTACGGCTCGCGCGAGACGCATACCTGGATACAGAAAGCGGCCGATGTCTCCGGCCTCGGCACCGATGCCATCCGCTGGATAGCGACCGACGCGGAGCAACGAATGGATCCGGCCGCCCTCGCCGGAACCATACGCCAGGACAAGGAGGCAGGCGATCTGCCGCTCATGGTCATCGGCACCGCGGGCAACGTCAGCACGGGCGCGATCGATCCGCTCGGCGACATCGCGGCCATTGCCCGGGAGCTGGGCCTGTGGTTTCACGTCGACGGCGCTTACGGTGCACCGGCTGCCTGCCTGCCCGAGGCGCCCGAGGCACTCAAGGCACTCGCGCTCGCCGACTCGGTCGCGCTCGACCCGCACAAGTGGCTCTACGCGCCGATCGAGGCGGCCTGCACACTGGTTCGCGATCCAGGAGCGCTTCGCGAGGCCTTCAGCTTTCGCCCGCCTTATTACCGCCTCGGCGGCGAGGCAGACGCAGGCGGAATCGATTTTTTCGAGCATGGCCTGCAGAACACCCGCGGATTTCGCGCACTCAAGGTCTGGCTCGGCCTGCGCCAGGCCGGCCGCCGCGGCTGCGAGCGGCAGATCCGCCGGGACATTGATCTCGCCCGACGGCTCTTCGATCGGGCCCGGGCCGCGCCCGAGCTAGAGCCTGGCACGCAGCACCTGAGCATCACGACTTTTCGCTACCGGCCGGCCGACGCGCAGGACACCGGGCCATGGCAGCGCTACCTCGACCGGCTCAACCGGGAACTGCTCGCCGATCTGCAACGAAGTGGCGAGGTGTACCTGTCAAACGCCGTGCTGGGCGGGCGCTATTTCCTGAGAGCCTGTGTCGTCAATTTCCGCACCCGGGAATCCGACATAGACGCGCTGGTAGAAAGCGTCATCAGGCTGGGCCGGGAAGCCGACCGCAGGGAGCGCCAGAATCTGGAAATGCCGGACTGAGAGCACGGCGTCACATTTCCGCGACAGGCCTCACCAGCGCTGCGGGACGCGCTCGATCTCCGCCAGGTCGTAGCCACGGGCTGCTACGAGATCGAGCAGCGCCTGGTACTCGGGTTCCGGCAGCGCGGGTTCGCGCGCCATGATCCAGACGTGGCGCCGGTTGGGCACCCCGATGATAGTGGTGCGGTAGGTCTCATCCACGTGCAGGATCAGGAAGTCCCCGGCGGGGAGGTACCAGAAGAACTTCATCTTCCATTCACTGTTCAGCGGCGGGTTCGCCACCCGCGCTCGCGGGGTGAACCGCTTCTCGGGGCCGTCGAAGCCGCCGCGCCGGAAGGTGTAGGTGGTGGCGATGGTGCCGTCGGCCTGCAGTTCGTAGGACTCGACGCCGTTATAGGCGTCCCTTTCGGAGAACAAAGGCGGCAGGTGGATGGGAATGTAAGCGACGACGTACCAGGGGCCCATGAACCGCGGCAGGTCGACCGGCCGTTCCAGGCCGCGCAGCGGCGGCGGGCCGCTGGAGGTGCAGGCGCCGGCCACGATCAGGATCAGCGACAAGACGAGCAGGCGAAGAAACGGCATGGCCGCCCCGGGCGCAGCCGGCTTCGCCACGCTCACGGCGGCGGGCGGCCGACGACCGCATCCAGCCGCTCGAGAAAGTGCTGCTCGGCCTCGCTCACGCGCTTGCCGCCAAAGCCGAGAAAATCGCCCTCTTTCGACGCGTTGGCCACCTTCCCGGCGAGCCAGGCGAGCATCTTGCGGAAGTCCTCGGCATCGGCCGTGGCGCCCGTGGACTGCAATGCGGCCAGAGCGGTGCGGGTCGCATGGAGGGCCGCGTCCTGCAGCCGGTCATTCGCAGTGGCCGCATCGGTGATCGACCTGAGCAGCTCGCGGATGTCCTCCTGGGCCGCGCGGATCTCCTCTTTGCCGAAGAGCTCCTTGATCAGCTGGTTGTTGCCCCGGGCTGCCGCGGCAAACGCCCCCGCAGCGGCGAGGCCTTCCGAGAGGCTGCCGAGCAGGCCGCTGTGGCCGGCCGCCGCCGTTGCAAGCGCCACGAGTTGCGGGGCGTTGCGCAAGGCGCGCCACTGCAGTGGGCTGAAGTTGGTCCGGGCGGGCATCGGGCGTCTCCCTGCTGAAACGCCGACAGTTTACTCATTCGGACCGGGTGTCGCGCTCGGTCTGGTGATGGCTATTGAGTAAACTGTCCGCCGTTTCCCCATGCAGATCGGCCCCTACAGCATCGACCCACCCGTCCTCCTCGCGCCGATGGCCGGCGTGACGGACAAGCCGTTCCGGCAATTATGCCGGCGCTTCGGCGCGGGGCTCGCCGTTTCCGAGATGACCAGCGCGGATCGGGCCCTGTGGGGCACACCCAAGTCGCGGCGACGCATGGATTTCTCCGGCGAGAGCGCACCGGTCAGCGTGCAGATCGCCGGCTACGACCCGCGCATGCTGGCCGAGGCGGCGCGTCACAACGTCACGCTGGGGGCACAGGTCATCGACATCAACATGGGCTGCCCCGCGAAGAAGGTCTGCAACGTCGCCTCCGGCTCCGCACTCCTGCGCGACGAGGCGCTGGTCGGGCGCATCCTCGATGCCGTGGTCGCCGCCGTGCCGGTGCCCGTGACGCTCAAGATCCGCACCGGCTACACGCGGGCCGGGCGCAACGCGTTGCGCGTGGCGCAGATCGCCGAATCTGCCGGCGTCGCGGCGCTGACGGTGCACGGGCGGACGCGCGAGGATCTGTTCACGGGCGAGGCCGAGCACGACACCGCCGCAGCCGTGAAGGCCGCCGTGCGAATCCCGGTCATCGCCAACGGCGACATCCGTACGCCCGAGCAGGCCCGCGAGGTGCTCGGGCGCACGCTCTGCGACGCGGTGATGATCGGCCGCGCCGCGCACGGCCGGCCATGGATCTTCCGCGAGATAGCGCGACATCTGGCAGGCGAACGCGGAACGCCGCCAGGGCCCGGGGAAATTTGCGAGGTCGTGCTCGGCCACCTCGACGAGCTGTACGCCTTTTACGGGGAACACATGGGCCTGCGCATCGCGCGCAAGCACCTCGGCTGGTACGCGGCGGGCCGTCCCGGCGAACGGGAATTTCGTGCCGCGGCCAACCGTGCCGAGAGCGCCTCCGCTCAGCGGCAGCTGGCGCTCGAGTTCTTCGGCCGGGCCATCGAGCCGCGCGCTGCGGCTGCGTGAACCGGCTCGTCGTGGCGGGCGTCCCGACCGGCCGGGCTGCGCTGGCGCAGCCCGGCCGGTGAGACTGGCGATTGCCGCCAGGTTGGCGTGACCGGCTAGCGGCTCCAGATCGACAGCGCGTTCTGATCGAAGCTGCTGAAGATGATCTCGTTCTTGTCGCTGCGGTTGAGGTCCATGATCACCGGACCACCCGCCTGGCCGTAGCCCGTGCTGTCGGGCAGCTGGTGGGTCACGAAGCTGCCGCCCTCGAGCTGCTCCATCCAGTACACCGCGCGCGAGCCGTCGCCGGACACCGCGATGTCGAGGCGGTTGAAGTCGTTAAGGTGACCACAGGCCAATGCAACC
>CAZFWB010000164.1:0-7354 GCA_964522655.1 uncultured Chromatiaceae bacterium | reverse complement strand
GGCGTGTCGAGCCAGCGAGGCAGGATGCCGAGCGCCTGCGAGACCCGAGTGAGCGAAAGACAGGAAGTCTGTAGCGAACGTCCCGGCACGGCTATGCCCGGCCGCTCAAGTGATGGCGCGATTGCGCAGCCGTCGCCGTGACGGGCGAAAGTGCGAAAGAAAGACTTCTAACATTCTGATTTCTTGCCGAAACGATTTCCACATTCCACTTCGTTGCGGTGCCGTGTGCCTAACTCACTGTCCCCGCGAAAAAAAATTCCCGAATTCTGTTGACGCACCACGGCCACAAATCTATAGTGGCCGACGGTGGTAGAAAGTGGGAGGAAATGGGGTCACGTGCCCTATCCACCATGTTCCGCGGGGCGACCAAAATCACCCTCGACGCGAAGGGCCGGCTGGCGTTTCCAGCGCGGTATCGCGAACGGCTGGCCGAGCGCTGCGATGGCAGGCTCGTCTGTACGGTCGATCCCGACTATTGCCTCTTGATCTATCCGCTCCCGGACTGGGAAGAGATCGAACGCAAACTCATGCGCCTGCCTTCGTTGAACCGCAGATCACGGCGGCTGCAACGATTGATGGTGGGATACGCATCGGAAGTCGATCTCGACGGCCACGGCCGGATTCTCATTCCCAGGGAGCTGCGGGAATTCGCATCCCTGGACCGACAGGCGATCCTGTTCGGCCAGGGCAACAAGTTCGAATTGTGGGATGAGGCGCGCTGGAACGAGCGACGGGACAGTTGGCTTGCCGACGACACCGATGAGGGCCTCGCGCTGCCGGCTGAACTCGAGCAGCTATCGCTCTGACGCGCTCCGGCGGCCTCATTGTGCGGTGTCGCTGCGGGTATGGGTGGCGGCCGCTGGGGGTTGGAGGTGGACACCCATGTTCCGGTGCTCCTCGAGGAGGTGGTGCGTGGCCTTGCCGTGCGCCCGGACGGCACCTACGTGGACGCGACGTATGGGCGCGGGGGGCACAGCCGGGCGATCCTCGCGAGGCTCGGTCCTCAGGGGCGGTTGCTGGCGATTGACCGTGACCCTGAGGCGGTGAGGGATGGCCTGGAGCTGGCACGGGCCGACTCCCGGTTTCTCATAGAACAAGAAAGTTTTGGGACGTTGCGGCGGTTTCTGGAAATGCACGGCGCGCAGGGTGGAGTAGAAGGGATCGTGTTCGACCTTGGGGTGTCCTCGCCCCAGTTGGAGGAGTCGGCGCGCGGCTTCAGTTTCCAGGCCGACGGACCGCTCGATATGCGCATGGATCCGGCCAGCTCACCGAGCGCGGCCGAGTGGCTGAATGAAGCCGGCGAGACGGAAATCGCCACGGTCATCCGCCGCTACGGCGAGGAGCCGGCGGCCGCCCGGATCGCGCGTGCCATCGTCGCGCGCCGCGCCGAGCGGCCGATTCTCACCACGACGGACCTGGCCGCGGTGGTCGCGCCGGCGGCCGGCAGGCCGCGCCACGGCCGGCATCCGGCGACACGCGTTTTCCAGGCGATACGAATCCACGTGAATCGCGAGCTCGAGCAGATTCGAGATGGCCTCGTGCAGGCGCGCGACGCGCTGCGCGCAGGAGGCAGGCTGTGCGTGATCAGTTTTCATTCCCTCGAGGACCGCATCGTCAAGCGCTTCATGCGCGATTGCTCGCGGGTCAGCCCCGAGCTGTCACGCCTGCCCGTCATCCCCGAGTCGGCCAGGCCTTCGCTGCGGCTCGTCGGTGGGGCGATCCACCCGGGCGAGCAGGAGTGCGCGCGCAATCCGCGCTCGCGCAGCGCGGTGTTGCGCATCGCGGAGAAGGTCGGATGACGGGCGCCGCACGCAATCGGCTCGCGTTCGTCGGGCTCGTGGTCGCCGTGCTTGCGTCCGCCGTCGCCGCGGTATACGCCAAGCATCGCAATCGCAAGCTGTTCATGGAACTGCAGGTGCTCACCCAGGAGCGCGACCAGCTGGAAGTGGACTGGAGCCGGCTGCAGATCGAACAGAGCGCCTGGTCAACCCATGCCCGGGTGGAGCAGCTGGCACGCGGCGAGATGGGCATGCGCAATCCCGGCGCCGACGAGCAGCGGTTGGTGACGCGATGAGCAGGCGTTGCGCCGAGGAACGCTCGCCCCTGGATAGCCTGCAGCTGCGCTGGACGTTCGCCTGCGCGGTTCTGCTCGTGCTCGCGGCCGGGCTCGTCGGCCGGGCGGTGCACCTTCAGGTATTCAGCAAGGACTTTCTCATCAGCGAGGCCCAGGCGCGCCACCTGCGCACCGCCAAGATCTCTGCCAACCGCGGTGCCATCACCGATCGCAACGGTCAGCCACTGGCCGCATCGATGCCGGTGGACAGCCTGTGGGTCAGCCCGCAGGAACTGACCCGCGCCCCGGAGTTCATTCCCGACCTGGCCGCTGCCCTGAATCTCGACGCGGCCGTTCTCGCCCGCCAGATCGCCCGTAATGCCAGCAAGGACTTCATGTATCTGCAACGGCACATGAACCCGGCCGACGCCCGCGCCATTCTCGATCGCGGCATTCCCGGCGTGCATGCCCTGCGCGAGTACCGGCGTTACTACCCGGCCGGCGAGGTCACCGGGCACCTGATCGGATTTACAAACGTCGATGACGAAGGCCAGGAAGGCATCGAGCTCGCCTTCGACGAATGGTTGCGTGGTCGCCCCGGCCGGAAAATGGTGCTGCGCGACCGGCTCGGTCGGGTCATCGAGGATGTCGAGCGGCTGGAGCCGCCGAGTCCCGGCCGCGACGTCGCCGCCTCGATCGACCTGCGCATCCAGTATCTTGCTTATCGTGAACTGAAGGCGGCGGTGCACGCCAATCGTGCGCTTTCCGCCTCCGCGGTAGTGCTCGATTCCGACACCGGCGAAGTGCTGGCGATGGTCAACCAGCCGGCCTATAACCCGAACGATCGCTCGCAGTACTCGCCGAACCGGTTTCGCAATCGCGCGATCACCGACCTGTTCGAGCCCGGGTCGAGCCTGAAACCGCTGATCGTGGCGGCGGCGCTCGAGAGCGGGCACTGGAGCCCGGCCAGCCGGGTGGATACCTCGCCGGGAATGATCCAGGTGGGTAATAAGGTCATCGAGGACAAGCACAATCTCGGCCTCATCGACCTGACGACCGTGCTCGCTCGCTCGAGCAACGTCGGCGCCACCAAGGTCGCGATGTCGCTTCCCTCCGAGCAGTTGTGGAGCGTGCTCAGCCGTTTCGGGCTGGGCAAGCCGACCTCCAGCGGCTTTCCGGGCGAATCGGCCGGGCTGTTGAGCCATTATGAGAACTGGCGGCCGATCGCCAAGGCGACGCTTGCATATGGCTACGGGCTCTCGGTCACGCCGTTGCAGCTCGCCCAGACCTACGCGGTGCTGGCCGCCGACGGCGTGATGCGCCCGGTATCGCTGATCCGCACCGAGCGGCCGCCGATCGGCCGCAAGGTACTGACCGCGGTGAATGCGCGGGCGGTCGTGGAAATGCTCGAGCACGTAGTCAGTCCGGAGGGCACCGGCATGCGGGCCGCGGTCGCCGGATATCGCGTCGCCGGCAAGACCGGCACGGCGCGCAAGTTCGCCGTGGGCGGCTATTCCGAGGATCGCTACACCGCGGTATTCGCCGGCGTGGCGCCGGTGTCGCACCCGCGCCTCGCGGTGGTGGTGATCATCGACGAGCCACGCGCTGGCGCATACTACGGCGGCGACGTGGCCGCACCGGTTTTCGCGAAGATCGTCGAGGGCGCCATGCGCATTCTGGCGATCGCGCCCGACCGCCTGCCGCCAGCGCGTAGCGCGCCGACCCGCATCGTAACGGCGGCCGTTGCGCCATGATGGCGGCAGCAGAAACCGACGT
Source organism: uncultured Chromatiaceae bacterium (assembly GCA_964522655.1). GTDB lineage: Bacteria > Pseudomonadota > Gammaproteobacteria > Steroidobacterales > QUBU01. The sequence goes on along the minus strand of CAZFWB010000164.1, from coordinate 3,525 downwards.
GGACCTGAGGCTTCTCTTTCCTGGCCTGACTCCGGCTCCGCCGCCGGTGGACGTGACCGATGTCACCACGCACAGCGCCGAGGTGGTGCCCGGGGGGCTTTTCCTCGCCTGCTCCGGAACGCGCGGGCATGGGTTGCGGTTTCTCGAGGATGCACTGAAGCGCGGCCCGCGGGCCGTGGCCTGGGAACCGCAGGGAACGCCGGCCACACCGCAGTTGCCCGCAGCCGTATGCGCATTTCCGGTGCCGGGTCTGCGCCAGCGGCTCGGCGACATCGCCAATCGCTTCTTCGCCGGCCCGTCGGCGGAAATGACCATCGCGGGCATTACCGGCACCAACGGCAAGACCACCGTTGCCTGGCTGCTCGCCCAGGCGCTGGACAAGCTCGGCCGTCGCGGCGCCTACATGGGCACGCTCGGTTACGGCCCGGTCGAGCGGCTGCGGCCGGCGGAGCTGACCACGCCGGGCTGCATCACCCTGCACCGGCGGCTGCGCGAGCTCTCCGACCTCGGTGCGCGTCACCTCGCCCTGGAGGTGTCCTCGCACGCGCTCGACCAGGGGCGTGTCGACGGCGTGCGCTTCCACGTGGTGGCGCTCACGAATCTCAGCCGCGATCATCTCGACTACCACCACGACATGGCGAGCTACGCGCGCGCCAAGGAGCGCCTGTTCCTCGAGGCGGCCGCCAGGCACGCGGTGATCAACGCCGGCGATGAGTTCGGCCGCTCCCTGCTGGCGAAGCTGCCGGCCTCGATCGACGTGCTGACGGTTGCCGTTGACGGCCGGCACGATGCCGCTCCGGCGATGCTGCGGGCGAGACGTGTGACCGACGAAGGGCACGGCCAGCGGGTCGCGATTTCGGCCGGCACGGACTCGATTCAGTTCACCACGCCGCTCGTCGGCGACTTCAACGTCGAGAATCTGGCGCTGACCGCGGGGATTCTGCTTGCGGAGGGTTTCACGCTGGAGCGAATCGGCGTGGCGCTGCCACAGTGCTCGCCGCCGCCAGGGCGCATGGAGTTGGTGTCCGGGGTGCCCGGGCCCCAGGTGATCGTCGATTTCGCGCACACGCCGGCAGCGCTCCGGCGGGTATTGTCCGCGCTGCGCGCGCGCTCGCCCCGCAGGCTGTGGTGCGTGTTCGGCTGCGGCGGGGATCGCGACCCGGGCAAGCGCCGGCCAATGGGCGAGGTGGTCAGCACCCTGGCCGACCACGTGATCGTCACCGACGACAATCCGCGCAGCGAGGATCCTCGGGCGATCGTTGCCGCGGTGCTTGCCGGCACCGGGCGTGGTTCCGCGGTCGAGGTGATTCACGATCGTGCCGCGGCCATCCGTCATGCCGTTCGCTCGGCGGACCCCGCCGACATTGTGCTGATCGCCGGCAAGGGCCACGAGACCGGCCAGGTCATCGGTGGCGAGACCCGTCCGTTCTGCGACCGGACTGTGGCCCGCGCAGCGCTGGCGGAGCGCGCATGAGTATGGGCCGGCTGTCCATGGTGGCGAACGCGGTCGGTGGCACGCTGCACGGCCACGATGCCGAATTCGAGGCGGTGAGCACGGACACGCGCAGCCTGCAGCGTGGCGAGTTGTTCTTCGCGTTGCGTGGACCCCGCAGCAACGGCACCGCGTTCGTCGCCGAAGCCGCGCGTCTCGGCGCCGCTGGCGCCGCGGTCGAGGCGCTTCAGGAAGCCGACCTGCCGCAGGTGGAGGTCGCCGACACCCGCCTTGCCTTCGGTGACCTGGCCCGCTGCTGGCGGGCGCGCTTCCCGATACCCCTGGTGGGCATCACCGGCTCCAACGGCAAGACCACCGTGAAGGAGATGACAGCCTCGATCGTGCGGGTTGCGCTTGCCGGTGTCGGCGACGCCGATCCGGTGCTGATGACCTGGGGCAATCTGAACAACGAGATCGGCATGCCCCGCACGCTGCTCTACCTCAACGCGTCGCACCGCGCGGCCGTCATCGAGATGGGCGCGGCGCGGCGCGGCGACATCGCCTACCTCGCGCGCATTGCCGCGCCGACCGTCGCGGTGGTCACCAACGCGGCCCGCGCCCACCTGCAGGGCTTTGGCAGCATTGAGGAGGTCGCGCTTACCAAGGGCGAGCTGTTCGAGGCGCTCCCGGCCGACGGCACGGCGGTAATCAATCGCGACGACCGGTTCTTCCAGAGCTGGTGGGAACGCAGCGAGGGCCGCAGACGCTCAACCTTCGGCCTGCATCCCGATGCGGATTTCCGCGCGGATGCGATCGAGCAGACGGTCGGGGCCGACGGCCCGGCCCTGCAGTTCACGCTGTGCTGTCCTGCCGGAACGACGCCGCTGCGCCTGCCGATGGCCGGCCGGCACAACGTGGTCAATGCGCTCGCCGCAGCCGCCGCGGCGTCTGCCTGTGGCGCGACCCTGGAAGCCATTGCGGCAGGTCTCGGCGGCGTGCGCAACGTGCCGGGGCGGCTGCGGCGGGTGGCGGGCCCGCGCGGTGTCACGGTCTACGACGACACTTACAACGCGAATCCGGGTTCGGTACGCGCAGCGATCGCCTTTCTCGAGGGGCTCGCCGGCGAGCGCTGGCTCGTGCTGGGCGACATGGCCGAACTTGGCGCCGACAGTCCCGCCATGCATCGCGAGATGGGCGAGCTGGCGCGTCGCTCCGGCGTCATGCGCCTTTTCTGCACCGGCCCCCAGAGCCGGTCGGCCGCTGACGGGTTCGGCACGAATGCGCAGTGGTATGAAGACGTGGACGGGTTGAGCAAGGCCCTGCGCGCGGCGCTGCGAGCCGGCACGACCGTGCTGGTAAAGGGCTCGCGTTCGATGGGAATGGAGCGCGTGGTGCAGGCGCTGACTGCCGACGGCGGAGCGGGGGGCTGACGGTGCTGTATCTCGCCGCGGAATACCTGACGCGCTTCGTGTCCGGATTCAACCTGTTCACGTACATCACGATGCGCGCAATCCTCGCGGCGCTCACCGCGCTCGTCATTTCCCTGCTGCTCGGGCCGGGCGTGATCCGCCGCCTGCGCGAGAAAAGGATCGGTCAGACGGTGCGCGACGACGGGCCCGGCTCCCACCTGTCGAAGGCCGGCACGCCGACCATGGGCGGAGCGCTGATCCTGCTTGCCATCGGCGCGGGCAACCTGCTCTGGGGCGATCTGCGCAGCCCGTACCTGTGGATCGCGCTCGGGGTCACGTTGGCCTACGGAATCATCGGGTTCGTCGACGATTACCGCAAGCTCGCGCGGCGCAATTCAAAGGGCCTGTCGCCGCGGATGAAGATGATGTGGCAGACAATAGTCGCGCTGGCCGCTGCGGCCTATCTCTACGGGCTTGCCGATCGCCCGCAGGAGACCGCGCTGCTGATCCCCTATCTGAAAGATGTTCTGATACCGCTCGGCGGCCTCTACGTCGTGTTCGTTACGCTGGTGATCGTCGGCTCCAGCAACGCCGTCAACCTGACCGATGGCCTCGACGGGCTCGCCACCATGCCGGCGGTGCTGGTCGCGGGGGCGCTGGGCGTGTTCGCGTACGCCGACGGCA
>CAZFWB010000163.1:0-7411 GCA_964522655.1 uncultured Chromatiaceae bacterium | reverse complement strand
GCCCTCGGCGGGACTGATCGACACGGTGGTGGGAATCCGGTCCAGGTCGAGCGTAGCCGTGCCCGACAACGAAAAACTGCGCTCCACGAGATTCATGCTGAGACTCCTTTGTTCGGTTCTGCCTACTGCCGAAAGATCCGAGAAGCTCGGGTCGATCCCGATCACGACTCCGTATACGAGTTGGGATGACGAAGACCTGATCGAGACCGACACGCTGGCGGCCCGATAACGCGAGCACGCCCTCGCGCAGGTCCCGGATGCGGACGACGTAGTCGCGCACCGGGAGGTCGCCGATGCGCGCCCGATTGGTGGTGGAGAACATGCTGACCCCATCGAACACCACCTCGGCATCGAGCGCCTCGATCCGCGGCCAGCCGTTGGCGTAATCGAGCGTCGCATCCTCGAGATCGAGCGCGACCCGGAACACGCCCTCGCCGTCCTCGAAGGGAAAATCGCGCAGCGGGCCGCGGAAATCCGCCGTTGCTCCCGGCACCTTGCCGGCGACCACCGCGCGCTCCAGCCACTCGACCACCTCGGGCGGAAACCGGCGCAACGGCAGGTAACGCAGGAGCTGGCGCGCCTCGCTGGCGCTGGCGCTCGCCGTGAGGTCTATCAGGGGTGATGTTTCATCGGCCGGAAAGCGCAGTTCGAGCCGCGAGCGGATGTCGATGCCGGCTGCCTGCACGACGATGTCGTCGCTCAGCAGTCGCAATCCGCCGGGCCCGGAGCGCCAGATCAGCAGTCCCTGCAGCGCCTGGGCCTGCAGCGGTCCCCGGAACCACTGCTCCAGAATCAGGCTCGACTCACCAGTGTCGAGTTCGAGCCGGCCACCGTCACCATCGGCGGTTGCGGCGCCACTGAGGCCATCGACTGCGATCTCGCCGGAAGCCGAGGTAACCCCGAGCCGCTCGAAGGCGAGCTGGAGTCGGTAGGCCGCGGGCTCCTCCGCGCTCGCCGAGAATTCGGCGTCAAAGTCGCGCACGTCCCCACGCACTACGCGCGGCAGCTGCGGCTCGAACTCGCTGCCGGCGAGCGCGACACGGACGAGTGGAAACAGGTCCTCGAGTCGCAGGAAGGCCGCACGGCCGCTCCATCGCTCCGCGTTTACTTCGCCTGCAGCCGCATAGCGCAACTCGGCGTTAGCCTCCGGGGAATCGCGCCCTTCGCGGCGGATTCGCAGCCCGCTCAGGCCGGCCTGCCAGCCAGCCTCGGTGCGGGTCCAGCGGACGCGCCCGGACAGACGCTCGTACAGCGCAAGCACGCCGGGAGCATCGAGCGCCGTGTTGCGCAGATCGACTTCGAGGCTGACGTCGGCGGCCTGTCCGCGTCTGAAACCGGCACTGAGTATCACGTCACCATTGGCTGAGCGCAGCGGCCCGGCATTGCCGAGGCCGAATATGGCGGCCTTGACGAGGTTGACTCCGCTGCCGGCAATGCGCACGTCCCAGTCCCCGGGCATTGCCAGCGGCGACGGCAGGGGCAGCGGCAGTGTCAGGTCGACTGCCAGCTGTCGGCCGAGATCCCCGGGCAACCCGATGCGCACCAATGCCTCCAGCCGCTCGGGTTCCAGGCTGGCGTTCAGGCTTTCCACCGTGATCGCTATGCTCGCGGGTTCGCGACCCGGATCAATATAAGTCACCGCCAGATCCGCGAGCTCCAACCGCAGTCGCGGCGCGCGCGCGCGGGTCGGCTCAGGCAGGAGCTCATCGAGCCGCCGGCCTTGCACCCGAATCTCGCCGCTCGTGGTGCGCTCGACCTCCAGGCTGGCCCCACGCACCGTCAGGTGCGAGAGAGACGGACGGCCGTCGGCCAGCAATCGCAGCAGGCTCACCCCGGCGGATAGTTCCCGCGCGATCAGCAAGGGCGAAGTCTCGCCGGGGCGGGTGAAGGTGACGTCGTAGAACGACAGCTCGGGCCCGGCCAGCGGCCAGCCGGCGCTGATTCGCTCGAAGCGGATCTGGTAACCGGTCGCCGCACTGGCCCAGGCGCGGATGTCCTCCTGGTACTGCGTGGCCAGCGGCAACAGCAGGCGCAGGAGGCCCACCAGCATCGCCAGCGTGATGACCCCGGCCGCCGCGAAATACAGAAGCCACCGCCAGGCAGGCCGTTTGCGGGTAGTCATGCGGGGCTAGATCAGGACGACATCGAACTGGTCGGGCGCGTACTGCCCCTCCGCCTGCAGCCGGATCGGCTTGCCGGTCAGGTCAGAGAGCTCCGCAAGGCTGGCCGATTCCTCGTCAAGCAGCATCTCGATCACGTCCTGGTGCGCCAGAACCACCAGTTCTCGCACGCTGAACTGACGATGCTGGCGCAGTATCTCCCGGAAGATTTCGTAACATACCGTCTCGGCGCTCTTCACCGAGTCGCGGCCCTGGCACGTTGGACAAGGCCGGCACATGATGTGTTCCAGGCTCTCGCGCGTTCGCTTGCGGGTCATTTCGACCAGCGCCAGGGGCGAGACCTGCGTGATCTGCGTGTGCGCGTGGTCCGCCTGCAAGGCGTCCCGGAACGCCTGCAACACCTGCTGGCGGTGCGGTTCCTCCTGCATGTCGATGAAATCGATGATGATGATCCCGCCGAGGTTTCGCAGGCGCAGCTGCCGTGCAATCGCCACCGCCGCCTCGAGATTGGTGCGGAAAATGGTTTCCTCGAGGTTGCGGTGGCCGACGTAGCCGCCGGTATTGACGTCCACCGTAGTCATCGCCTCGGTCTGCTCGATCACGGCGTAGCCGCCGGACTTGAGCAGCACCCGGCTGTCGAGGGCTTTCTGGATCTCGTCTTCGACACCGTAGAGATCGAGGATCGGTCGCGCGTCCGTGTACAGCTCGATGACCGGGGCCAGATCCGGCATGAAGGTCCCGGCGAAGGCGCGCAGCCGCTGGTAGCCCTCCTCGGAGTCGACCCGGACCCGCTCGATCCCGGCGTGGACGATGTCGCGCACCACTCGCACCGCAAGCGGCAGATCTTCGTGAATGAGGTGCCCGGCGGGCGTGGCACGCGCGTTCTCGCCGATGAGATCCCATAGTTTTAGCAGGAACATCATATCGGCCCGTAACGCTTCGTGGCCCGCGCCTTCCGCGGCGGTGCGGACGATGAACCCGAATTCCGTCTCCGGTTCGAGAATCGACGCGAGCACCGATTTCAGCCGTTCTCGTTCCGCCTCGTCCTCTATCCTGGAAGAAATGCCTATCCCGCGGCCCATCGGCAGAAGGACGAGGTAACGCGACGGCACCGTGATAAAGGTCGTGAGGCGCGCTCCCTTGGTGCCGATCGGGTCCTTCAGGACCTGCACGAGAATCTCGTCGCCCTCGCGAAGCAGGTCGCGAATGGCGGCGGCGCGCCCCCTCATTTCGGCCGGCACACCCGGCGGCAGAGCGATGTCGGAGGTGTGCAGGAAGGCGGTACGCTCCAGTCCCACCTCGACAAAAGCGGCCTGCATGCCCGGCAGCACGCGCGAAACGCGGCCCTTGTAGATATTGCCGAGCAGTCCGCGCCGTGAAGCGCGCTCCAGGAAGACTTCCTGCAGCACGCCGTTCTCGACCACCGCCGCCCGCACCTCGCGGGCGGTCACGTTGATGAGAATCTCCGCTTTCACGACCGGCCCCGGGGCGACGACAACACGCACAATCCGTGGCGCGCCAGCAACTCGGCGGTTTCGAACAGTGGCAGCCCCATCACGCCGGAATAGCTGCCGCGGATCTCGCGGATGAAAATCGAGCCGATGCCCTGGATGCCATACCCCCCCGCCTTGTCCCTAGGTTCCCCGCTGGCCCAGTAGGCGGCGATCTCCTCGCTGCTGAGCGTGCGAAAGACGACTTCGGTCCGGCTGACCGAGTGCGTTTCACCACGGCCCGAGACGACCGCGACCGCGCTGAACACCTCGTGTGTGCGCCCGGACAACAGGCAAAGCATTCGCTGAGCGTCCGCCTCATCCAGGGGCTTGCCGAGCAGTTCACCGCCGACCGCCACCACCGTGTCGGCGGCCAGGACCGGCGCGGGGCTGTCCTGCGCCACGCGCCGCGCGGCGTCACGCGCCTTGTCCAGCGCCAGCCGGCGCGCCAGTTCCGCGGCCGCTTCGCCGGCACGATTCGACTCCTCGACCGTGGCGGGCAGCAGCTGCCAGCGCACTCCGATCTGACTGAGCAGCTCGCGGCGCCGTGGCGAGGCCGACGCCAGGTAGACGAAAGATGGCGGTCTGCTGCTCATGCTCACGCGCGATGGTAGGGATGGCCGCGAAGTATGGTCCAGGCGCGATAGATCTGTTCAGCGACGAGTACCCGCACGAGGCCATGGGGAAAGGTCAGCCGGGACAGCGACCACACCCGGTCGGCGCGGGCGCGGCACCCCTCCGACAGTCCGTCCGGGCCGCCAATCAGGATCACGACCTGCGGGTGGCGCTCCAGCCAGATTTCGAGCTCGGCGGCGAGCTCGGTCGAGCTCCATTGGTGACCGCGCTCATCGAGCGCCAGCGCAAGATCATCCGGCCGGACCTGGCGCAGCAACCGCTCGCCCTCGGCGGCCACGGCCGCAGCGGTCGCTGCGGCACCCCGCCGCGGCGCGACCGGGATCTCGGTCAGCCCGAGCCTCAGGTGCCTGGGCAGCCGGTTCCGGTAAGCGTCGAATGCCTGGTAGACCCAGGGCTCCAGCCGCGTGCCGACCGCGGCGACGTTGATCTGCATGGAAAAGCCCGGGAAAGCTACTCTGGCTGCCAGCATAGCGGGGCGCGGGCGCCGCGGCACCATCGGCCGGCGGGCGGCAGGGCACGCGGCACTGGCCGTGCGCATCAGCCGGCGGTTTCCACAGCCGGCGCCTGCATGTCCCAGAGATTCTCGAGCTTGTAAAAGTCCCGGACCCTGCCGAGCATGATATGCACGACCAGCTCGTCGAAGTCCACCAACACCCATTCGCCGGCATCCTCGCCCTCCACGCCGAGGGGATCGCAGCCGGCCTGCGCAAGACGCTCGACGAGTCTCCCCGCGATCGAGCGCACGTGACGGTCCGAGGTGCCGGTCGCGATGATCATGTAGTCGGTGACGGTCGTGAGCTTGCGCACGTCGATCACCCGCACATCGCGCGCTTTCATGTCCTCGAGCACGGCTTCGGCCATGGCTGCCAGTTTCTTGCTATGCACGCAGTCGGGCCTCCTTTGGGCCAGTGGGCTGGCGATAACAGCCCGATGAAAGAATGAGATCACGGACGGGGTCGGGCACCAGGAAACGGGGGTCGCCGCCCTGCCTCACCAGCGCGCGGATTGCCGATGAGGAAATGTCGAGTGCGGTCACCACCTGCACGCGAATTCGGCCGTTTGGGGCGCGGTGCAGCGCAGCCGGATCGTCCACACGTCGTTCAGTCAGCAAATCGCCGAGCTCGCCCTCGGCACAAAGTTCCCAGCCCGGGCGGTGCACCACGACGATATGCGCGAGCGCCAGGATGTCGCGCCACCGATGCCACGATGGCAGGCCGAGAAAAGCGTCGGCGCCCAGCACGAGGCACAGGGGCCGCTCGCGATCCTCTTCACGAAACAGGGCGAGGGAATCGGCCATGTAAGACGGACCTGGCCGGTACAGCTCACGCTCGTCGACCCACAGGCGCGGCTCTGCCGCCACCGCTTCGCGCAGCATGCGCGCTCGCAGCTCCGCCGGCGCGACCGGCGGTGCCCTGTGCGGCGGGACCCCGCACGGCATCAGATGCACGGCCGCGAGCCGGCACTCGGCCAGCACTTCCATCGCAGTGCGAAGGTGACCGAAATGCACCGGGTCGAACGTGCCGCCGAGAATGCCTATGGCGCGACGCGCGGATGGATCAGCGACCTGTGCGCTCATGCCGTCTCGGCAGCCGCGGCGCTCGCGCCGCTCAGATCCAGGGCGACCTCGAACAACGCCTTCCACGGCTCGCCCGGCCGCACGCCCTTGACGATCCTGTCGGCGAGCGCCACGCGACGCACCAGGCGATGCACGTCGGATGCGCTGCGGCCGCGCACGGCGCGGCGAAAGTACTCCAGGCGGCTGCGCCAGACTCCCGCGTCGGCCATGGCTGCCTCGGCGCTGCGTCCTTGCTGCATGCGCGCGACGACGTCCGCAAGAGTCAGGACATCGCGGGCCAGGCTCCACAGCACCAGCACCTCGGATTCACCCTCGCGCTGCAGGCCGTGCAGGACCCGGACCGTGCGCGCGACATCACCAGACAGGGCCGCCTCGGCGAGCTGGAATACATCGAAACGTGCCCCGTCGGCGACGCTCTCGCGTATCGCCGCGGCACTGAGCGTTCCGCCGCCGGCGAGTAACGCCAGCTTGTCGATCTCCTGTTTCGCGGCGAGCAGGTTGCCCTCCACACGGGCGGCGAGCAGCTCCAACGCTTCATCTTCGGCACTCAGGCCAAGCCGTCCCAGCCGGGAGAGCAGCCATTGCGGGAGCTGTTCGCGTGGCGGCGGCTTCAGCTCGACCCAGACGGCGGCTTTTGCCAGCACCGTGGCCCACTTGCTGCGGCTGCCGGCCGAATCAAGCGCCGGCAGCAACACGACGACCACATGATCGGCGCCCGGGTTTTCCGCCAGGGCCGTGAGAAATCGCCCGCCCGCCTCACCGGGTTTTCCGGTCGGCAGCCGCAGCTCGATCAGCCGGCGGCTGGCAAACAGCGACAGGTTCTGCATGCCGGATGCCAGCGCATCCCAGTCGAAGCCGCGCTCGGCAACATAGACCTCGCGCTCGCCACAACCGGTGCGACGCGCCCTCTCGCGGATCAGCGCGAGCGCCTCGTCGGCGAGCAGCGGTTCGTCCCCGCAGAGCACGTAGAGCGGTTCGATCCCCTTGCCGAGGCGCTGTGTGAGGCTGCCGGCGGCCAGTTTCATCCGGGTAGCCGCGTGAGCGTTGGCACGCGGATGGACCTGTAGGCCCGCCGACCGTTCAGTCGGGCAGCTTTTTCAGATCGATGCACTCGTCTTCCAGCAGGATCGGGATGCCGTCGCGGACCGGATAGGCAAGCCGGCCATCACGCGTGACCAGCGCTTCGGACAGTGGCGCCGGTACGTCCTGGTCGGCCTGATTGCGCACCCCGCCGGCCGCGATCGCGGCGTTCAGGCGGGACAGGCGCCCGGCATCCATGAGCTCGAGGGGCAGATGGGTGATCGGGCAGCAGATTATGTCGAGCAGGCGCTTGTCCATTATTTAAGGGGGCTGCTTCCCGCGCGGCACGGTACCGAGCGGCGCCCGCCCGTGAGTTTTGACTATAGCACAGGGCATTTCAGCCGCTTCTCGGCCTGCCAGGCAGCGCCGGATCGCGTTCCGGCACCGGGTCGTGACCACCGCTGCAGAAGGGGTGACAGCGCGCGATGCGCCGCAGGCCGAGCCAGAGACCGCGTGCGCACCCGAAGCGGCGGATAGATTCGGCCGCATATTCGGAGCAGGTCGGCAGG
>CAZFWB010000162.1:0-7471 GCA_964522655.1 uncultured Chromatiaceae bacterium | reverse complement strand
CGCGCCTCGTGTCGCGCCGGCAGGCGCGTGTCCCGTGCATCTTCATTGCAGCAGCATGCCGGCGCTGCCGAGCGCGGCGGCACACGTGGCCTTCACCACCACCTCGGTGCGGTCGGCGGCGCAGCCGCCGCCGCAGGCGGTGAGCTTGTCGATGAGCCCGTTCAGTTCGGTCTTGACGCTCGCGACGGAGGGCTGCGTGGCGACGTTGACGTTGAGCACCCGTGCGATCAGAGGGTCGAGCACGAGGTCACGCTCGGCGTCACTGTCGAAGGCCGTCACTGCCGGCTGACCGAAATCGAAACCGGGGAAGAAGGCCGAGCGCAGCGTGCCGCTCTCGACCAGCGCATTGCAGTACTCGATCGCAAGCTGGGCCACGGCGACCTGGTGCGCGGACAGGAAGCCCTCGATGCTCTCGACGACGGGCAGCTGCTGTTTCACGGTCTCGTAGGTCTGCCTGACGGCGGCGTTCTGCGGGCTGAACCCGGTGATCTGCGCCATGGTGGCGTTGATCTCGTCGAACACGCGCACGCCGATGTCCGGTTGCGGTGTCCCGTCCGGTGGGGGCGGGGGCACGAGCGGGGCCGGCTCCGTGCGCACGTTGGTCTGGCTGCCGAGCACCTCGAAGGTGAGGAAGAACTCGTCCGTGTCCGGCCCGCGGTTGAGCGGGATCACGGTACCGACGTCGTGGAGCACCTGTCCGGAGGCGCCGATGGTGGTGTCGAGGTTCACGTAGGCCTGGCCGACCGTCGCCTCGACGCCGTTCACCCCGATGCGCATGCCGCGAATCGGGATGGCGAGCTGCGGGGGGTTGTCGGAGAGCACGATGAACACCGGCTCCTGGAAGAGATAACCGTAGCTGTCGAACTGGCTCGCCTCGAACATGATGTAGGCGTCGGCCACGCCGACCAGGTCGGCAACGGAGAACAGCAGGAAGAATTTCTCGCCGACGCCGACATCCATGTTCTGGCGGATCTGCGCCTCGGTCAGCGCACGATTGTGAATGGCAACCAGCCGCAGCACGCCCTGCCACTGGCGGTCACCCGAGACCTCGTTGCCGAGCACGAAGGCGAAGCTGTTGTCCCAGTCGTTGAGGTTACCGCCCGCAACCGGGTCGGCATCCTCTGTGAAAGCGCCGTTGACGTAGATGCGCCGCCCATTGACGGGGTCGTAGGTGACCACCACGTGCTGCAGGGTGGCCTGCAGGTCCTCGTCGGCATCCGCCGTGGACAGGCGCGGGTCACCGTTGCCGTCGCTGAAGTTGCTGCGGTTGTAGAAGTCGTAGTTGTAGAGCGTCTGCCCGAGCGTGAAGTTGCGCGCCGTCGTGCCGGCCGAGTAGCTGACGATGCGCGCGTCCTCCTGCGTGACGTTGCCAGGCGCGACCCAGGCCTCGATCGAGTATTCGCCGGTGGCGCTGATGAGATCGTGCAGCTTGCGGCTCGCGTTGGTCGAGCCCTGCGCCTTGCCGGTCTTGACGTCTATACCCCAGCCACCGACCCAGGTGACGTCGCCGGAGAGCGTCAGATTGATCGCCGGGTCCACGCCGCTGGTGTCGAAGGCCGTGATGCCCTGGCCTTCCTTGAACTCCCAGAGCGCGATCTGGTTGACCTCGAAGCGGTTGCCGCCGCTCGCCACGGTGCCGTCGTAGAGCGCGAGTGCCTTGCTCACGACCAGCGAGGGGTCCACCGCGGTGACGGGCACCTGCGCCTGGAAGGCCTCGATCGCCGCCTGCATCTCGGCCGCGTTGGCCGCGCAGTCGCTCCAGCAGTTGTGGAACTCGTCGCGCAGCCGTACCACGAGGCGCGAGTTGTCCGGGTCGTCCAGGTCGATCTTCGGTTTCGCCGCATCGTAGGCGGTAGCGATGTCGGGGTCGGCGAAGAACGGCTGCTGCGGCCCGGTCGCCGACGAACTGTGGCAGGCCGTGCAGTAGTCCTCCAGCACCGGATAGACCGTCGCGGCGAAGATCGCGGAATCGTCGGGAAAGCTCCGGCTCGCCCCCACGTCGTGCAGAACCGGAGCCTGCAGGGAGATCTGCCGCGCGCCGACGGCGCCGCTGGCGCTCGCCCAGTTCGTAATCCAGGTGGTGAGGATGTCGCCGCAGGCCTGCAGGCTCGCGCTGTCCGATCCGAGCCAGCAGTGATGGCCGCCGGAGACCTTCGCCACCATCTGGGAGGCGCCCGGATCGGCGAGATTGACGACCGTGTTCGCGGCCTCGTAGGCGAGATTGACGTCGTCCTCGCGGGCGAACATCGGCGCCTGGCCGCCGGCCTCGTGGCAGGTGCCGCAGCGGTTGTCGGGGCGCACGTTCTGCCACAACGCCGTCATGAACGACTGGATGTCCGCGGTGAGCGGGGCCGGGCCGTTGTAGGTCGCGACCCCGGGGCTTGCCACGTTCGGGTTCTGCGTGACGTCGGCACCGCCGCCGCAGCCGCCGAGCGCCAGCAACGCGGCGCCCGCCAGCATTGCGTGCCACCTCCGTTGCAGGCGGGGCTTCTGCTCCGACCCATCCGAGCGCCGAACGAAGCGATGTAGGAGCGGCGCCAGCCGCGACCGCGCTGCAGTGAACAAGGCGGTGGGGTAGGAGCGGCGTAAGCCGCGACCGATGCAGTCGGTCATTGCGCTCAGCAACATGACACTCAATCCCCCCGGCAGTACACGGCCGCCTCGGCGAACACGCGCTTGAGCCGGTAGCCGTTCTTGAACGATGTGACCATCGTGTCGACCTGGGCCCGATCGTTCCCGTCGACCGGGTCTCGCAGGCAGACGTTGCGGAACACCTTCTGCACCTGGCAGCGGGCGAAGGCATCGCTCGCGCCGAGTTCCTGGCCGAGCGATTGCGCGCCGTTGCCCGAGCCGGGCAGCGCGCCCGACCAGCCGAGCAGGCGGTTCTGCCCGTGGCGCCAGTAGTTGTCCCAGTGGTCGTCCGGCGTCACGTAGCCGGGCCGGAAATTGTCCGGGTTGATCAGGTACTTCGGCTGCACGGCGCCCGGGGTGTAGACCAGGCGCCCCGCGACGTCGTCGAACTGGTAGTAGGCGAACGCCTGCGCCATCGGGTCCATGCCGCTGTGGCAGCCCACGCAGTTGTTCATGAAGATGCGGCTGTCGCCGCCCGGCGAGCGCGACACGTCCTGGCGGATGCGATCCACCGGCAGCGTCGTGTCCTTGATCTCCTCGAGTTCCTTGCAGAGGTGATTGAGGACGGTGAAGCGGAACATGGCGCGGTTGGTCCCCGCGACGAAGAACGCCTCGGCCGCGGCGCGCGTGGTCATGACGCCCGCTACGGCGGCCGGCGAAAGGCCGGTCATTGCGCTCTGCGTGGTCTGCACCAGCGCGGTCTTCAGATCGATGCCCTGGTCGTCCATGGCCTGGTAGTGATCGTTGTTGGCGACCGAGTAAGGCGGGTTGACGCCGGAGCCGATGTACAGGATGTCGGCCGACAGCACCGTGTTGAATGGGACGTCGTCGCGCACCATGCCGATCACGGTGGCCGTGTAGTCGTTCAGCGGGACGAATACGGTCTGGTCGCGATTGGTCCAGGGCGCTGCGAAGTTCTTGAGCGTGACGTTGTAGAAGCTCGGCGCCTCCACCGCGGTCAGCGCGGCATTGAGCGGGCTGCCGCCGCCGATGTCGGCGGCCATGGCATCGAGCGTGGCCGCCGACGGCGGCACGCCGGCGAGCCGGTCGTGCATGCGCCGCGCCTGCTCGCGCGCACCCGCCCAGGCGCCGCTCGGCGCCGCCAGGGCGCAGGCCGCGAACAGCGCGAGCACGACCTTACCCGCCCGGGGCGCAGGCGCCGTCCTGGCCGGCCGCGATCGGGTAGCGCTGTTCGTGACGAAAGCCTCGCGCGGCTTTCGCAGCTGCAGACAATCCATGTCGCCCATCCACACAACGCAGCGCCTTGCGCGCTGGCAGGCAGTGTAAGGCTGCGGTCGGCGGAGCCTTCTGTGAACGGCTTAACAGTCCGCGGAAAACGCGATGCATTACGTTAGCTCGCCTGCGTTTGTCCCCCGGGGGCGGGTCCAAACTGACCCTGCGTTTCACGGGGGTGTTGTATGCGTTTTCTTGCGCGAGGCGTGCGCGTGCGTGGTGTCGTTGCGAAACTGGCCGGCCTGTCGGCCACCGCCTGTCTGCTCGCCGCCTGCGGCGGCGGTGGCGGCAGCGTCAGCGTCGGCGCCGGGCAGGGACCGGACCCGGTGGTGCTCGACATCCCGATCGCTTACGTGCAGCGGCCGCTGCCGGTGAACGGGCAGGGCGAGCTCCTCGCCTCCGACGTGCGCCGCCTGCGCACCTTCAACATCGGCGCCGACCTGTACGTGCGCGACCGGGCCTCGCCGAGCGCAGCGGCGCGCAACGTCACCGGCGAGCTTACCCAAGGCCTCTTTGACATCCGGGATCTCGAGTCATCGTGGGACGGCGAGCGCGTGCTGTTTGCGATGCGTGGCCCCTTCGTGGAGGGTGCGGACGAGGAGGACCAGCCGACCTGGAACGTCTGGGAATACGATCTCGTCGCTGACGCGCTGCGTCGCGTGATCGCCTCCGACGTGACCGCCGAGGCGGGCCACGACGTCGCGCCACATTACCTGCCCGACGGCCGCATCATTTTTTCCTCGACCCGCCAGCGGCAGGCGGGCGCAATCCTGATCGACGAGGGCAAGCCGCAGTTCCCCGGCCTCGACGAGGACCGGAGCGAGCCCGCCTTTGTGCTGCACGTCATGGACGCCGACGGCAGCGACATCCACCAGGTCTCCTTCAACCAGAGCCACGACCTCGACCCGACCGTGGTGTCCTCCGGCGAGGTGGTGTTCACGCGCTGGGACAACGCCGGCGGCGTGAACGAGATGTCTCTGTACCGCATGAACCCGGACGGCACCAACCTGCAATTGCTCTACGGCGCGAACAGCCACGCGACCGGCACCAACGGCGCCACCGTGCAGTTCCTGCAGCCGCGCGAACTCCTGGACGGGCGCCTGCTGGCGGTGCTGCGCCCCTTCGTCGCGACGAGCCACGGCGGCAACCTCGTTGCCATCGATACCGCGCAGTACGTGGATGACACGCAGCCGCTCGCCGCAGATATCGGTATCCTCACCGGTCCCGCGCAGCTTGCGGCGACCGTCAACGAGGCCGTCACCGACGGCGGCGTCTCGCCACAGGGCACCTACGCCGCCGCATTTCCACTGCATGACGGCACCGCCCGGATGCTGGTCGCCTGGAGCCAGTGCCGGGTGCTCGAGGACACAAGCCCGATGCCCTGCACCGCCGAGCGCCTGGCGGCGCCGGCAGTGCAGGCAGCCGACCCCATCTACGGCATCTGGATCTACGATCCGGCGGCCGGAACGCAGCTGCCGGTGGTGCCGCCGGCCGAGGGCCTGATGTTCACCGACGTGGTGGCGCTGGAGGCGCGAGCGCCGCCGCCCGTGATCTTCGACAAGGAAGCGACCGGCGAACTCGACCCTGACCTCCTCGCCGAGGGCACGGGGCTGCTGAAGATCCGCAGCGTCTACGACGTGGACGGAGTCGCCACCCAGCAAATCGGGACACTCGCCGATCCCTCGCTCACCACCGCCGACCAGCGTCCGGCCCGCTTCCTGCGCCTGGAAAAGGCGGTCGCCATTCCCGACGACGAGGTGCGCGACTTCGACAACGATGCGTTCGGCGTCACCGCAGCGCAGGGCATGCGCGAGATCCTCGGCTACACGATGGTGGAGCCGGATGGTTCGGTGGTCGTGAAGGTTCCGGCGAACGTCCCTATCGCGGTCAGCGTCCTCGACCGAATGGGGCGGCGCATCAGCGCGCGGCACCAGAACTGGCTGCAGCTGCGCCCCGGCGAGACGCGCAGCTGCAACGGTTGCCACGGGCCCAACAGCGGCCTTTCGCACGGGCGCGAGGGCGTGTTCGACGGCGTCTGGCCGGGCGCCGCGCTCGATGGGACGCCGTTCCCGAACGCCAATCCCGCGCTGTTCGCCGACATGGGCGAGACCATGGCGGAAGCACGGGCGCGGATCTCCTGTGCGACCGACTGCGCGGCGATCGTTCCCGGTGTCGACGTCCGCTTCGACGACCTCTGGACCGATGCCGTCGCCTCCGGCCGCGCCCCGGACCCGGGCTTCGACTATCTCTACGCCGATCTGGACACGCCGGCGCCGGTGAGCGCCCAGTGCCAGACGGCGTGGTCGCCGAGCTGCCGCATCGTGATCAATTACGAGACCCACATCCACCCGCTCTGGAGCGTGCCGCGACAGGTGCTCGACGGCGGTGGCATGGTGGTGGCGGACAACACCTGCACGACCTGTCACAACGTGGTCGACGCGGCCAACGGCGCGCAGGTGCCGGCCGCGCAGCTCGATCTCTCCGACGGTCAGTCCGACGTGAACGCGGCGTACTTCAAGTCCTACGCCGAACTGTTCCTCGGCGACAACGAGCTGGAGTTGAACGGCGGGGTGCTGCAGGACCGGCTGGTACAGGTCGGCGTGGACCCGGTGACCAACGATCCGGTATTCGCCACGGTGCCCGTCAGCCCGGCCATGTCCACCGCCGGCGCGCTCGCCTCGCCCGCATTCTTCGAGCGCTTCAACGCGGGCGGCAGCCATGCCGGCTATCTCAGCGGCGCTGAGCTGCGCCTGCTTGCCGAGTGGGTGGACCTCGGCGGCCAGTACTACAACAACCCCTTTGATGCGCCACTGAACTGACCCCGATGCGCCACTGACCTGACACCATGCGGACCCACGCCACCCTCATCACCCTGCTCGCCGCGCTCGTCTTCATGGCGCCCGCTTATGCAAAACGGGAAGCCCTGCGGGTGACCGTCGCCGATCCGTATATCGAGTTGCGCACCGGTCCCGGCCGCGGCTACCCCGTATTCCACGTCGCCGACCGCGGCGCCGAGATCGAGGTCGTGAAGCGGCGCACCGACTGGTTCCAGGTGCGCACCGCGCGCGACGTCGAGGGCTGGGTACGCGCCGAGCAGCTTGCGCGCACGCTGGATGCGGGCGGTTCGCCGCTCGACCTCGCCGAGCCCGGCTGGGATGAGTTCACCGGACGGCGCTGGGAGATGTCCGTCTCGCTCGGCGACTTCGACGGCGCCAGTTCCATCGCGCTGACCGGCGGTTACCGGCTGTCGCCGAATCTCTCCGTCGAGCTGCTGGCCGCGCATCTGAGCGGGGACTATTCCGACGGCTGGCTTGCCGGTGCCCGGCTCGTGCACACGCCGTTTCCTGAGTGGCGCATCGCGCCGTTTCTCCTCCTGGGGACGGGCGTGCTGCACGTCAGCCCGCAGGCGAGCCTGGTCAGCACCGAGGACCGCACCGACCAGTATGGGCAGGCCGGGGCGGGCGTGCGCGCGTATCTCACGCGCCGCTTCATGCTGCGTGCCGAATACTCCGGGTACATCGCCTTCACCAGCCGTGACGAGAACGAGGAAGTGGAAGAATGGAAAGCAGGATTCGCGTTTTTCTTCTGAGGCTGGTGGCGACGGGCC
>CAZFWB010000161.1:0-7479 GCA_964522655.1 uncultured Chromatiaceae bacterium | reverse complement strand
AGCGCGCAGCACTGCAGATCGGCGACATGGATCGGGGGATTGCGGTTATCACCGGATTCATCGCCTCGGACAGGAGCGGTCTGTATACGACCCTGGGGCGAAACGGCAGCGACTTCTCCGCATCGATCATCGGCGCACTCCTGGAAGCCTCGGAAATCGTGATCTGGACCGATGTCGATGGCGTGATGAGTGCCGACCCGAACCGGGTGCCGGATGCAACCATCATCCACGAGCTCTCCTATAACGAGGCAATGGAACTCGCGTACTTCGGGGCGAAAGTCATTCACCCGCAGACGATGACGCCGGCGGTATTGCGCGGCATTCCTATCTACATCAGGAACACCTTCAATCCGCAAGCCCCCGGCTCGCGGATCGGGCCGGGCTCAGGCAGTTCGCGCGACCAGATCAAGGGTATTACCTCGGTTGACGACGTCGCGCTCGTGAATCTGGAGGGGACGGGAATGATCGGGGTGCCGGGCACGGCCGATCGCCTTTTCGGGGCGCTGCGAAGCTCGGGCATCTCGGTCATTCTGATTTCCCAGGCGAGCTCCGAGCATTCGATTTGTTTCGCCGTTCCGTCCCGCCAGGCTGCCAGAGTGGAGCAGGTTGTGCGGCAGGCGTTCGCGCTCGAGCTGCAGCAGGGCCAGATCCAGCGTGTCGACCTGCAGCCCCAATGCAGCATCGTCGCGGTGGTCGGTGACGGCATGGCCGGCCTCCCCGGCGTCGCAGCCAAGTTCCTGGGGACGCTAGGCAATGCGGGAATCAATGTGCGCGCGATCGCCCAGGGGTCGTCGGAGAGGAATATTTCCGCGGTCATCGACAAGCGCGACGCGACCCGTGCCCTTCGGGCGGCCCACTCGGGTTTCTATCTTTCGGCCAAGACCATTTCCCTTGGCCTCGTCGGTCCGGGCAACGTGGGCGGGACGCTGTTGGATCAGATGGCGGCGCAGACCGAGCGGTTGAGGAAGGAATTCGGCCTCGACCTCCGGGTGCGCGCGATCGCGACATCGACACGTATGCATCTCGCCGAGCGCGCGGTCGATCTCTTGCAATGGCGCGAAATCCTAAAGGTCGGGTCCGAGGCGCTCGACTGGCAGAGGTTCCGCGACCACGTGAAGACCGACTACCTTCCGCACGGTGCCGTCATTGACTGCAGTGCGAGCGGCGACGTGGCTGATCGCTATGTCGATTGGTTCCAGAGCGGGCTGCACGTCATCACGCCAAACAAGAAGGCCCACAGCGGCTCGATGGCCGACTATGACCGACTGCTGAGCGTGAGCCGCCGGCACAATGTGCATTTCCTTTACGAGACCACAGTCGGTGCCGCGCTGCCCGTGATTGGCACGCTGCGCGACCTCAACCTGACGGGGGACGAGATCGTCAGCATCGAAGGGATACTCTCCGGTACGCTTGCCTACCTGTTCAATGTGTTCGATGGCACAAGGCCGTTCTCGGCTATCGTGCGGGAAGCTCGCGACAAGGGATATACGGAGCCCGATCCGCGCGATGACCTCTCCGGCATGGATTTTGCGCGCAAGCTGATTATTCTCGGACGCGAGATGGGCATGCGGCTCGAGATGCGCGACGTTCGCGTCGAGAGCCTGGTTCCCGACGGACTGGAGCGGCTGCAGATCGATGAGTTTCTTCGGGGCCTCGAAGCGCACGATGCAATCATGCTGCAACGCTATGAGGAGGCGGGACGCTGCGGGCAGGTGCTGCGATATGTCGGGCGGCTCGATCGCAAGAGCGGTGCAACGGTCGGCCTCGAGGCTCTGCCGGCGAGTCATCCGTTCGCTCACATGAACCTGACCGACAATATCGTTCGGTTCGAGTCGAGGCGCTACAGCGCCAATCCGCTGGTGGTGCAGGGACCCGGCGCAGGACCGGCGGTAACCGCCGCGGGAGTCTTTGCGGATCTGCTGCGCCTTGCGTCGTTTCTCGGACCCGCCCGGTAGCGCTGCCACCATGAAATTCCGCAGCACACGAGGGGGCGGGCCTGGCGTTTGCATCGAGCAGGCGATCGTCAGCGGCACGGCGCCCGACGGCGGGTTGTACGTACCCGCCTCGCTGCCGGAATTCGCCGTCAACGCGTTCGACGGGGCGGTGGAATTCGCCGATGTAGCCGAGCGCCTGCTTGCGCCGTTTCTGGCCGCTTCGACTCTGGAGCGTGACACGGGCGCAATCTGCCGCCAGGCGCTCAATTTTCCCGTCCCCCTGCGACCGGTCGAGCCCGGGCTTTCGGTCCTGGAGATGTTTCACGGGCCGACCGCTGCGTTCAAGGACGTGGGCGCCCGCTTTCTCGCCGCTTCGATGACGCGGATCGTGCGCCAGGGTCGCTACGCCCGCCCCCCGGTAACGATCCTCGTTGCAACCTCGGGTGACACGGGTGGCGCGGTCGCTGCAGCATTCCATGGCCAGGACGGCATTCGCGTGGTGGTGCTGTTCCCGGAAGGGCGGGTATCGCCGCGGCAGCAGCACCAGTTGACCTGTTGGGGCGATAATGTGATTTCCCTGGCCGTCCGGGGCGAATTCGATGACTGTCAGCGCCTGGTCAAGGAAGCCTTTGCTGATGCGGATCTGAATGCGTCTCATCGGCTCTGCTCGGCAAACAGCATCAATGTAGGCCGTCTCCTGCCGCAGACGGCCTATTATGCCAAGGCGGCTCTCGAGTACTTTCGTCGCTACGGGCGGGCGCCAAGCTTCATAGTTCCCACCGGGAATCTCGGCAACGGATTTGCCTGTATCTGGGCGCGGCACATGGGGTTACCAATCGACCGCATCGTGCTTGCGACCAACGCCAACACCACGGTGGCCGATTTCCTGGCGACCGGGCAGTGGCTGCCGCGGCCGACGACCGCGACGCTCGCCTCCGCCATGGACGTGGGCAATCCGAGCAACATGGAGCGGCTGCGGGACTTGTGCGGCGATGTGGAGGGAATCCGCAGCGAGATCGCCGTGGTGCCGGTGTCGGATCCGGAGATCCGGGATTCCATCCGCCATGAGTACCGGCTGCATGGAGTTCCCTGGTGTCCCCACACGGCGACGGCTTTGCACGTGTATCGACAGCTGTCGGCGGCGGAGCGAAACGACAGTCACTGGATCGTGGTGGCAACCGCTCACCCCGCCAAGTTCGACACGATCGTGGAGCCGCTGATCGATGCCAGCGTCGAGCCTCCGCCCGAGCTCTCGCGGCTCCTGCGATTGCCGGCGTCTTTCGAAACCATTGCTCCGGAGCTGCACGAGCTGGCGGCTTACCTGTAGTCTGCGGTGACAGAATGGCTCAGGCAGGCACCTCAGCGCTGACTTTCGGTTACCCCGCAGTTGCGGCGCTGCTCGGGGTGGCGATCGCTGCTGCAACCGGCGTCTGGTGGCTGCGGCGCCGGCGCGCCGCGCGGAGCACGATCGCAAGGCTGCGGCAGGCCTGTGACGACCTGCTGTCATCGGTGCTGATTCCGAATGCCGAAACCGGCCAGATCCACCTCGAATACGCGTTGCTGACGGGCAAGGGCATTGTCGTAGTCGACGTGCGCGACGTGGCCGGCAACGTATTCGGCAGCGAAACCATGCACGAGTGGACCGTGCTCGACGCTGGCCGCCGCTTTACCTTCCCGAATCCCCTGCCGGTGCTCTATGACCGTGTTGCGGCGGTGCGGCGCCTTCTGCCCGATGCACCGGTGCGAGGCTGCGTGGTGTTCACGGCGAAGGCGCGCTTCAGCAAGGGACTTCCGCCGAACGTAATGATGATGGACGGACTCATTGCGGATCTCGTGGCCGAGCGGAATTCGACCACCAGCCTGGCCGCCGAGGAACTCCTCAGGCAGGCCTGGTCGAGGCTGCGGGCGCAGTCGCTGAAGAGCGCGGATTAGGGCGCCCGTCAGGGGCCGGATTTGCCTTGAGGGAGTCCGAATAGCCGCTCGGCGTTGCCGGTGGAGGCGCTGGCCAATGCGGCCGCACTGACCCCCATGCATCGTGCGGTGGTTTCCAGGACTGCGGGAAGAAAAGCAGGTTCATTTCGCCGGCTGGAAGTCTTCCCGCCGAGCGTCCGCGGCAGCAGATATGGGGCGTCGGTTTCCAGCAGCACGCGCTCGAGAGGTAGAGCATTGACTGCCGCGCGCAGATCATCACCTCGTCGCTCGTCGCAGATCCAGCCCGTGACGCCGATGTACAGGCCGAGCTCGAGATAGGCCTCCATTTCGCCGCGTGTGCCCGTAAAACAGTGGGCGACGCCGCCGACGAGCTCGGCTATCTGTTCGCGCAGAATGGCGAGGAAGTCATCGTGCGCTTCACGCTGATGAAGGAAGACCGGCTTGCCCATCGCCGATGCCAGACCGAGTTGGCGCACGAAGGCGCGTTTTTGGGCTGGCCGCGGCGAGAAGTCCCGGAAATAATCGAGCCCGCATTCTCCAATGGCCACCACCTGCGGGTCGGTCGCAATCTCGACGAGCTGGGGTGCGGTCTCAGGGCCAAATTCCGCCGCATGATGGGGATGTACCCCAGCCGTAGAGAACAATCGCCCGGGAAACGCTTTCGCCATGGCGAGAGCCGCCCGGCTGCTGTCCACCGTGCTGCCGGTGACGATGATGCGCGTGATGCCCGCGGCAGCGGCGCGTGAAATCACCGCAGGCCTGTCGTGATCGAAGCTGTCGTGGGTCAGATTGGCCCCGATATCGACCAGGTTGCCGTTGACTTCCGCCGGCATGAAGCCCGCGCTCAAGCTAGCGCGGCGACCATGGCCGGCATCAGGTCCGAGGCGCTGCCCTGCAGGAAGTGTGTTGCGCCGTTGGTCTGTGAGGTCCTCTGCGGGTTGATTTCGACCAGCATTGCGCCTTTTGCGCGAGCCAGATCGGCGAGACCGGCGGCCGGATACACGACGGACGAAGTGCCAACCGAGAGGTACACGTCGCAGTCTTCCGCAGCGAGAGTGGCAGTCAGCAGGGCCGCCTGCGGAATCGGTTCGCCAAACCACACGACGTCCGGGCGAACCAGGGCCTTGCATTGTGGGCAGCGCGGTGGCTGGGTTGCATCACCCGCGTCGACCTCCACGGCCAGATTCTCGACCGAGCAGCGATTGCGGTGAATGTTGCCGTGGAACTCTATGACCATGCTGCTTCCCGCCCGCTGGTGCAGCCCGTCGACGTTCTGCGTCACCAGCGTAAGCCGCTCCAGGAGCCTTTCCATCGCCGCTATTGCGAGATGAGCCGCGTTCGGGCGGGCGTTGGCGATCAGTCCGCGCCGCCACTGATACCACTGCCAGACGAGCGCCGGGTCACGGCGAAAGGCTTCCGGCGTTGCCAGTTCTTCGGGACGGTACCGCGCCCACAATCCGCTCTGGGCGTCGCGAAAGGTGGGAACGCCGCTCTCGGCCGAGACCCCCGCGCCCGTCAGGATCATGGTGTGCCGTGATCGCAGCAGAGCCCGCGAGAGCCGTTCCGGTATCCCAGCCATGCCCGGGCTATCTCGTGTCGGCGGATTCCACCAACTGGCGCAGTACATAGTGGAGGATCCCGCCGTGGGCGTAATAGTCGCGTTCCTTCGGGGTGTCGATGCGCACTCGGGCGGTGAACTCGCGTTTATCGCCGTTACTCCCGCGGGCGCAGACTCTTACCCGGGCCGATCTGCCTTTCTCCAGCCCGCTGATGTCGAAAATTTCCCGCCCGGTCAGGCCCAGCGATTGCGCACTCTCACCGTCCTCGAACTGCAGCGGAAGCACTCCCATTCCGATCAGATTGGACCGGTGGATGCGCTCGTAGCTCTCCGCCAGGACGGCCTTTACGCCAAGCAGCATGGTGCCCTTTGCCGCCCAGTCCCGCGAGGAGCCGCTGCCGTACTCTTTGCCGGCCAGGATCACCAGCGGTACGCCGTCGCGCTGGTAGCGCATGGCCGCGTCATAGATACTCATCTGCTCGTCGCTCGGGAAGTGAATGGTGATTCCGCCTTCGATTCCCGGCACGAGCAGGTTGCGCAGGCGGATATTCGCGAATGTCCCGCGCATCATGACTTCATGGTTGCCACGGCGCGCGCCATAGGAGTTGAAAGCGCGCGGGGTTACCCCGTGTTCCACGAGGTAGCGCCCGGCAGGGCTGTCCCGTGCGATCGACCCGGCTGGTGAGATATGGTCCGTAGTCACCGAGTCCCCCAGGACGGCGAGAACCCGGGCGCCCTCGATGTCACGAACCGGTTCCGGCTCACGCGTCATGCCGTCGAAATAAGGCGGATTTCTGACGTACGTCGAGTTCTCGTCCCAGGCATAGATCTGTCCGGACGGCGTGGGAACTTTCTGCCAGTTGTCGTCGCCGGCAAAAACACCCGCGTAGCTGGTGCGAAACATCTCCGAGTTGACCGTTTGCGCCACTACGGCCTGGATCTCCTTTTGTGCCGGCCAGATGTCCTTCAGGAATACCGGCTTGCCGTCAGCGCCCGTGCCGATCGGATCGGCTGCCAGATCGACCGTGAGCGAGCCCGCCAGCGCGTATGCCACGACGAGTGGTGGCGAGGCCAGATAATTCATCCGGACGAGGGGGTGGATTCGTCCCTCGAAATTGCGGTTTCCGGAGAGCACCGCACACGCCAGAATCCGGTTTTTCGTAACCGCGTCCGCAATGTCTTCGTCCAGCGGACCAGAATTGCCGATGCAGGTGGTGCAACCGTAGCCGACTATATTGAACCCCAGGGCCTCGAGATCGGCCAGCAGACCGGATTTCTCCAGGTAGTTGCTGACAACCCTCGAGCCGGGTGCAAGGCTGGTCTTCACCCATGGTCTGGTGGCCAATCCGCGGCGCCGCGCGTTGCGTGCCAGGAGCCCGGCGCCGATCATGACTGATGGATTGGAAGTATTCGTGCAGCTGGTTATCGCAGCAATCACTACTGCGCCGTCCGCGATCTCAAAACCCGCGTCTTTGCGCTGTATCCGGGCCCGTCCGCCGTCGTCGCGCCCGGCGACGGCTTCCGCGGCCTGTTTCCGGTAGGTTGCGGCAACCGACCTGAGCGGCACCCGGTCGTGCGGCCGCCGAGGTCCGGCGAGTGTAGCCTCGATACTGGCGAGGTCCAGCTCAAGCACGTCGGTGTAAAGCGGCGCAGCAGCGCCATCCTCGCGCCACAGGCCCTGCGCCCGGGCGTAGGCCTCGACCAGCGCGATGTGCGAGGCTTCGCGTCCGGTCAGCTCGAGATAACGGATGGTCTCGCGATCGACCGGGAAAATTGCGCAGGTGCTGCCGAACTCCGGAGCCATGTTGGCCAGCGTCGAGCGATCGGCCAGAGGCAGGTTCGACAATCCGTCACCGAAAAACTCCACGAACTTGTTGACCACGCCCTTCTTGCGCAGCAGCTCGGTCAGAGTCAGCACGAGATCGGTCGCCGTGGCACCTTCGCGAAGACTTCCGGACAGGCGAACGCCAAGGACCTGGGGAATGAGCATCGTGACGGGTTGGCCGAGCATCGCGGCCTCCGCCTCGATGCCGCCCACGCCCCAGCCGACGACGC
>CAZFWB010000160.1:4045-7566 GCA_964522655.1 uncultured Chromatiaceae bacterium | reverse complement strand
ACCGGTAGTCACCACCTCAGGCCGTCAACGTGCGGCGGCGAAGCCACCCGAGCAGGCCGAGCGCCGAGGCGAACAGCCACACGGCCGCCGGCACCGGCACGGCGGTGACGTGCAGGGTGTAGAGTGCGCTCACGCCGGTGGCGCTGTTGGCGGACAGCACGTCAGCGACCACACGCGCGGTGATGACACCGCCGACGCCGTCCACGAAGCCGCTGAGATCCCATACCACGCCCTGGTGGCCCGAGGCGCCGGAGATCTGCAGACCGCCGGTGGTGGACGTGCCCGTCGCTGTGTGCCAGGGCGTTGTCGAGCTGTCGCGCACGATGTAGTTGGCGGCCATGCCGTTCCAGTTCCACATCGAGCTGGCGATGCTGCCCCCGCTGCCCCCACCCAGCTCGCCGCTGGCGTCGACCCAAGCCTGGAGCTGGCGGCATTGGCCGGTGAACCCTGTGCCCGCGACCGGCACGCAGGTCGCGATGCTGGCGCTGGTGGCTGCCGTGCCGCCGCCGGCCTGGTGGTTGAGCTGGTTGGTGTTCGGGTTGTAGGTCCACACCAGCGGGTTGCTCAGCACGCTCTTGACCCCGGCGCTTGTTCCGCTCAGGTGATCGACGTTGAGCAGGGTCACGTCGCCCGACACCAGGTTGTTGGTCGCACTGGCGGTCTGGAACGTGGCGAGGCTCAACGGATCGACGTGGCCGCAGAAGCCGATCAGGCCGGTTCCCGCGGTGTTGTCGCACTGGCGGATGGTGGCGCCCGTGACGTTACCGGCAACCACCGAGATGCCGCCATACACGTTGATGTCGTTCAGCTCGATGCCGACCGGGATGTTCGGATCGTTCGGGTCGGCGTAGGGATAGGTCGCGATATCGGCGTCCATCAGCGGCCAGCTTGCCGGGTCCTGCGGATCCAGCAAGCCACCGTACGTCGTGTAGTCGAGGATCTCGGGTATGTTCTGCGCGCCGATGCGGCGGACATCGTTCATGGTCGAGACGTTGAGAATGTGATAGTTGGCTGCCTGCGCACCCACGCTGGCGAGAAAAGCGAGGGCGGCAACGGCGATGGCAGAGCGTTTCATTATCTATCCCCCGGGGCTGACGAAGTTCAGAGTTGTGGAGTTGTCGCTACTAGCGTTAGCGTTTGCAGAGCCGGCTTTTCCTCAGGCTAGAGCGCGGCCTGACTATGATCCGGAAGTTATCAACCCGGCCGCGCACGCGACCAGTCACAACTTGGTCACAGGAGCGCCCCATTTGACAAAAAATAATCACAAATCGATGAAATGAGACGTTTTCGCCCAATCAGTCTCGTTGCATGGCTTGGCCTTGGCAGCGTCCTCATCGTCGCGCTTGCGGTTATAACGATCGCCCTGCGCTCCGTGGACCTGCTGCAGGAGTTCGCCGAGCGCGAGGGGCTGGTGCAGGCCCAGCTCACCGTCGCCACCGCGCACGGTCATCTCGATCAGGCCCACCGCTCGGTGGCCCTGTCGGCGCGGCTGCTCGGCCGCCTGCCGGGCCTGCGCCGCATATTGCTCACCGAGCGGCGGGACGGACTGGTTGCCTATCTCAGGAATTTCTGTGAGGAAACCAGTGACGTGGACGGCTGCGCGGTCAGCGATGGGGCTCAGATGATCGGCGTGTCGGAGGCTGGGCTGCCGTGGGACACGGCGCTCGCCGCCGTGACCAGCGATCGGCGCCGGTTCCTGATCACTGCCGACTCCGATTCGGGCATCTGGCTGGGCGCGGCGGCACGCGTTCGCGACCTCGACGAGAGCCTGCGCACCATCACGCTCAAGCGCATCGACGAGGATTCGCTGAGGAGCGTCACGGACCAGGCCGGGGCCTCCATCCGGCTTTCCCGCCGCCCGCACCAGGACGGCGACTGGGCAAGCCTGCACGCGCGGGCAGCCTCCGACCGGCGCCCGGTGGCCGAACGCTTCACCTCGCCCCGGGTCGTTTATGCGGCCTCGATGCCGATAGAGCTCTCGGCCGATGACATCACCACTTTCATCGACGTGGCTCTTGAGGCGCGGTCCATGGACGCGCTGGTCGCGAACCTTGTCTCACGGCTCGGCGCGACGACGCTCGGCGTCATCGGCCTCGCCGGCCTCGCCGGCGTGCTCTACGGGCGCTGGCTGGTGCGCCCGGTCGCCCGCCTCGGCCGGGCCGCCAGTCGCATCGGCCAGGGAGATCTCAGAACGGCCGTGCCGGTCGCGGGCGTCCCGGAAGTGGCGACGCTTGGCGCTGACATGGAGAACATGCGCCGCAGCCTGGTGGACCTGACCGCGGAACTGCGCCAGCGCGAGACGCAGGCCAAAGCCGTTCTGGCCGGGATCGTCGAGGGCGTCTTCGCGGTCGATATGGATCGGCGGATCCGCTACGCGAACGCGCAGGTGGCCGCCGTCCTCGGCCGGGAGCCGGAAGAACTCATCGGACGGTTCTGCGGCGACGTACTCAATCCCGAGCCCGTCAACGGCGCGCGTCCGTGTGACCACTCCTGCCCGATCCTCGCCGCGCGTGCCGGCGGTGCGGGAGCGGGCACGGCCGTCGAGAAGCTGCGCGGGGCCCGCGGCGATCTGCGCTCGATCGTCATCGTCAGCGCGGCGCCGGTCGACGGGCAGCAGGTGCAGGTGCTGCGCGACGAGACTGAGCTCGAGGCCGCGCACCGGGCGCGCGACAGCGTGCTCGCGAACATCTCGCACGAGTTCCGCACACCGCTCGCCGCGCAGCTTGCCTCCATCGAGCTGCTGCACGACAGGCTGGAGACGATGAGCCCGGGCGAGCGCGAACAGATGATTCACAACATTCAGCGCGGCGGCCTGCGACTGATGCAGCTCATCGACAACCTGCTCGAAAGCGTGCGCATCGACGCGGGCCAGCTCGCGATCCGCCGCCATGCGGTGTCGCTCGCGGAGGTCATCGCGGAGACGGCGTCACTGATGAAGCCGTTGCTCGACCAGCGCCGGCAACGGGTCGTCACCGAGCTGCCGCGCGAGCTGCCGGGCATCGTCGGCGACGAGATACGGCTGATGCAGGTATTCGTCAACCTGCTCGCCAACGCTATCAAGTTCGCGCCGGAGGCTTCCGCGATCCACGTCGGAGCCGCCGCGACCGACGGCGCCGTCACGGCCTGGGTGGAGGACGAGGGCTCCGGGATCGGCGACGATGACCGGGCGGCGATATTCCAGCCGTTCCAGCGCTCCTTCGACGGCGAGCCGGGCGCGCCCGGGCTCGGGCTGGGTCTTTGGATCGTGAAGTCCATCATCGAGCGCCACCACGGCACGGTGAGCCTGGAGCGCACGGCAGCGGGACGCACGCGCTTCTCGATCCGCTTGCCGGTGGAGGCTGCGGCATGAAAGTACTGCTGGTCGACGACGACCCGGACCTGCTGGTCGTCAACCGGCTGATGCTGGAGCAGGAGGGATTCGAGGTCGTCCACGCCGCAAGCGCCGCGGCGGCGATCACGGCGTTCCGCCGTGAGCGGCCGGGCCTGGTGCTGCTCGACATCAACCTGCCCGACGGGCTGGG
>CAZFWB010000160.1:0-3945 GCA_964522655.1 uncultured Chromatiaceae bacterium | reverse complement strand
CCGGATGCCCGGCCCGCCGGCGGCTGACGGCGCCGCTTCGCGGGCCGCGCGCCAGCGCGATTTTCCGGGCACCGCCGCGCTCGCGAGACGCGGCGCGGCGGTCACAGGGCCGGCGGCGGACTTATAGCGGTGACTTGCCTATACTCTGGCGCCCGCCGAGCGCGGCGCACCCACGGCGGCGCGCGCCGCCGGCTACAGCCAGATTACTCAGCCACTCCCCGGCCGCCGGCGCTGAGCAAGCTCAGGAACAGGAATGAAGCCAGCAGGAAAAGGCGCCCGGCTGACCGAAGGCGCGATCAGCAGGAACATCTTCTCGCTGATGATCCCGATGATGCTCGGCATGATCGCGATCGTCACCAACAATCTCGCCGGCGCCTTTTTCATCGCGCGCGTCAGCACGGATCAGCTCGCCGCGATCAGCTTCACCTTCCCGGTGAGCTTCATCGTCGGTGCGATCGCAATGGCCCTCGGCACCGGCACCTCCTCGGTCGCCTCGCGGCTGTTCGGCTCGGGCAAGCGCGACGAGGTGCGCCGCATCACCGGGCATGCGATGGCGCTCGCCGTCGCGAGCGCCCTGGTGGTGATGTCCATCGGGCTCGCCACCATAGACCCCGTGTTCCGCCTGCTGGGTGCCGATGAAAATACGCTGCCGCTGATCCACCGCTACATGCGTATCTATTACTGGGGCGGCGTGTTCATCGTTGCCCCCATGATCGCCAACTCCGTGCTGCGGGCCGCCGGGGACGCCAAGCGCCCGGCAATGATCATGACCACCGCGGCAGTGCTCAACATCATCATCGACCCGATCCTGATCTTCGGGTTGTTCGGCTTCCCGCGCATGGAAATCGAGGGCGCGGCGCTCGGCGCCGTCATCTCGAATGCGGTCACGCTGTGCGCCTCGGTATATTTCGTCATGCACCGCGAGCACCTCGTCAGCCTGCGCAACTTCCAGGCCGAGCTGATCCGCGATTCCTGGAAGCGGATCCTGCACGTCGGCCTGCCGACGCTGACCAGCAGCCTCGCAGCACCTCTGACCACGGCCTTCATCACCAGCCAGGTGGCGCGCTACGGCCACGACGCGGTGGCGGGCTTCGGCATGGCGGCGCGCGTGGAGGGCCTCACGCTGATGGCGATGATGGCGCTCTCGGCGGCGATGACGCCGTTCACCGGCCAGAATTTCGGCGCCGGCCGGCTCGACCGGGTGCGCGAGGGCGTCAGTTTCGCCTACCGCTTTTCACTCCTTTACGGCATCGGCATCGCGATCCTGATGTTCGTCGGCGGCGGCCTGCTCGCCGACGCCTTCGGGCTCGAACCGGGAGCGCGGGAGGCCGCACTGCTCCAGATGCACATCGTGCCGGTGAGCTACATGGCGCTCGGCTGTTCGATGACGGTCAACGGCGCGCTGAACGCGCTCGGCAAGCCGATGGCGGCGATGTTCATCTCCCTGTCGCGGACCATCGTGGTATACGCCCCGCTCGCCTGGGTGCTGTCGCACTTCTTCGGCCTCGTCGGCATCTTCATCGCCGCGGCCAGCGCGAACTTCGTCGCGGGAGGCATCGGCGCGGGCTGGTTCCGTCTGGCATTCAACGAGACCGTGGCCGATCACGAGACGCGTGCCGCCAGCCAGCGGGCCTGAGAACCGCGAACAGCGCCACAGAATCCGCCCCCGGGCTGCGCTAGGCTGGGCGGTGCATGGAGAACCGGCGCAACTACTACCGCATCCTGCAGGTCCAGCCCGGTGCGCCGGTGGAGATCATCCGCGCGAGCTACCGCACGCTGATGCAGAGGCTCAAGGCGCATCCCGACCTCGGCGGCGACCACTGGAACGCCGCGATCATCAACGAGGCCTACGCGGTGCTCACCAACCCGCAGAAACGCGCGCGCTACGACCGAGCCTTCCTCGCCGGGCTGCGCCGCTCGACCGCGACCGGCACCGGGCCGCGGGCCGCGGATTCGGCGCCGGGCGACACCGATCATTGTCTGTTCTGCCACGCTCCGCACCGCGGCGCCGCCGACCGGCGTCCCGACGCGGTGTGCGCGCGCTGCGGAAGCCCGCTGCACCGCGCAACCCTGCGCCTGCTCGCCGCGCGCGGGCAGCGCGCCATCGACCGGCTGCCGCGCCATTATCCGTTGCGCCTGTACACGGTGTGGCCGCAACCGCATGGTTGCCCGGGCGAGTCACGCGACGTCTCGCTCAATGGCATCAGTTTCGTCACCGCCGAGCTGCTGGTGCCGCGCGCGATCGTGAAGCTCGACAGCGACGTCTGCCGCGCCGTGGTCGAGGTGACGAACATGCGCGTCGAGGACGACGGTGCCGGTGGCCGCTGGCTGGTCGGGGCGAGGTTCCTGAGCGTCATCTTCACCCGCACCCGGGGCGCTTTCCTCTCCGCCCGCGCCTGATCGGCCGGCGGCGGCGATTTCCTCGAGCGCCTCGAGCGTTGCAGCGACCGCGCGATCCTGCTGTTCGGCGCGGCTGATGGACGGCTCCCAGTCCTCCACGAAGCCACCACCCACGAAGTCGCCGAAGTACATGTGTATGCCGCCGGGGATGGGCACCCAGCGGCTTGCCGCCGGAAACAGATGGCGCTGCTCGGTGAACGCAGGCGGCGGGGCGCCGCCCGGCGTCGCCCGATGGATATGCCAGACCGGCCGCGTGAATGCCGCCAGGCTCTCGTTCGGCGGCGGATAGGAATCCCAGATAACCAGCCCCTGCACGCGCTCGGGATGGCGAAACACGAAACTGGCCGCCATCGCACCGCCCAGCGAGTGACCGATCATCGCCCAGCGCCGGATCTGCGGGAATGCCGTCTGCACGTTTTGCGCCCGGTCAGGGGCGAGAAACGCGAATTCGAGCGGCATGGGCACATCCACCACGAAATGTCCGGCCGCGGCGAGCCGGCGCAGCAGGGGTGCATAACCGCGCAGGTCGCAGTTGGCGCCGGGATAAAAAATGACGCCGAGGCGCGGCTCGCCCTTGGTCGGGCGGAACACCAGGAAATCACCCGTCTCGACGGTGACCTCCTCATCGCTTGCCAGCGCCGCGAGTGCCTCGGGACCGGCTGCCGCGTGACGGCTCGTGCCCCACGCCCACAGCCCGATCCATGCGGCCGCCACCACCACGACGAGCCCGACGACCACGTACTTCAACGCTCGTTTCATCACCGCCTGCCTTCCGTCTGGAGCGACCGCGAGCCACGCGTCTGCGTCGCCGCAAAGCGGCGAGCCACCGGCCTGGAATCCGTTCGGCCGCGGCCGCCGAAACTGCTGAAATTACTGCAATTAGCGAGAGTTACAAATTGCTACAAAGTGTTACGGCGGTGAAAGGAAATCGCAACATGCCGGGACTACATTGGCACCGTCGGGAGAGATAGTGCAGATAGGAGAGCAGCTATGAACAGACTGAGCAACCTGAGCTTCTTCGAGCGAGTCGAGGGCTTCACGATCGGGCTGGTTGCCCTGATGTTCCCGGTCATGACCGTGGCGGTCCTCCTGTAACGCACGTTAGTTTCAAGGATCATCGAGAAGGAGTCGGACAGGCGTTGCAATCCCCCCTACCGGGAGCAGATCCCCCCCTTTCCCCCAAGCGCGACCCGGTACAACGCCTGCTCCGGCTACGATGACCAAGCCCCGCTCTGCGGGGCTTTTTTTTTGGAAATGGGGAGATTCCTGATTTCAGCGGAAATCAGGAATGTCCCCATTTCCCGCTATTTCAGCGCAACTGCCGCGGCGGATTGAAGTACAGCCGCGCCTTGAGAAACAGCGCCGTCACGTCGTCGGAAAACTCGAGATCCGCGCCGATGGCGACATTGCCGGCAATACCGTAGAGGCCGCCCAGCACCAGCGAAGTGTCGTTCTCGCCGTAGATATCGACGAAGCGCACGAAGCCGTTCAGTTCAAGCTGCGGGTTGATCATGGTGCGCACTCCGCGTTCCAGGGAGTACCCGC
>CAZFWB010000159.1:0-7569 GCA_964522655.1 uncultured Chromatiaceae bacterium | reverse complement strand
GTTGCCCGCAGTCCCCTCGACGATGGTGCCGCCCGGGCGAAGCAAGCCCCGGCGCTCGGCGTCGCGGACGATGCCGAGCGCGGCCCGGTCCTTGACGGAGCCGCCCGGGTTCATGAACTCGAGCTTACCCAGAATTTCGCAACCGGTTTCGTCCGAGACGTGGTTGAGGCGGATCAGCGGCGTGTTGCCGATGAAGTCGATCAGGGTCCGGAAGCGGGGCGGGCTCATGCGGTGACGCTCTCCAGCGAGGCGAGTTGCTCGGCCTGATGCTCCTGCATCAGCGGCTCGATGACCGGGTCGAGGTCACCCTCGATGACATCCGGCAGCTTATATAAGGTGAGGTTGATGCGGTGGTCGGTGAGCCGGCCCTGGGGGAAGTTGTAGGTGCGGATGCGCTCGGAGCGGTCGCCCGTGCCGACCAGGCTCTTTCGCTGCGCCGCCTGCTCGCGCGTCTGCTTCTGCCGCTCCCGGTCGAGCAGCTTCGCCTGCAGCAGCGAGCGCGCGCGGGCCCGGTTCTTGTGCTGCGAGCGCTCGTCCTGGCACTCCACGACGATCCCGGTGGGCAGGTGGGTCAGGCGGATCGCCGAGTCGGTCTTGTTGACGTGCTGCCCGCCTGCGCCGGAGGCGCGGAAGGTGTCCTCGCGGATCTCCGCCGGGTTGATGCGTACCTCCTCGATTTCTTCGACCTCGGGCAGTACCGCCACCGTGCAGGTCGAGGTGTGTATGCGGCCCTGGGCCTCGGTTTCGGGGACGCGCTGCACGCGGTGGGCGCCGGACTCGTATTTGAGTCGCGAATAGGCCCCTTCGCCGATGATCCGGCTGATGACCTCCTTGTAGCCGCCCTTCTCGCCGGCGCTGCTGGACAGAACCTCCACGGTCCAGCCACGGCTCTCGGCGTACTTCGCGTACATGCGGAACAGATCCCCCGCGAACAGCGCCGCCTCGTCGCCGCCTGCGGCGGCGCGGATCTCGAGGAAGATGTTGCTGCGGTCATGAGGATCCTTCGGGATGAGCTGCCGGCGGATCTGCAGCTCGAGCTCGTCGAGGCGCGCGCTCACCGCCGCCGCCTCGTCCTCGCCGAGCGAGCGCAGTTGCGGGTCGGCCTCGCGGCGCAGGTCCTCGGCGGCAGCGAGGTCCGTCCCGGCCCGCTGCCACGCAGTGTGCAGCGCGACCAGCGGCTGCAACTGGGCATGTTCTTTAGACAGCTCGCGGAACCTGCGCGGCTCGCCGATGACCGCCGGGTCGGCGAGGAGCGCGTTGAGCTCGTCGAACCGTCCGGCCATCTGCTCGAGCCTGTCCAATATGCTTTTCTGCATCGTCCTGACGGTCGCGTGCCGAAGTAGCGGCACCATCCTGGAAAGCCGCGCTATTATCGTCATATATGTGCAGCCTCACTACCGGCCGCCATGGCCGAAGCGGCAGGCCTGCGAGAACCGGCCTGCTCGCGCCGGGCAGGGATGCCTTTTTCCAGTCCCGCTTCATGCGCCGCGCAGCCGCGGCGCTGGCGCTTTTGTCGGCGGGCTGCGCCGCCCCCGGCCCGGTGGCCGACACCAATTACGTGCCGGGTTCCGGTTACCACATGGTCATGGCCGAGATTGCCGCGCAGCGGGGCGAGTACGCCGTCGCCGCGGACGAGTACCTCAATGCGGCCGAGCGCAGCCAGGAGCCCGAGCTGTCCCAGCGGGCGGCGGCCTTCGCCTTCGAGTTCGGCTTCGACGCGCTGGCCCTGCGCGCAGCTCGCCGATGGGCGCAGCTCGCGCCGGACAACTCCTCGGCGCACCTCTATGTCGCCCGGCTGCTGGTACGCCGTAACGACGTGGCCGACGCGCTGGCGGCGGCCGAGCAGGCGCTCGGCGACACCGCGCAACGCCGTCCCGACGACTACCTGCTGCTCGCCGGCGAGCTCGGCCAGGAAGACAACGCCGAGGCGGTGACGCGGCTGCTGACGCGGCTGGCGGCGAATACCCCGGAAACGCCGGAGCTCGAGCTCGCCATAGCGCGCGCCGCGTTGCGCTCGGGTGAACTCGACCTCGCGCTGGAGTCCGCGTACGCGGCGCTCGGCGGCGAGAACGCCGAGGAAGTCGCCGCGGACGCAAGCCTGCTGGTCGCCCGGGCGCTGCTGGCGCAGGGCGAGGAAGATGCGGCCTTCGAGCACATGGCGAGGCTGGTCGAGTCGGAATCGTCGCTGGAATTCGACCTCGAGAACGCGCGGCTGCTGGCCGCCGCCCGCCGCCACGAGGAAGCCCTCAGAGAGCTCGAATCGCTCGCGGGGCGCTTCGGCCCGCAACCGGACATCCTGCGGCTGCGCGCCCTGGTGAGTTTCGACGCCGGCGACGGGCAGAGCGCGTGGGAGCACTTCGGCGAACTGCTGCGGGAAAACGAGTTCGCCGACGAATGCCTGTTCTACCTCGGAGTCCTCTCCGAGCAGCAGGGCCGCTTGCGGCAGGCGCAGGAACTCTTTTCCCATGTGCCGGACGGAGCGTACCTGCTGCCCGCCGAGGTGGCGCTGTCACGCATCGTCGAGGCGCGCGACGGTGCGGACGCAGCCGTGCGCCAGCTCGAGGAATTCGCCGCGGCTAATCCGCGGCTCGCCTTCGAGACGGACCGGCTGAGAGCGGGCGTGCTGCAGCGGGCCGGCCGCCACGACGAGGCGCGGGCGGTGCTCGACCACGCGCTCGCCTACCGGCCGCAGGACAAGGACCTGCTGCTCGCCCGCGGCGCGCTGCTCGAGCAGATGAGCGAGCTGGAACTGGCGCTCGCCGACATGCGCGCGGCCGTGGCGATTGCGCCGGACGACGCCGTGGTGCTCAACGCGCTCGGCTACACGCTCGCCAACCGGACGCGCCACTTCGCCGAGGCGTACCAGCTGATACGCCGGGCGATCGAGCGCGAGCCGGACAATGCCGCCATACTCGACAGCTATGGCTGGGTGTTCTACCGGCAGGGCCAGCTCGCGGAGGCGCGCAGCTACCTGCAACTGGCGTACTCGCGCTTGCCCGACCCGGAAGTGGCTGCCCACCTCGGCGAGGTGCTTTGGCGGCAGGGCGAGCAGGCGCAGGCGCGCCGGCTCTGGCAGGAAGCGATCGAACGGGATCCCGATAACGGGCCGCTGCTCGACACCATGTCGCGCTTCCTGAACTGAGCGCAGGCGATGACGAAGCGGCCGGCGGCGATGGTGTGGGCACTGGCGGCGGCCGTGCTGCTCGATGCCTGCACCCTGCGCCGGGAGGAACCCGCCACGGCGGTGGACTGGGGCGCCCGGCGTGATCGGCTGCTCGCGCTCGATGCCTGGCAGGCGCGCGGCCGGATTGCGGTGAAGGCTGACACCGGCAGCGGCCAGGGCGACCTGCGCTGGGAGCAGCAGGGGCCGAGCGCGCACATACGTGTCAGCGGTCCGTTCGGCGCCGGCGCGTACGACATCCGCTGGGAGCCGGCGATGCTCAGCGTCAGCAGCCGCAAAGGCGATTACTCGCGCGCCTACGCCGGCCCCGACGCCGCCGAGCAGTTCCTCGCCCAGCAGCTCGGCTGGCAGTTCCCGGCCCCCCGTGTCCGCTACTGGTTGCTCGGCCTGCCCGCCCCGGAGTTTCCGGCGCGTGAAACGCGCTCGCCGGGCGGGCAACCGGAGTTGATCGAGCAGAACGGCTGGTCGGTGAGCTACGAGCGGTTCACGGTCGACTCAGGGATGGCGATGCCGCGGCGCCTGACGCTCGCCAGCGCCGGTGCGCGCGTGCGCCTGATCGTGGACCAATGGTGTCTCGATGCGCGCTGCGCCGTGCGCGGGGCCATGCCCTGAACAGGCAGCCGGCGCTCGCGGCGGCTCGAAGCAGGGCGACAGCGCTGCGCGATCAATCGTTTGACAGCCCCGGAGGGTGACCGGAGAATACGCGCGCGCCTGCGCCACTTGGGGTGTAGCCAAGCGGTAAGGCAGCGGGTTTTGATCCCGCCATTCGTAGGTTCGAATCCTACCACCCCAGCCACCGCCCTCGCGGGTGACCAGAGCAGAGCCTGGAAGTGAACGCCGAAAGCCGCCACCTGCTGCCGAACATGGCGATCCTTGCCGGCAACTCCAACCCGGGGCTCGCTCAGCGCATCGCGCGCCACCTGATGCAACCGCTCGGCAAGGCCCACGTCGGGCGTTTCTCCGACGGTGAAATCAGCGTCGAGGTGCTCGACAACGTCCGCGGCAGCGACGTCTACATCGTGCAATCGACCTGCCCGCCGGTGAACGACCACATCATGGAACTGCTGGTGCTCGCCGACGCCTGCCGGCGCGCCTCGGCGGCGCGCATCACGGCGGTCATGCCCTACATGGGCTACTCGCGCCAGGACCGGCGCACCCGGGCGGCGCGGGTGCCGATCACGGCGCGCCTGGTGGCGGGCCTGATCAGCGAGGCGGGTATCAACCGCGTGCTGACGGTGGACCTGCACGCGGACCAGATCCAGGGGTTCTTCTCCATCCCGGTGGACAACGTGTACTCCTCGCCGGTGCTGCTCGGCGACCTGTGGCGGCAGAAGCACGATGACCTCGTCGTGGTCTCGCCGGATGTCGGCGGCGTGGTTCGCGCGCGCGCCTTTGCCAAGCGCATCGACAACGCCGATCTCGCCATCATCGACAAGCGCCGCCCTCAGCCCAACGTCGCCGAGGTGATGAACATCATCGGCGCGGTCGACGGCAAGACCTGCGTGCTGATCGACGACATGGTGGACACTGCCGGCACGCTCTGCCAGGCCGCCGGCGCCCTCAAGGAGCACGGTGCCGAGCGGGTGCTCGCTTATGTCACCCATCCCGTGCTCTCCGGCAAAGCGGTCGAGCGCATCGCCGGCTCGCAACTCGACGAGCTGGTGGTCACCGACACGATACCGCTGGGTCCGGCCGCCGCCGCCTGCCCGCGCATTCGCCAGCTCGGTGTGGCGGAACTGCTCGCCGAGACCATGCGCCGGATCTGCCTCGACGAGTCGGTCAGCTCACTTTACGTCGATTGACGGGTCGCGACTGGCGTCGCTCCTACAACGGCACGGTTCCAGCGGAGCGGTGTAGGAGCGGCGCAAGCCGCGATCGAGGCTCGGTTCACGGCGTCGACCCGATTAGGCTATGATTG
The DNA here is from genome assembly GCA_964522655.1 of uncultured Chromatiaceae bacterium. Taxonomy (GTDB): domain Bacteria; phylum Pseudomonadota; class Gammaproteobacteria; order Steroidobacterales; genus QUBU01. Next base: position 2,470 of record CAZFWB010000159.1, on the reverse strand, counting down.
CGCCCCCCTGAAGGGGAAGGCGCCCCGGCCGGTCGCAGGCCGAAGCCGCCGATATACATATAAAAGGAGCAAGTCATGGCCAGGCGATTCACGCTCGCCGTGGAACCCCGGGACGGTGCAGGGAAAGGTGCGAGCCGCCGCCTGCGCCGGGCCGGCAAGGTCCCCGGCATCATCTATGGTGGCGGCAAGCCGCCCACCGCCGTCTCGTTGGACGGCAATGAAGTCCTGCGCAACGTCGAACAGGAGGCATTCCTGTCGAGCATCCTCGACGTCAATCTCGCGGGAGAGCAGTTGCAGGCGATCGTCAAGGACATCCAGGTGCACCCGGCGAAGCGCGCGGTCATGCACCTCGACCTGCAGCGAATTCTCGCCAACGAGAAGATCCGCATGGAGGTGCCGCTGCACTTCCTGAACGAGGCGAGCGCGAAAGGCGTCAAGGAAGGCGGCGGCATCGTCTCGCACCTCATCACCGAGGTGCAGATCTCCTGCCTGCCGAAGGACCTGCCCGAGTTCCTCGAGCTCGACATCGGCGAGCTGGACCTGAACGGCATCCTGCACCTCTCCGACATCAGGCTCCCGCCGGGAGTGGAAATTCCCGATCTCGCCGGCGGTCCGGAGCAGGACCGCCCGGTCGTTTCGATTCACCTCGTCAAGGAAGAAGTGGAAGAGGTGGTGGAGGGCGCGGTGCCTGCGGAGGGCGCAGTGGCGGCGCCGGCCGAAGGCGCGGCGCCGGCCGAGGGCGCGGCGACCGCTGCCGCTCCGGCCAAGGAAGCCGCCAAGGACGCCGGCAAGGAAGCCAAGGGGAAGGAAAAGAAATAACCCGCGCTCGCGATGGGCGGCTGGGCTGCCCGCGCCGGCGGGTGGGCTCCATGAACAACGAGGACCGGCTGCAGCCGGTCCCCGTTATCATGTTCGCCCATGCAGGCCTCGCCACCACCCGCCGCGATCGTCGGCCTCGGTAACCCCGGCCCGAAGCACGCGGCCGACCGCCACAATGCCGGTTTCTGGCTGGTCGAGCGGCTGGCTGACTCATCCGCCGTGCCTTTCCGCGAGGAGGCGAAGCTCGCCGGCAGCCTCTGCCAGGTTGCCATCGCCGGGCGCCAGGTGCGGCTGGTGAAGCCGGCGACGTTCATGAACCGCAGCGGGCAATGCGTGCGCCGGCTCATGGACTATTACCGGATTCCGCTCGCCGAGATTCTCGTCGTCCATGACGACGTCGACCTGTCACCGGGAACCGCGCGGCTGAAGTCCGGTGGCGGCCATGGCGGCAACAACGGTCTGCGCGACGTCATCGCGAACTGCGGCCCGGACTTCCTGCGCCTGCGGCTTGGCGTCGGGCACCCCGGACAGAAGGACGCCGTCGCCGACTACGTGCTGCACCGGCCTTCGAGCGAGGAGCAGGCGCTCATCGAACTCGCGATCGGTGAGTCACTGCAGGCGCTCGAGATCTGGTTTGCGCAGGGCCTCCAGCGGGCCGTGACCCGCCTGCACACGGCGACACCGCCGGACGCGGGCATCGGGCCGGCGGGATGAACGGCCGGCCTGCCGGATCGGGGGAGCGGATCGATGGCTGAGCGCGACAGCCAGCTGACGCGCCTGGTTTTCGGCGTGTTGTTTCTCGCCACGCTCATTGCCGCCAGCCTGTGGATTCTCCGGCCGTTTCTCGGCGCGCTGCTCTGGGCGGTCATGATCGTGATTGCGACCTGGCCGTTGCTGCTCAGGCTGGAGCGGGTGCTGTTCGGCCGCCGCGGCCTGGCGGTCGCTGCGATGACCGTCGGTCTGGTGCTGGTGCTGGTGATCCCGGTGACGCTCGCGGTCGGGACGCTGGTGGCCAACGCCGACACCCTCGTCGGCTGGGGCCGGGCGCTGGCCGGCTGGCGGCTGCCGCCGCCGCCGCAATGGCTGGTCGATCTGCCGCTGGCCGGCGCGGCGATCGCGGGCTTCTGGCAGAGCCTCGGCCAGCTCAGCGATACGGAGCTCCTGGGCCGCGCGGCCCCTTTTGCCGGCGAACTGGCTCGCTGGCTGCTGCCGCAACTGGGCAACGTCGGTTTCATCATCGTGCAGTTCATCCTGACCATCATCGTCGCCGCCATCGTCTATGCGAACGGCGAGGAAACGGCCCGGCTCGCGCTGCGTTTCGCCCGGCGGCTGGCCGGCGAGCAGGGGGAGGGTGCGGCGCGGCTCGCCGCGCAGGCGATCCGCGGAGTGGCGCTCGGCGTGGTCGGCACCGCGCTGATCCAGGCGGCGCTCGCCGGTGTGGGGCTTGCCATCGCCGGTGTGCCGTTGGTGGCGGTGCTGACCGCAGCGGCGTTCCTGTTGACGGTGGCGCAGCTCGGCGTGATCTTCGTGCTGGCCCCGGCGGTGGTCTGGGTATTTGCGACCGGGACGACGGGCGCTGCGCTGTTCCTCCTCGTGTGGACCGTCATCGTCACCACGGTCGACAACTTCATCCGACCGGTGCTGATCAAGC
>CAZFWB010000158.1:0-7623 GCA_964522655.1 uncultured Chromatiaceae bacterium | reverse complement strand
TACATCTATGGGCGCCAGAGCTGCGATACGCGCGCGATGGAGGGTGATCTCGACGCCGGCAACCGCCGCTTCGCCGGCCAGGAGGCGATGATCATCTTCGACGACGTGTTCGTACCCTGGGAACGCGTCTTCATGGACGGCGAGTTCGAATACGCCGCGTCTCTCGTGGAGCGCTTCACCTGCTATCACCGCCGCAGCTACGTCTGCAAGACCGGTGTCGGCGACGTGCTGATCGGCGCCGCCGCGACGGTGGCCGATTACAACGGGGTGGAGAAGGCCTCGCACGTCCGCGACAAGCTGGTGGAGATGACGCATCTGAACGAGACCATTTACGGCACGGGGGTCGCCGCCAGCTACCAGGCGAGCGAGCTCCCGTCGGGCGTGTTCCTCTGCGACGACATGCTGTCGAACGTGTGCAAGCACCACGTGACGAAGATGCCCTACGAGATCGGCCGCCTCGCGCAGGACCTCGCCGGGGCGCTGGTGGTGACCATGCCTTCCGAGAAGGATCTCGCCGCACCCGAGGTGGGCGAGCTGATCCGCAAATACCTGAAGGGCAGGGCGGAGATCCCGACCGAGGACCGGATGCGCATCCTGCGGCTCATCGAGAACATGACGCTCGGCAGGAACGCCGTCGGCTATCTCACCGAGTCGATGCATGGCGCGGGCTCCCCGCAGGCGCAGCGTATACAGATCTCGCGCGCCATGCAGGTCGAATTCAAGAAGGCGCTGGCGAAGGCGCTCGCCGGGATCGCGCCGGAGTCCGTCGAGGAGCCCGGCGAGGACGCGGCGCAGTATATGGCGCGGGTGTTCAAGCCCGTCGGCAAGTTGTAGGAGGGACTGTGGGAGCGGCTTCAGCCGCGCCTCGAAAGCCATGGCCAACCCCAAACCCGTTCAAACAGCCGAAACCGTCAAGGTCCGCAACCCCCGCACGGGCGAGCACGACTACCAGTTCACGCCGCCGACGGCGGCCGAACTCGAGGGGCGCTGCCGGGCGCTGCGTGCGGCGCAGCCGGCATGGTGGGCGGCGGGGCTCGAGGCGCGCTGCACGGTCATGCGCCGTTTCGCCGACGCGCTGGAGGCGCACCGCGACGGCATCGTCGCGGCGCTCGCCACAGACACCGGCCGCACGCAAATCGCCGCCGGCGAACTCGCCTCGGTCGCGCGCAACGTGCGCCGCTGGTGCGAACGCGCGCCCGGCATCGTCCACACCGAGGAATTCCCCTCGAAGATGATGCCGACGCTGCGCATCGCCCACCAGCTGGTGCCCTACCAGCTCGTCGGCGTGATCAGCCCGTGGAACTTCCCGCTGGCGCTGTCGATGATCGACGCGGTGCCGGCGCTGCTGGCCGGCTGCGCCGTCATCGTCAAGCCGAGCGAAGTCACGCCGCGCTTCATTGCGCCGCTGCGCGCGGCGATCGCCGCCGTGCCGGAGTTGGCGCGCGTGTTCGACGTCGTCGCCGGCGGCCGCGACACCGGGGCGGAGCTGGTCCCGATGATCGACGCGGTCTGCTTCACCGGCAGCGTGGCCACGGGCCGCAAGGTCGCCGAAGCGGCGGCGCGGCAGTTCATCCCCGCCTTCCTCGAGCTCGGCGGCAAGGATCCGGCGATCGTGCTCGCCTCCGCCGATCTCGACCGGGCGAGCGACGCCATCCTGCGCGCGTCCGCCATGGCGAGCGGCCAGGTGTGCCTGTCGCTCGAGCGCGTCTACGTCGATGAGTCGGCGCACGACCGCTTCGTGGATCTGCTGGTGCAGAAGGCCGACAGGCTCAGGCTCAACTATCCGGACGTCGACCAGGGCGAGCTCGGGCCGATCATCTTCGACAAGCAGGCCGACATCATCGACGCGCACCTCGACGACGCCGTGGCGAAGGGCGCCGTGATCCGCTGCGGCGGCAAGAGCCGCAGCCTAGACGGGGGCCGCTACGTGCCGGCCACCGTGGTCACCAACGTCGATCACCGCATGAAGCTCATGACCGAGGAAACCTTCGGGCCCGTGATGCCGGTGATGAAGTTCCGCACCACGGAAGAGGCGGTGGCGCTCGCCAACGAGACGATCTACGGACTCTCCGGGGCGGTGTTCGCCGGCACGCTGGAAGAGGCGCGCGCGGTTGCCGAGCGCGTCAACGCCGGCGGCATGAGTCTCAACGACGCCGGCCTCACGCGCGAGACCTACGAGGCGGAGAAACACTCATTCGGCTTCTCCGGATGCGGCGGCTCGCGGCACGGCGACGCGGGGCTGCTGCGCTTCTTCCGCAAGAAGGCGCTGCTGGCGCAGACCGGGGCGCCGGCGACGCTCGCCTAGACGGCTCATTTCGGTACCGCTGAATGGCAACGGGCTGCCGCCCATGGGACGGCAGCCCGTTGTCGGGTCCCGGAATGCTCAGAGCGAGACGCGCTCGGTGCCGCCCGGCAGGGCGTAATCGGCAAGGCCCGCGGTGGTGACGGTGTGACTGCCCGGCCAGCGGATGAAGCTCGTCGAGGCGACGAAGCTCCAGGTCAGGCCCATGGTCAGCAGCAAGGCGATCGTCGCGCAGACGGTCTGACGGCTGGCGTTTCGATAAGCGGATGTATCGGTCGTGTTCATGGTGGTGCTCCCGGCGTGAAGTTGAATGAAGTCCTGAAATTTCGTTAGGTCCTTCCCTTGGCCTGGTGCGTAGATTGATCCGGATCCGGTGGCCGTTCTGTCAGGCGGCGGACACAGATCGGGAATTTCTCGCCGCTGGAAGCCCGCCGTGACCGAGGGGTGCCTGGCCGGCCCCCGCCACGGTTCTGGAGGAAACCCGTGACGTGTTCATCGAAGACGCCGGCCGCCGGGAACGATCGAGAGAAGCGTCGCCCGGGCGAACTCTGACGCCGGATGGGTCCCCGCAAACCGGGACCGGCCAGGCACGGTACGCAAGGCCGACCCTGACCAACAGCGGCCTGCCGCTGGCGCGGGGCAGGTCGGTCGGTGAGGCAGGGCGGTCATTCGTTACGTTTCCGTGCATATCAGCTAGAGTGCGCAGGCGAGGGACCGGGATCTGTCGTCCGGCTGACACTTCGCGTAAACGAACTGGCTGCAAAGGTGTCTTGTCAGGATCGGCCGGACCGGCCGGCAACACGATGGCTGTTACTGCCAAAGCTGTACTTCGGGAAAACCTGCTGCTGCGAGGGCTCGCGGAAAGCACCCTGGACCGGATTGCGGGACTCGCCGTCCGCCGCAGCTACCCGAAGGGAACAGCGGTTTTCCGCCAGGGAGACCCGGGCGATGCCCTCTACGCCGTCATCGCCGGCCAGGTTCGCGTCAGCTGCCAGGACGAGACCGGACGCGAGGTGTTCCTGAACATCATGGAGTCCGGCGACGTCTTCGGGGAGATCGCGGCGATCGACGGCGCGGCACGCACCGCCACGGCGGTGGCGATGACCGATACGAGCATGTTTCTCGTGCCGCGGGCCGATCTGCTCGCGCTCCTCGAGCGCGATCCGAAGCTGTCTTTGCATCTGTTACGTGTCTTCTGCCAGCGGCTGCGCTGGACCAGTGACCTGATCGAGGAAACCGCCTTTCTCACTTTGTCCGCCCGTCTCGCCAGCCGACTCCTGCGGCTGAGCGGTCAGCACGGCAGCCGTGCGCCCGAGGGCATTGCGCTGAAGATCTCCCAGGGGGATCTCGCGAATTTCCTCAGCGCCTCGCGCCAGGTCGTCAACGAGCATCTCCAGGAGTGGAAACAGAAGGGCTGGGTCAGCCTCGCTCGCGGCACGGTCGTGATCCGTGACCCGCAGGCGCTTGCGGCCGTTGCGCGCCGCGAGGAACCCCGCGGGTCGCGAGCCTGAGTAGGCTGACTCCGCCCGGGCGAATCCCGGCCGGCCCGGGCGTTCGATCTGGCGCGCCTTCCGGCGACGTCAGAAGAGCGTGCCCGGGCCGGTGAGATCCTTCTTTTTGCAAACTGCTCAGCGTTACGGTTTCTCGATCCGCAGGCTGATCGTGCTGACGTCGCGCACGTCGACGTTCCCGGCGAGGACGGTCTGCTGGCGCTGCCAGGCGATGGCGGCGACGCGCTCCTCGGCCACGCGCTGGTTTCTCCTGGCGATCCGGTCGGGCCCGTTGCTGCGCACCGCGGCGCCGAAGTCGCGGACCGCCGCCTCGTGTCTGCCACGAACCATGTTCAGGACACCCCGGTTGTTGTAGGTGATGTCCGCATACCAGCCGGTCTTGGTCGCTTCGTCACAGACCCTGGTCGCTTCCTCGAGCCGGTTCAACATGATGTTGCCGACGCAAAGGTCGATCAGGACCGCCGTGCGTCGCGACGGCGAACTGTTGCCTCTTGCGATCCGGGCCTCGAGTCGCTCGACAGCCCGCTCGTAATTGCCGGACTTCATTTCCCGGCTTCCCGGCACCTGGAACCAGTGCAACTGCAACGTCAGCGGCTCGCCGGCGGTTGCCGACAGGGCCAGCGTGGCACAGGCGGCTGCAATGCATGGCCCGTATCGCGACCGGGTGCTCGCATTGGTCTTTTTCATCGTGCTCTCCCCTTGTTTCGGTCCCCGGCACAATTGCCGGTAGCGGTTACGTTGCGTCGGCCGGCCCGAAGTGTCTGTCGCTCAGGCGACATTCAGAAGGATTTCATGGGCGCAATGCTCACCCGCTAGTCGCGGCCGGGCCGCCCGCCGCGTCGGCGGCGCGGCCGCAATTGCAGTATTCTGCGGACTGATTACACCCCGCAGGGCGGTCTCTGCGACGCATGACGCCATGGTGAGCCGGACCAGAAGTGCCGCACTGCTCGGCATCGCGATCGGCGCCATCGGCAGCCTCGTCAGCCTGTTGCCGTTGACTGCCAGCGTCGAAGAGGACAGCGGCCTGCACTGGTTGTTCGCCCTGCGCGGCACCCGCCAGCCGCCGGCCAATATCGCCGTCGTAAGCATCGACCGCCCCTCGTCCGAGGCACTTGGTCTGCCGATCGATCCGGTCAAGTGGCCGCGCTCGTTGCACGCCAAGCTGATCCGCAACCTCGCGGAGGCTGGCGCGCGCGTCATCGCCTTCGACATTTTCTTCGCCGAGCCCGGGCCGGCGGCGGACGACGCCGCGCTCGCCGCGGCGATGCGGGAGGCGGGCAACGTCGTGCTGACCGCGCGTCTCGACAAGGGCTTCGTGCCGATCGGGCGTGCAGGCGAGGCGCCGGCCGCCGAGGCCGTCCGCGTCGGGATTCAGGCGCCGGCCGAGTCTCTGCGCGCCAGCGCTCTTGCCGTGGCGCCGTTCTCGTTGCCGGTCTGGCCGATGAAGGTGAGCCAGTTCTGGGCTTTTCACCAGGAGGCGGGCGATCGACCGACCCTGCCGGCCGTGGTCATTCAGGCCTATGCGCTGGCGCTGCGCGCTGAACTCGAGCGGGCCCTCGTCGAGGCCCGATCGTCAGAAACCGTATCGGTTGCTGAGCGGCCGCCCGGCCTGGTCGAGTTCATGCAGGAAACGCGTGATCGCTTCCTCGCGGACCCGGGCCTTGCGGCGGCGTTGCTGGACGCGCCGCCGCGCGCGCCGACCGGCGCTTCCGGCGCCACGCGTCGTCCTGAGATCGACGACCTGGTCCGCCTGTATGCCGGTCCGGCGAGCTACTTCCTCAATTACTACGGCCCGCCCCTCAGCATCCCGACCATTCCCTATCACCGGGTGATCGGCGGAGAGCCCCTGCGTACTGACGACGGGCAGCGCCTGGACCTTCGCGACAGCATCGTGTTCGTCGGCTTTGCGGCCCGCAGGCAGGCGGACCAGAAGGACAGTTTCTACTCCGTCTTTTCCCAGGAGACCGGACTCAACCTGAGCGGCGTGGAGATCGCCGCGACCGCCACTTCCAATCTGCTCGAGGGGCAGCCCGTGCGGCCGCTGGCCCGGCCGGCATCCCTGCTCGTGCTTTTCGTCTGGGGCACTTATCTTGGGGCTGCCTGCCGGTTGTTGCGCGGTGCGCGCGGGGTGCTGGCGGCCGCGGTCAGCGCCTCGCTGTACCTGGCGGGAGCCGTGACGGCGTTCTCGACGGCGGACATCTGGGTGCCGGTGATGGTGCCCGTATTCCTGCAGCCGCCGCTCGCCGCGCTAGGCGCGATCCTGTTCCAGCTGCGCCGCGCGCGCGAGCAACGCGAGCGCATCAGCGCGGTCATGGGCCATTACGTGCCGCCGAAGGTAGTCGAACGGCTCGTGGCAGAGGGAATGGGAAAGGCGGCGGTCGCGGAAGTGGTGCATGGCACCTGCATGGCGACCGATGCGTCCCAGTACAGCCTGATGGCCGAGACTCTGGCCCCGGACGAACTGGGCCGGCTGATGAATGCGTATTACGAGATCCTGTTCGCCGAAGTCGAACGTCACGGCGGTCAGGTATCGGACGTGGTCGGCGACTCGATGATGGCGATCTGGGCGACGTCGCGCCCCGAGGCGGCGATGCAGGCCATGGCCTGTGCCGCTGCGCTGCGCGTGACCAGCGAGCTGCAACGCCGGGCAGCCGGCGGCGACCGCGCAGCTTTGCCGACCCGCATCGGGCTGCACTCGGGGCAGATCCGGCTCGGCAGCATCGGCGCGCAGCGGCATCTCGAGTACCGGGCGGTCGGCGATATCGTCAACACCGCAACCCGCATCGAGGGTCTGAACAAGCAGCTCGGAACGCGCATGCTGGCATCGGGCGAAACGCTGGCAGGCCTCGATACTCTGATTTCGCGCGAAATCGGCACGTTCCTGCTGGCCGGAAAAAACCTGCCGGTCACCGTGCACGAGCTGCTCGGCACCAGGGCAGGCGGCGTGGCGCCCGGCGTGGTGGACCTGCGGCTGTTCGCCGACGCCTTGGCCGAGTTCCGTAACGAGCGATGGGAGCCTGCCGCGTCCCTGTTTCGCCGCCATCTCGAGGAGGTTCCTGAAGACGGCCCGACCCGCTTTTATCTGCGTCTGTGCGATGAGTATCTCGCGAGCGGTCCCGCTTCGTTCATCGCAGGTGCGGTGCGTGTGAGCACCAAGTAGCCCACCGGTGGCCCGCCGTGTTGCAGGGCGGCTAACCGGGTGCTAACCTCCTGACTACGCCAACACCCGAATAACAATACTAATGGGGGCAACGGGTTAGCCGGCAGTATCTGGGGAAATCGCAGATAGTCATTGTTTGCGGCCGGAGCCCTGCGCCTCGCTGAGGCAAAGGCATTGCTGTCAGTGAACGGTTCCGCTGTGGCGGACCTGGGTGTGAGACGATTTCGATTGCTTGCGGTGCGCGCCGGCGGCGTCGCAGCCGCGTTCGCCTTCGCACTTCTTGCCGCCACGCCCGCGGTGGCGCAGACCTGCGATCCGCCGGTCGCGCGGGTCATCTCACTGGAGGGCGTCGTCGAAGCGCAACGCGCCAACCAGTCCGGTTGGGTACCCGTCGCCCTTGAAGAGCGTCTGTGCTCCGGGGACCGGCTGCGCACCGGAGCGTTCAGCAGAGCGGCGCTCTCGTTGCCCGACGAGACGGTGACCCGGCTCGACCAGAACACGGTAATCACCTTCCCGCCTCCGCAGGACGACAGGAAGACCTGGCTGGAGGTTCTCGAAGGCGTGTTGCACATCATCACGCGTGATCGGCGCGCACTGCGCGTTGTCACGCCCTTCGCCAATGCCGGTATCGAGGGTACGGAGTTCCTGGT
>CAZFWB010000157.1:0-7682 GCA_964522655.1 uncultured Chromatiaceae bacterium | reverse complement strand
CCAGTCGGTTGTCGCGCCCACCGGGCGTATTGCGCCGGCTGCAGCAGGTATGGCGCCAACCCATCGGTCTGCGAATTCTCAGCGCCGTCAACAACACGTATATCGGCCTTTTCTACCTGGCGACCGCGTTGCTGTTCCTGCTTCTCGGCGGAGTGCTCGCGCTTGCCATGCGCATACAGCTTGCGGTGCCGGAAAACACACTGCTCGCACCGGACGTATACAACCAGCTCTTTACGATGCACGGTTCCGTGATGATGTTTCTGTTTGCTGTTCCCGTCGTTGAAGCGATAGCGGTCCTGCTCCTGCCTGCCATGCTTGGCGCACGTGACCTTCCATTCCCCCGCCTATCGGCGTACGCGTTCTGGGCCTACGCCATCGGCGGATTGATCTTCTTCGCCACGATATTTGCCGGACTGGCGCCCGACGGCGGATGGTTCATGTACCCGCCGCTTACGAGCTACGAGTTCTCACCGGGAATTCGCACCGACTTCTGGCTTCTCGGCATCGGCTTTATCGAGATTTCCGCCATCATTGGCGCGATCGAAATCGTGGTCGGCATTCTTCGTACCCGACCGCCGGGAATGACGCTCGGTCGAATGCCTGTGTACGCGTGGGCAATGCTCGTTACGGCTACGATGATAATCTTTGCATTTCCGGCGGTGATCGTCGCCACGGCTCTACTCGAGCTCGAGCGGGCATTTCACTGGCCCTTTTTCATTGCCGAACGCGGCGGTGACCCGCTGCTGTGGCAACACCTGTTCTGGCTATTCGGCCATCCCGATGTGTACATCATTTTCCTTCCAGCCGCAGGGCTGATCTCCATGATGGTGCCGACAATGGCGCAGACTCGCCTGGTCGGTTACGGCTGGGTAGTCGCAGCGCTGATGGCCACTGGCGTCATCGCATTTGTGCTTTGGGTCCACCACATGTTCACCGTCGGAATGAGCGGTCATTCAGCCCTGTTCTTCTCGGCTGCGAGCATGGCCATCGCGATACCTGCCGGGATTCAGGTTTTTTCCTGGCTGGCGACCATTCGCAACGGGCGAATGCAGTGGCATACGCCCGCCTGGTTCTTGCTCGCATTTCTCGCCGTGTTCCTGATCGGCGGACTCACCGGCATCATGGTCGCCGTGGTGCCCTACGACTGGCAGGTTCATGACAGCTACTTCGTCGTGGCCCACCTGCACTATGTACTGCTCGGGGGGCTGGTGATGCCGGTGTTTGCTGCGATCTACTACTGGGTGCCATGCGTCACCGGCCAGAGGATTCCGGGGTGGTGGGGAAAGGCCGCATGTGCCCTGATGTTCATCGGTCTCAATGTGACGTTCTTTCCCATGCACTTCGTCGGGTTGCTGGGGATGCCGCGCCGGATCTGGACCTATCCTGACGGTCTCGGCTGGGAACCCTTCAACATGGCATCGACGATCGGAGCTTTCGTGCTGGCAGCGGGCATCCTGCTGGTCTGCGCTGATGTGCTGCGGCACGTGCGGGTCAGGAATCGGGTCGATGCGAATCCCTGGAATGCCGGCACGCTCGAGTGGCTGCCGGTCGAAACCTACGGCGTCCGCAGCATCCCGCGTGTGACTGATCGTGAGCCCCTGTGGATGACGCCGCAACTGCGCGCCGAAGTTGCGGCCGGCGCTCACTTCCTGCCCGGTGTTGCAACCGATACCCGCGAGACGCTGGTCACGCACCCGCTCCATGCGCATCCCCAGTACCTGTTGCGGCTGCCCGGCCCAAGCTGGTTGCCACTGCTTGCCGGTGTCGGCACTGCCGCTTTCTTCTTCGCGCTCACTATGAAGCTCGTCCCGGCAGCCACGCTGACCGGGCTTTTCACCGTTGCATGTCTGCTGGCCTGGGCCCGGGACACAGATCCTGCACCCGGTGGTCGACGCTATGCGATCGGCGGAGGCCTGCTCCTGCCGGATTACCTGTCCGGCCGCCACTCGCACGCCATCTCGGCGATGCTGGTAGTGCTGGCGGTGGACGCCGTTGTCTTCGCGTGTCTTGGTTTCGTGGAGCTTTTCCTGTGGGCGGTTTCGGCGGGATGGAGCACACAGGTGCTGCGCGTTCCTTCGCCACCGCTGATCGTGGCCGGCGCTGCCGCCTGGTTGATGAGCAGCGTGGTTGTTCGCTCAGGTGCCGCCGCGCTTTCGCCTGACGGAACGGCGGCGAACCGATTCACGGTACGCCTCTCGGCTGCGCTCGCCGCAATTCTGCTCGCCGTCACCTGCCACTTCGTGGCCCTGAAGCAGTTGGCCATCCCACCAGCGGAACATGCGTACAATTCAGTCCTGTTTGCGCTGTTCGGGTATGCAACTCTCCATGCCGTGGTCCTCGCGCTGATGACGCTCAATGTCATATGGCGCGTCTGGCACGGACGAACTAATACAGTGCGACGCAACAGTTACGATTGCCTGAAACTGTACTGGTACTTCAGCTCGGCCCAGGCCGTAGCCGGAGCCGCGTTGACGTTGCTACCGGGAACGCTGAGCTGAGCCGGCGTCAGTCGACCAGCAATGACGACATGCGTGTAAAATTTACCGGACAGGTGGAGCAACATCTTTGCCAGCAGTCGAAGCACCCATTCTGCCGCCGCAGTCCTCAACCCTGGTGCTCACGGCCGCTTCGAGCGGACCGCCCGGGGGCATCGTTATGGCGCGTTGTAATGTCTGCGCCGACACAGGTCAGTGCCCGAGCGATTTCGCCGACGTAGGACGACGCCGACATGCGGTTGGTGAAACGGCCGATGGGCCCAACGCGTCCACCGGCGCATCGTAACCATGCAAGGTCGTCAGAACGACCGTATCGCGGCCTCGCCACGGCGACGCACCGATACATCCGCCAACCTGATGATCTTGCCCCAAAGGCCACCGCAGGGTGGCCTTTGTCGTTTAGCTCGCTGTTCGCGCGCCTGACAAGTCTCGCAGCAGCTCTGTTCAGCCGCAGGCGCTTGCAGGAGGTTCCAGGCAGGGCGGCCGCAGGGGTCCCGTTTACGCCAGCAATGCGAGCGCTCTCTGCGACTTCAGTGACCGGAAAAAAAACGGCTCCGGCAGCTGCACGCTGCCGGAGCCCGACATGCCCGCGAGTGCTTGATTGTCGTGCAAAAACCCGCGGAGATTTCCCCAGTCCTCTTAATCACCCACCCCGGACGTCGAGGTTATTCTGCACCTCGCGCACGCCGTTCACCTGACGCGCGATGCGTTCAGCCTGCATCTTGGCGGCAGCCGAGTCGACGAAGCCGCTCAGCTGAACCACGCCGTTGCGGGTCGTGACGTTGATCTGGTGCGCCTTGGTCTGGTCGTCCCCAATCAGGGCGGTCTTGACCTTTGTGGTGATGACGCCGTCATCGACAACTGTTCCCGCCTGACGGTCGCCGGCTCCCACGCGCAAATTGTTGCGTACTTCCCGGACCCCCTCTACACCCTTGGCCAGCGCCTCCGCCCGAGACTTCGCAGCAGCGGAATCAACGAAGCCGTTGAGCTGTACAATGCCATTGGACACTTCGACGTCGATCTGGCGCGCCTTGGTCGTGGAGTCACTGATCAACGCTGCATTGACGCGCGCATTGAGCGTACTGTCGTCGATCGCGCTCCCAGCCGCACTCTCCGCGGCCCAGGCTGGCGCCGAAACCAACAGCGATGCCGCACCAGCAACAAACAATCTCCTGAAAGCCATTTTTGCACCCTCCGAATTGAGCGTTCACTGACGCCCGGAGGCGAAGCAAGTCTCATGCCAATCGCCAGGTTTCGTAAGCCGTCATGGACACAGGGCGGTGGCTCAACTCAAGACGCCATCGCTGTGGAAAATTTGCCACCACGGTTGAATTTCTACCGCTTTGTCCGCGGTCTCGCAGCGAGTCCACGATCAATCGCCGAGCAATTCGCCCACGGGCTTGAGGTCTTCGACGTGATCGCAGATGGATTTGAGCATCATCACGATGGGGACGCCGAGTATCAGTCCCCATGGGCCCCAGAGCCATCCCCAGAACACGATGCTGAGGAACACCACGATGGCATTGAGCCGCCCGGCGCGCCCCGACAGCCACGGCGTCAGCAGATAGCCCTCGATCCCGGTGATTACAAGCGCGACCGCTCCCACCGAAAGCCCCATGCCGATGCTGCCGAACTGAAGGATGCCTACCAGAGTGCTACCGACGGTTACCAGCACAGGTCCGACATAGGGCACCGCATTGAGCACCGCCGCGGCAATACCCCATACGGCAGCGTTTTTCAGGCCGATAGCCAGAAATGCGAGCCAGGTCGCTACTCCCACCAGGGTGCTGGTTGCGACGAGTACAGCGAGGTAACGTTGAATTTTGGTGGTGATTTCATCAAGCACCTGCAGGGTGATCTTTTTTCTGCTCAGCGTCGGACCACTGATTCGCACCAGCTTGCGACGAATCATTTCGCCGCCCGCCAGAAGAAAAAATGTAAGGAACAGTACCACCACCGCCTGACTGACTGCGCCGGCCACACCCAAGGTACCGCTCCAGAGCAGCTCATCGAGGTCGATCTTCGGCTCGACGATCTGCACCTTGGTGACGCCACGAAGGGGTGCGGAAGCGACAGTCTCGGTGGCAACGCTTTCGATTTCATTGGCAGCTTTTTTCATGTTCTTGATCGCCTGCTGCGAACCCGGTCCTTGCCGGCGGAAGGTCTCACTCAGGCTCGCGACGGCGCGTGGTAAGGTCTGGGCGAGCTCGGCGGCCTCGTCGCTCGCCCGGTACGCCAGGCTGCCGAGCAGTCCGACGACCAGGATCAACACTACGCCAGCGCCCAGCGCGCGATGCATATGAATCCGCTCAAGACAGGTGACGAGGGGCGCCAACGCATGGCTCAACATCAGTGCCAGCATGATTGGAACGCACACCACCTGCGCCCAATGCAGCGCATAGATCGAAGCCATAGTCGCCAGGATGGCAAGCGACAGGCTGCGCGAATCGACCGGTACGCGCAGCAGCTGTTGCTCCGCATTCGGTGACGTTGGCGGGGCGCCCGGGGGCCTCGCTGAGCTTGTCGGGAGCAGCGCTGTCTGATCCGCAGTCATCGTTCTCCACCCAAGTGACTCCGCTCTTCGCCGGGCACGGGAACTCTCCGCTCCAGAAAGCGCTGACAGGGCCGGTACGAGCCCCGGTACCAGCCGCGAGCAACGCCTGACCGGTCTCCCGTAGGCGGCTATCGGGGGCGATCCGCGCCGCCATCGGTACGGCGGCGTTCCGCGCGCACCGCTGGGCGCGTCGGGCGACGAGGCGCAGACATGCGCGAGCCCTCCTGTACCGGCGAGCACGACCCCGCCAGACACCGGAGTCGGTGGCTAGGGGGCGACACACTCCGGGTCCGGCGGGGGGGTGCTCATGGGCGACAATCCTGCAGGTCCGGCTCAGCCGCGGGCAGACAACGCTTTTCGATCAGGGACCAGTCAGTGTTGTTGAGGATCACCTCGACATATACGTCCTTTTCGCCAGCGCCGTAATCCAGCAGATACGCGTGCTCCCACAGGTCGAGAGCGAATAGCGTCTGCACGCCGGCGGGCATGCCCAGGTGATGCTCGTCAACCCAGACGTTGAACACGCGGTTTGTCTGCGCCTCCCGCACCGTCAGCACCCAACCGACGCCGCGCCGCGCTGCGAGGCGGACCATGTCGTCTCGCCACGCGCTGAATCCGCCGAAGCACTCGTCGAGAGCCTCGGCAAAGACACCTTTCTCGTCGGGTGAAGAACCCGGCCCGCGCAGGGATTCGAAAAATAACTCGTGAAGAATCATTCCGTTCCACTCGAAGGGGAGGCGACGGGTTCTCGCGTCTGCGGCAGCTTTGTCGGCAACGCAATCGTCGGGTTGCTCGCGGATAGCGGTGAGCAACTGGTTGACCTGTTGCACGTAGCCTTTATAGAGTTCCATGTGGAGACGCACGGCGCGCAGGCTCAACCCCTCCACGCCACCCAGCTCGAATGTCCGGACCTCAAACATGGGGTTTCCTGCCGCTGGTGTGCGCCTCGGTGCCGCGTGTGCCGCGCAACAAGGCATGCAGGTCCTCGAGCATACTGGCGAGTTCTTCCGCGTGCTCCTCCTCGACCGCCATGATCCCCTCAAGCAGCCGGCGCGTCGTGTGATCCTTGCCTTCGAGGTATTCGATCATCTCGCGATACGACTCGATGGCCACGCGTTCGGCGACGAGATCTTCGCGGATCATCTCTTCGAGATTCCGGCCCTCTTTGTACTCCGCATGGCTTCGCGCCGTGAGTCCTTCGGGGTTGAAATTCGGCTCGCCGCCGAGTTGCACGATTCGTTCCGCCAGCTGGTCAGCGTGTCCGAGTTCCTGCTGAGCGTGCGCCAGAAACTCCTGCTTGATTGCCTCGGCGAGCAGGCCGTTGGCCATGAAGTAATGGCGGCGGTAGCGCAACGCGCACACGATCTCCGTGGCCAGCGCGCCATTCAGCAAATGCAGAACGACTTCCCGATCGGCTGTATAACTCGGGGTGACCGCCCCTTCCTCGATGTGCTGCCGGGCGCGTTGGCGGATCGCAGCTATTTCACTGAGCAGCCCGTGAGCGAGAAATCTCCGGGACTCGCCTTCATGGTCCATACGGCGTATCTCCTTTGACTTCAGAACTTCTCACGAGGCAATGTCCCGCAGCAGGCGGGCGGCGATGATCTGCCAAGGCACCGTCCTCGCAAACCGCAGGCGCAGTCCGGGACTCAGCACAATTACCAGCGCACCAAGCACCATTGCGCCGGTCGTCCAATGGCCTTCGATCAGGGCTCGCATCAAGCGGCTGCGCGGGAACGCCCGGCGCGCGTCCGTCCATTCGCGGCTGGCCGACTGGTCTCCGACGAGCGCGCACAACTCCGCGCGCGTCGTGCGCATTTGCCGGGAGATTTGTTCGAGCCGTTGATCAGGCACGCTCGTCGCCCTCATCGCCGTCATCCGCAGAATAAACGCGACCGAAGAGCAGGCTCCGGTCGGCATTCCACTCGGAGCGTAGCCGGCCGAAAACCGGGTCCCGCTCGCGGGAGGCACCCGCAACCGCGGTCACCGCTACGAATCCGAAAACGGCACACAGGCTGCCGATGACGAGCAGGCGATACGGCCCTTCCCAGGTTGCGGCGATGATCCATAGCAGCGCCATCAGGACGCTGATCAGGCCGCTTCCCAATGCCAATGCCGCCAGCACGGCGCGCTGGCGTATCGACTGCAGCGCACCGGACGCCTCCGCCTCGAACATCTCGACGTACCCGCCCAGATGGCGAAGAATCGCGGCGCCGATCCGCGGCATCTCGAACAGCACGTTCGCCTCCGCTCGCCGTCAGCGCCGGCTCGACAGGACCCCGAGCAAGACGCCCAGTGCAGCCACGATTCCCAGTGCGGTCCACGGCTGTTGCCGAACATAGGCGTCGGTGGCCGTGGGGACCTGCTTCGCGCGCGCGCCTGCCTGCACGGCGCCCTCCTGCAACGACCGCTTGGTGGCCTGCACGGCGTGCTCGACATCCTGGCGCAGGCGCCGGACATCCTCGTCGGTGACGTGGGTCAGCTTTCGCAGCAGATCCTCAACGTCAGCTATCAGCCGGCTTATCTCTGTCCTGGCGGTCGCGCGTAGCGATATCTCGCTGTCGTGCTCGTGCTCCACCGGCACGTCAGTGGCGCGAAAATCCGGACTCGACACTTTCGACTTCATCGCCCTC
>CAZFWB010000156.1:0-7765 GCA_964522655.1 uncultured Chromatiaceae bacterium | reverse complement strand
GTGGTGGCGATTGGCGGGCAGTTCTGGCAGTCTCTGCGCGCATTTCTCCTCGATACGCTGGTGCCCGAGGGCACCATCGAGGCAGGCGAACTCGGGATGCTGAGCCTCACCGACGACGTGGATGAGGCGGTCGACGTCATCCGTCGCGCGACGACCTGCCCGTAGGGCTCGTTGCGACGGTTTTTTTCTCGCTGCGGCGGGCCGCGTGCAGCGGGAACCTGGGAGGGCGCGCATGCGGTTGCTGTCATCGGTGGTGCTGCTGCTGATCGCCGTCGCTCCGGCCCGGCTCATGGCCGGCGAGGCGGGCGTCTATCGCCTGTCGGTCACCCCGCTGGCCGGTTACCGGATGGGCGGGGAGTTCGACGCGGAAGAGGGCGATGAGGAGGTCAGCCTCGACGACGACGCGGTCGTCGGCCTCATCGTCAACGTTCCCGCGCAGGGCATGCGCGGCGATGACTACACCGAATGGGAGCTGTACGTCAGCCGCCAGTCGGCCGGACTCGACGACGCGCCCGCCGGTGTGGACCCGTCGCTCGAGATCGATATCACCCACGTGCTCCTCGGCGGCACCTACGTTGGCGCGGGCGAGTCCTACCGGCCGTTCCTCGCCGCCGGGATCGGCGCGGCGCACCTGAGCCCGGATGGCGCGGGTTACGACTCGGACACGGTGTTCGCCTTCGCGCTCGGCGGCGGCGCGCAGGTATTTCCCGCCGAACGCATCGGAGTCAGGCTCGAGGCGCGCGTGCTCGGCGCCGTCATCGACAGCGACAGCGCCATCTTCTGCCGGTCCGACGGCGGCGGGGCGGCGTGCGCCTTTCGCGCCAGCGGCGACGTGCTGTGGCAGTGGGAGGTCTTCGCCGGCCTCACCGCCAGGTTCTGATCCTGCTGCAGCAGCGCGGGCAGCAGGCGCGCCCGATCGGTTACGATTCTGCCTCGGCAGTCGCGGCGCCGTTGGCCGCACGAGGTTGAATCCATGACCACCACAGACCCCGCGAACACTCCCTTCGACCAGGCGGCCGAGCGCGTCATCGAGCTCGGCAACCGGATGCTCGAACAGGACGGCGGCGCGGACGCGTGGGAAGTGGCCTCGGGGCTGCTCGCGGGCGCGGTGCAGTTCTGGCTGTTCTCCCGCCAGCCTTGCGATGATCCGTTCTGCGAATCCTGTGCCATGGTGAGCACGGCCGAGCGGCGCGTGAGGACGCTGATCGAGGAAGCGCGCCAGCTTGCGGAGGACAGCGATTACTACGCCTCCCCGCACGACCTGACCGCGGGTTCGGCCTGAACCGCGGTCGCTGCGCGCCCCGCGCCGGTGCGCCGGGCGCGGCGACGATTGCGGTCATTGCGCATGCATCCCCTCGTCATCGCTGTGCTATATTGCGCGCCCTTTTTCAGCACCGCTGCGCTCGGGTGAGGTATGGCGAAGATTCACGTGACGGACCGCGAAGGCCACGCGCTGGACATCGAGGCCAAGGATGGTCTGACGCTGATGGAGCCGCTGCGCGACGTCGCCGACGGCATCGAGGCGCTGTGCGGCGGCATGTGCTCGTGCTCGACCTGCCACGTGTTCATATCGCCGGAGTGGGCAGCGAAACTGCCCGCACCCAAGGACGATGAAATGGAGTTGCTGGAAGGCTCCGAGTGTTACCGTCCCGGCGAGTCGCGCCTGGCCTGCCAGGTGCGGGGGTCGCCCGCCATCGACGGACTCGTCCTGACCATTGCGCCGGCGGAATGAGCGGACGTTACGCTGCGGCTTGGTTTGCCCGGGCGGCCCGGCTAAACTGCCGCCGCCGATCGTTTCAGGGCGTGGGGCGGTAGCTCAGCTGGGAGAGCGTCGCGTTCGCAATGCGAAGGTCGAGGGTTCGATCCCCTTCCGCTCCACCAGATCGATCACGAGGCCGGTCGCAGGGACCGGCCTTTTTCATTCCGCCGCGCCCGCCGTTGGCGGCGCTGCCATCAAGGGCCACGAAGAGCGCCAGGGGTAACCGGCGCCCGCCCGCTCCTCGCACGTCCCTGTGCTCGTCGCTGCGGGTTCCGCCGGCTGCTGCCGCCCTGGCAGCCGCGGCTTTTGCGTCGACCTTTTACAGTTGAGGTCACCGTCGCCACCGGACGGCACGGTCGTCGCCCGCTGTACGGCGGTCGTCGTCGGCCGCTGCCTTCGAATGAGCAAGCGTGATGTCCGTCACATCGCGCGGCCACGCGGCGCGGTAACTTTATCCGACTTTACCTTTATGTCAGGTGGTAGCGCCCGATGAGCTGGGTGGAGTGGCTGAAGGGACTCGCTGAGCGACGGCCGGGCGCGGCGGATGCAGCCGAGGAGCCACGTAAGCCAGCGCGGGTCCGGCCGCCGCGCAAGGGCGGCGACGCCTACGCCAAGCAGTGGGTCAGGGTGCTCGAGGACACGGCCCAGGGCGGCGATCCCAGCAACACCTACACCTGGGAACTCAATGCGGCATCAGAGACCGGGCGCAGCCGCCGGCCGGCAGCGCCGAAAAAAGCTTCATCCGCCAAGACCGATCCGTTCGACACCTACAACTGGGAGCTGCAGGAGGGGGATTCCCCTGACGATCCCTGGGGACTGAACAAGACCGCGCCGCCACAGGCCGTCACGAAGAAAGACGGCGTCAATCCTTACGACACCGGCGTCTTCGACGCCACCTGGACCGGGCGGTTCGATCAGCGCTGAAGAAATACGGGGACAGTGACCTTATTGGCCAGAAGAACACGTGCTCATTCGGCAAATAAGGTCACTGTCCCCGTATTTCCTACAGGCGCAGCGCGCCGTCGATCTCGAACACGCGACCCGAGACGTAGTCGTTCAGCAGGATGAACTCCACCGTGTGGGCGATTTCGTCCGGTTCGCCCATGCGCCTAAGCGGGATGCCCGCCACCAGCTTCTCGCGCGCCTCCGGCTTCATGGCGGCGACCATCTCGGTGTTGATGAAGCCCGGCGCCACCGCCGCGGCGCGGATGCCGTAGCGCGATAGCTCCTTCGCCCAGGTCACGGCCATGGCCGCCACACCCGCCTTCGTGGCGGAGTAGTTGGTCTGGCCCATGTTGCCGGCACGCGAGATGCTCGAGATGTTGATGATGCAGCCTTTGCGGCCGCCCTCGATCATGCGCTGCGCGGCTTCGCGACCGCAGAGGAACACGCCGGTGAGGTTGACGTCGATCACCGCCTGCCAGTCGGCAAGGCTCATCTTCCCGGCGAGCTGTCCGTCCTTGAACTTGACCAGCAGCGCGTCGCGGGTAATGCCTGCATTGTTCACCAGCGCGTCGACGCCACCGCATTCGCGCGCGATGCGGTCGAACAGGGCCACGACGTCGGCTTCCCTGGCGACGTTGGCGCCGTAGGTCTTGACCTCGGCGCCGAGCTTGCGGCAGGCGCCGGCCGCCTCGCCGAGGCTGTCCTCGGCGAGATCCACCAGCGCGAGTTTCGGCTTGTGAGCGGCCAGGCGCCTGGCCATGGCGGCGCCGAGGCCGCGCGCCGCGCCGGTGATGATGATGGTCTTGCCCTGCAGTTCCATGGCGGGTCCCCGCGATGATCGAGCTGGTGAGAACAGGCCGCCATGCTACCGAGTTTCTTGTGCGCTGCAAGATCGGGGACAGTGACCTTATTTGCCAGAAGAAGCGTTTCCTCGAGCGCACGTGCTTCATTCGGCAAATAAGGTCACTGTCCCCGTTCGCGGAAACGTCGGTCCCGGCAATCGGTACACTGTCCGCGAATTTTTTCGACGGACCAGCATGATGAAAACGAGCAAGGGCTACGCGGAGGGCCTTTGGGGCCAGATTCATTACACGCAGTGCGGAGAGGGCGCGCCGGTGGTGCTGGTGCACCAGTCGCCGACCGATAGCGTGCAGTTCGCCCGCGCCCTGCAGCCGCTCGCCCGCCGCGGCCTGCGGGCGATCGCCGTGGACATTCCCGGTTTCGGCGGCTCCGACGTGCCCGATCACCCACCCACTATCGCCGAGTACGCGCACCTCGTGCCGGCGGTGCTCGACACCCTGCACCTCGAGACCGCGAGCGTGGTCGGCCATCACACCGGCGCGGTGATCGTCACCGAGGCGGCGCTGCAGTTCCCCGGGCGGGTCGCCCGGGTGGTGCTGCACGGGCCGCTGCCGATGAGCGACGCCGAGCGCGCCCAGTGGCGGCAGATGCTCGCGCGCGAGAAAGACTGGAACCTGCGCTGGGACGGCAGCCACATCTCGGAACTCTGGCAGTTCCGCCACGGCGCGCAGGCCGAGTGGACCGACCTCGAGGCCTTCCACGCCAACTTCGTGCACGGCCTGCTCGCCGGGCGCACCGTCTGGTACGCGCACGACGCGGTGATGACTTACGCCCACGAGCAGGCGATGGAGCGGCTCACGCAGCCGACGCTGATCCTCGCCAATACCGGGGACGCGATCTACGGCTACTCGCAGAAGGCGCGCGAGCTCTACCCGAGCTTTTCCTATGCCGAGCTACAGGGCGGCACCATCGACTGCATCGACGAGCAGCCTGAGGCCTGGGCGGAAGCCGTCGCCGCGTTCGTGAAAGGCTGAATCCCGCGCGCCCGATGGCGGCCTGCGCATGGCGGACAGCATGCAATGGGGCTGACGCTTTCAACGGGCATGGGTTTGCCGGATAGCGCCGAATGCGCGGCGATCCGCTGCGTGCCACGCTGACCGCGCCGTGGCGTCGCCGGTCGCGTAAACCCTTGCCAGCACCGCGCCCGAGGGAGTAACTTGGCGGCGCGGATTTTTTGTTGCGTTGGCGATCCGGCGCGAACCGGTCACGGGTTTCTTCAGTCGCTCAAGGCCGCCTGCCGGGCGGCGCGCGCTGCCGTGACCCGCTTGCGCGGGAGCCGTGGGGGGAGGCTCGAGGTGGCGGGGACTGCATCCAGGCCAAGCGCGCTTCCGTCGTTCATGAGTTGGTTTTCACGACCCGACATCCTGGGAGGATTGCAATGAATAGAAACGCCAGCGCATTGGCGGCGGCCATCACGGCGACGCTGGGGACGGCGAGTGTGGCCCAGGGGGCTCCGTTCTCGGTGATCCTCAACCAAGTTATTTCCTATAGCGGTAATGGTTCGTCGGCGGGCAACATCAGCTCCTCGACCGCGACCTTCGACTATGACGATGTCACCGGCCTGCTGACCCAGACCGGCGACACGTTCAACGTGCGCTTCACGATCACGCCGACCACCACGCTGTTCCGGCACTCGATCGAGGGCCTGGTGATCGGTAACGGCGCCGCCGCCACGGCGACGAGCTACAGCTGTACCGAAGGCAACTTCGGCGGCAACGTCGGCGCGAGTCTCTGCGGCAACTACAACTTCGGCGCCAACTTCCTCAACGAATCGACGGTCACCTGGGGACCGGGCACGGCCTTCGACCGGACCGTTGCCGGCGACGACATGCTCCTTGGTCCGCAGCAGTCGCTGGGGGCCTACGACGCCTTTACGGAAGTAGACTGGGTCGGCACGACGCTGACGCTGCGAAACGCAACCTGCAACCCCGCCGCCCCGGGCAACGCCAGCGGCTGCGCCACGACGGGCGGCTTCAACGCGGGCTATACGTGGGTGTTGGAGGCGCCGCTGCAGGAGGCCGCAGTGGACGATGAAGACAGCACGACGCGCAACGTGGCGAAGATCATCCCGGTGCTGGCGAACGACTCTTTGGTCGATCCGGTGACCGTCAGCGTCGATGCGACCGGGACCGAGCTGGCGGCAGACGCCAACATCGTGGTCACCGGCACCAACCCAGGTCCGGCCGCCGGCATCACCGTCACCTATACGCCGAACCTGTTGGCCAACACGGCGGGGCCGGTGGTCGATACCTTTACCTACACGGCGAATGGCAAGACGGCGACCGTCACCGTCACCATCGATAACACCGTACCGAACGCCGTTGGCGGGGACCTGTCGGCGATCAGCACCGTCGGTGTCGCGCCGGCGGGGCTGACCGGCACCTTTACTGCACCGGGGGCGGGGGGCAGCCTCGGTGACAGCGGCACTGCATCGATTACCGTGGATGGCACGAAAGGCGACGCGACGGTGTCGGGCAACACCATCACCTACACGGTGACGGATGCCACGTTCTTCACCGGCACGGACAGCTTCACCTACACGATCTCCGACCCCGATGGTCTCGGACCAGCCGAAACCAGCGGCCCCGTGACGGTGAACGTCAATATCGAAGACGCCAGCCCGGGCCTGAACGACGCTTCGGCCGAAACCAACCTGGACACGCCGGTGGACGTCGACCTGGTATTCGCCGCCGGCAACGGCAGTCCTGCCCAGCACACGTTTGCCATTGACACCGATGCGACGAATGGCGGCTGCGCTGCGAACGGCGCTACGGTCACGTATACGCCGGACGCGGGCTTTACGGGCAGCGACAGCTGCGTGGCTTCCATTACCGATGGCGATGGAGATATGGCGCAGGCCACCGTCAGCGTTGAGGTCCTTGACCTGATACCGGTCGTCAATGATGCGTCCGTGGAGACCGAGATCGACACGGCGGTGGACGTTGATCTGTCGTTTACGCCGGGCGATGGCACGCTCGCGCAGCATACGTTCGCCATCGCGACGAACGCGACCAACGGCAGCTGTACCGTCGACGGCGCCGGCACGGTGACTTACACGCCGAATGCCGAGTTTACCGGGAGCGACAGTTGCGTGGTGTCTCTCACCGACGTCAACGGCAGCCAGGACACGGCGACCGTGAGCTTCGACGTGACCGGTGGGAGCACGGGGCTGCGCGAAGACGACGGTGGCAGCTCGGCCGACTGGCTGATCCTGTCCCTGCTCGGCGGCTCGGCGCTGATCCGGCGCCGGCGACGGAGCTGATCGAACGGGTGGCGGCGGCGGGCCATGGCGCCCGCCGCCGTTTGCGCGCCCGCGAACCGGGAAAATGGGGACATTCCTGATTTCCGGCGAAATCAGGAATGTCCCCCATTTTTTCACGACGGCAGCATCGCGACGGCGCCCAGCCGGCGGACGCGACAGTTTCGCGTCGGCGACTCGCACGCACACCGCCAACCATCGGCGCTTTGGGGGTGCCCGGACCAGCGAAAGGCTGTCACCGCAGCGGCCCTCCTGCTGATAGGTGCGGCATGAGTGTGAATTTTCAGCGAGGCGACGGCTCTCGTGCGGCGAACGAAGGTTTCACGCACCGGTTGTCATAGCGCAGCAGACCTTCTGACCACTGCTTGGACGTTCGTGCAAGTGACCGCCGCCCGGGTCGCGGAGATGCGCTGTGAGGCGGATGCTTATGTAAAGGTGGGGCTTGCCGGGCAAATTGCCGCGTGTATATTCGCCCGAAGGAAGGAAAAGGCAAAGCAGGCGTAAACCTGTGACGCAAAGCCGCGGATCTTGCTCTCCAGAATGACCAAAGGGGGGGAGAGAGACTGCCGGGTTACCACCTTCACCGAAAAAGCATTCGAAACGGTCACGGATCCGGATCTCTGGAGGATTGATTTCCATGAATAGCAAACGCAATGCCCTGGCGGTGGCAATCGCCGCGACGCTGGGTTCAGCGAGCGCCCACGCCGTCAGCGTCCCGGCAGTCCTGACGGGTGTCATCAGCTACAGCGGCAACGGCTCTTCAGCAGGCAACATCACCTCGTCGACCGCGACTTGGGAGTACGACAACATCACGAACCTGCTGACCCAGACCGGCAACACGTTCAACGTGCGCTTCACGATCACGCCGACCACTACGCTGTTCCGGCACTCGATCATCGGCCTCACGATCGGCAACGGCGCCGCGGCCTCGGCGACGAGCT
>CAZFWB010000155.1:0-7818 GCA_964522655.1 uncultured Chromatiaceae bacterium | reverse complement strand
GGCGTCCAGCCGTCCGGCGTCAGCGAATTGACCGCGTTTTTCATGCTGGTGCGGGCCGTGGCGATGTCGGTGATGGCGTGGCGCACCGTGCCGCCCTGGTCGTAGTTGAAGTGCATCAGGCCGACGTTCACGCCGTTCAGGCTGTCGAGCAGGTTGTTGGTGACCTCGCGCACGATCTCGATACGCGTCTTTTCGACCGTGCCGCCGCTCGCGCTCCAGTTGAGCCAGTTACCGTTCCAGATGGTGTAGTCGGTGTTGAAGTTGGGTTCGTAGGTGGCGGCAGGGTCCCACGGCCCCGTGGAGCCGTTGGCCGCGTACACGTCGCTGCTGCTGCCGGAATTGCCACCGTGAACGCCACGGTCGTCCTGGCATTCCAGCGGCCGGCTCTTGTAGGAGCCGCTCAGCGCGACCCAGCTGTTGCCCCACCACGACGTGCGCCAGGCCAGCATGCGGTCGGAGAAGGCGCCGATGGTCCTCAGCGGCGTCACGGAGGCCGCGCAGTTGTTCGCACTCGCGTAGACGTAGCTGCTGCTGCTGCACGAGGGCTTGGTGCCGGTGGTGGAGAAGTAGATGGCATTCGACTGATAGCAGCCGGAGAAGGTCACGTCCGGGTCCCAGGCCTGCTGGGTCAGCACCTTGCTGTCCATGCTGCCGGAGTTGTCGTAGACGAACAGGATGTTCGGCTGCGCCCCGGTGAGCAGCGGGTTGGAGGTGGCGACGAAGATCTCGGTGTCGTCGGCGACCGCCGGCGCCGCGGCCAGGCCGGCGAGCGCGCCGAGCAGCAGGGAAGCGATGCGGGTGGCAATGGTGTTCATGGAACGGAACCTCGTTGAGTCGGCCGGCTCAGGCGGCAGGGCTCAGCACGACGCGGGTGACGAACCCGGTCTGCAGGTTGTAGAAGACGGTCAGCAGCCGGTCGTCGTCGTCGGCTGCGTCGATCGCGGCCTGCAGCGCTTCCAGCGTGACCGGTACGCGTGACGGGGCCAGCAGGTAGCGCGTCGCCTGGTCCACCCGCATCACGACGGGTTTGCAGCCGGTGCACTCCCGGATGACGAGCTGGCCGCGCGGGTTTGACGGCAGCCGGACGTGGCCGGCCGCGGTCTCGTACGCGTTCTCGATGTTCGTCACCTCGGCGAGCGCTGCCGCGCCAGCCAGCGCGGCAGCGGTCAGCAGGGCGAGGCGAATGCGGTTTTTCATGGCATGGCTCCTTGGCTGTTCACGCGATCTAGGACCCGCCGGGGCAGATCACGTAGAACTCCTGGGTGTTCTGTGACGAGGCGCCGCGGCTGGAGGTGCCGGTCGCCTGGGTCTGGAAGTGACAGGCCTCGAAGGTGTTGCTGCCGCTGCCGGTGCTGAACGCCCCGCCCTCGCGCGGCGGAGGGGCCGTCGCTTCCTGGAACGTGGTTGCGGCGGTAAAACGTCCGATCTCGCCACCGTTCGGATCGGGGACGATGGTCAGGGGCAACGGCGGGCTGCCGCCGTTGTTGTAGTTGGCGACCGACAGATCGATCGCCGTCTCAGCCATCTGGAAGGCGTTCTCGGAGTACTGGACGTTGCCGGCCATGGTGAGGCCGAAGGTCGCCCCGCTCATGGTCGAAATGGCGAGCACCGAGAGCACCAGCAGCAGCACGAGCCCGACGATCAGGGTTGCGCCGCGTTGCCTGGATGGTGTCGGCACCGTCGTATTCATGGTTCTACCCCCTCGCGTTGCGCAGCATCACGGTGCGGTTGACGAGCACGCGGCGGAAGTTGTCGTTCGGCGTGACGCCGACCATGTCCGCGTAGTTGTAGACGTTGCCGTCGACGAAGCCCTGCTCGGGGCGCTCGGCGCGGAACATGAGCCAGAGGCGCACGGCGACGATCTGCGCGCCATCGACGAAGGCGGCATCCGCCGGGTCGAGGACGGCAAGCACCGGATCATCCGCGTGAACGAAGCGCTCCACGTCGTCGTCGCCGTCGGCGTCGAGCCCGAGCAGTACCTGGAAATCCTCCACGCCCGGGATCAACTCCTGGTCCTGCAGCACGCCGCCGGGGGTCAGCACCTGGCGCCGCAGCGAGGGCACGTTCGCGCCGAGCGAAGATTGCGAGGAGACGTAATAGGCCTGCGTCTGCCAGTCGAACGTGCAGGCCGGTGTCGTGACCGGACAGGGGAACGGCGCCGCACCGTTGTCGAACACGGTCGAGCCCACCCGGTTGCTCTGGATCTGGATGACGGTGTTTGTGGCCTCCTGCGGCTGGCCGCTCGCGTGGCGTACCACCAGCACGTCGCTGCCCGGCTGGTAGGCATTCGCGAACACCGGGCAGGGGAGGATGTTGGCGTCGTTGGATGCCTCCACGCCGAACTGCGGATTGAGCGCCCAGTTGGTGATATCCGTGCCGTCGGCGCAACTCGCCGTAATGCCGCCCGGCACCGTGACGATGGCGGGCTCGCTGTGCAGCCCCCAGTTGCCGGCCATGCGGATGTCGGGCTGCAGGGTGTTGAGCGCGAAGCGCACGCTTTCCTGCATGCGCTCCACCGCGTCGTTGGTGCGATAGGTGGTGCGCGTCTGCGCGAATATGGATACGACGCCGATCATGAGGAAGGCGCCGATCAGCATCGTCACCAGCATCTCGATCAGGGTCAGCCCGCCTTGGCGAGCGGCCGGGCTTTGCGTCTTGTGCCTTTTGGCCATGGCGGCGTTCACGTTGCTCATAGCTGCACCGACAGGATGTAGTCGAGCGGGGCGGGCACCCCGGGCTCGCTCCAGGTGATCGCGATGGTGTAGGCGTTGCTGCCCGCTCCCGCGACTACCCCGATGTTGCCCGCGCCGGCCGGCAGCCGCGTCTGCACCGCCTGCTGCCAGCAGAAGATGTCGTCGGCGGCGAGCTGCGTGGGGCTGAGGTTCACGGTGTCGTTGCGGCAGGTGTTGGCCACGCCGGCGCCGGCATACGCCGCGCCGGCGTTCGGGTTGGCGCGGATGCGATCCGCCATGTCGGCGGCCAGCCCGATCGCGGCCACGCGGTAGATCGAGGTGCGCCCGGCGCGCAGCCCCTCGACATAGAGCGCTGCGATGCCGAGCATGCCCACCGAGATCACCACCATCGCCACCAGCGACTCGACCAGCGTGAAGCCACGCTGTCGGCGGGTTCCGTTGCGACGGGGCATTGCCTGAATGAATCGGTCCATGAGTGCCAGTCCTCAGCAGCCGCCGACCGGGTTGGCCTGCACGTCATTGCGCAGTCGATAGACCTGCGGGCGGCCGGTCACGCCGACGGCGATCCAGCGACCGGCAGCGATCTGGGCGCCGCCGGCGTCCGTGCCGGTGCTCGCGTCGCCGCGGCCGTCGCAGAGCTGGATGTTGCTGAACGGCGTGCCGACGCCTGCCGTCTGCGGGAAGCCGTTGCCGCCGTACTGCAGGTAGCCGACGGCGCCTGGGTCGATCTCGAAGGTGATGCCGTCGGGCAACGGCGCGTGCGTCTGCACCACCGTCTCGCCGGCGTCCACGCTGACATCGCCATTGGTATCGGCGAAGACGATCCACCCGGTGCCGCCGCCGAGATCGCAGTCAGGGTTGACCGCGTCCCAGTTGCTGCTGGCGCAGATCGTGACCGTGGCGCGGCGTTTCACCGCCTCGGTGCGCGCGACGTGAATGGAGGTCACGAGGTCGTTCGCAGCGGTCGCCATGCGGTTCCCGGCGATGAAGGCGGTGAAACTCGGCACGCCGATGCCGAGCACCACGGCGGCAATCGTGACCGTCACCAGCAGTTCCAGCAGGTTGAACCCGCGCTGATGCGATCCGGATGCAAGAAATTCGTTCATGGTCAGGACTTCCTGCACGCTGCCGGGGAACCGTCGCGCCGCGTTTCGATGAGCGCGGGCATGCCATTGGGTCGCACGACCACGACCCGCGCGGCGATGTCCGCTCCGGGTTCGCAGAAGGCAAACTCGCCGCTCACCTGCTCCGGGGACTCGCCCGTGACGCGTCCGTTCGGGCGATAGCTGAAGGCGCGCGGGAATTCGGCGGAACTCAGTTCCTGTCCGGGCAGCGCGCCGACGACGTCGAGCAGCAGTTCGTCGGGCTCGCGCTGGCCGTTGCCGTTCTCGTCGACGAAGCTGATCCAGCCGGTTTCCCAGTGCTCCTCGCCGCAGCGTTCGCCGTCCGCGCTGGCGCACACCTCGACCCGCCGGTTGCGGGTCACCGCCTCGCTGCGGGCAAGGTGCATGGTCGAGACGAGTTGGTTGACGGCGGTCGCCTGGCGATTGTTGTGCACCAACGCCTGCATGCCAGGCACGGCGAGCGAGAGGCCGATGCCGATCACCGCCAGGGCGGCGAGCGTCTCGCCCAGCGTGAAGCCGTGTTGTCCGTGCCGATGGATCATGCGTCCTCGCGGGTCGCCTGAAGTCGGGGCGCAGAGTAGGGACGGGCGGCGCTCCAATCCTTGAAGCAGTTCACGTGGGGTCCCCGGATGGCGGGGTCGTGCCGTCGGAGTGACCGTCACCGGACGCTACGGCAGGCTGGCCGTGATGGGATAAAAAAGCCAGTCAGATAAATCGGTTATAGAAAAATCCGAGAATAGTGCTCACATGCCCGCGGTTCGTGCCCTGGACCGATTTCGTGACCGCGATCACGAAACGGCCGGGCGCCGTGGCGCGACGACAGGCGTCGCCTGTGCCGGGACGTGCGGTGGCGCCGGCGACATTCTGTAATGTGCCGGTGCCGGCGCTGCGCAGGCGCGGTATCGATCCGGACCGGTGGGCAACCAGGGCCG
Source organism: uncultured Chromatiaceae bacterium (assembly GCA_964522655.1). GTDB lineage: Bacteria > Pseudomonadota > Gammaproteobacteria > Steroidobacterales > QUBU01. The sequence continues at coordinate 3,069 of CAZFWB010000155.1, read as the reverse complement.
AACGCGACGCCGGTTGGTAATATCATCATGACAATAGGTTAAGGTGGCGGAAGGCGGCGCGGGGGAGCGCCGGTTCGTGACGGCTGGTGTTGGACTCTTATCAGTTACTGCGCTTCGTGCACGTGATGCTGTTTGCCTACTGGCTCGGCGCCGATCTCGGCGTGTTTCTCGCCGGCGGCGTCATGTCACGGCGGGGCCTGCCCGTCGCGGAGCGCAACCGGGTGCGCAGCCTGCTGATGGACATCGACCTCGCGCCGCGCATCGCGCTGATCGGCATGCTGCCCGTGGGTTTTCAGATGGCGCTCGCCTGGGGCGCGCCGCTTCCCGCCGCCTGGCTCCCGGCCGTGTGGCTGGTCGCCGCCGCCTGGATCGGCATGGCACTCGCGATTCACTTCGGCCACGGCCGGCTCAACGTCGCGCGGCTACTTTCCCTCGACCTTGGACTGCGGGTGATCCTGCTCGTGGCATTCTGCGCGCTCGCCTTGCGGGAATGGGGTGGCGGCACGGCCGAGACCCCGCGATGGCTCGTGCTCAAGTTCCTGGTGATGGCTGCCATCGTGGTGGACGGCATGGTGTTGCGCGTCTACAGCGGCCAATGGCGCCTCGCGATGGAGCGGTTCGCGGCGGGCGATGTCACCGGCGGCGAGGCGCTGCTGCGGGTGCGCCGGCGCAAGGCGGCAGCCGCAGCGCTGGTGATGTGGGCCCTGGTCGCGCTGGCTGCGTTTCTCGGCGCCGTCAAGCCGCTGTGAAGGCGCGGCTCGCATGACGGGGATCGTCCGGGAAGAGGAAGCGCCGCTGCCGGGGCTGCGCGTTTTTTCGATCATGAGCGTGCTGCTGCTCGCCACGGCAATGGCGAGCCTCGATTCGAGCTTCATGCCGCTTGCCTTTCCCGACATGATCGACGATCTCGACTCCAGCACCAACGAGATCGTCTGGGTCGCGCTCGGCTACCTGGTGACGGCGACCGGGCCGATGCTGCTCGCGGCCCGGCTCGGGGATGCCTTCGGCCATGCGCGCCTGTTCCAGTTCGGAACGGTCGTGTATTCGCTCGCGATGATCGCCTGCGCATTCGCTCCGGACGTCGCGGTGCTGATCGGGCTGCGTCTGATCCAGGGCTTCGGCATGGCGCTGTTCCTGCCCGCCACGTTCACGATCGCCACGCGCATCTACGGGCCCGAGCGCCGCGGGCGGGCTCTCGGCTGGCTGCAGTCGGCCAACGCGCTCGGCTTCATTCTCGGGCCGATTTTCGCCGGCTGGCTGCTCGACGCCTACGACTGGCGCGCGACCTTCGCGAGCCGCATCCCGCTCGCCCTGCTGATCATCGTCCTGGCGCTCGTTTCATTCGGCGCGCACCGGCCGATGGCCCTGGCGGGGGCGAGCCGGCGCTTCGATCTCGCCGGGGCGAGTTTCCTGACGCTGGCCCTGTTCGGCATTCTCTTCGGCTGCACGCAGCTGCCGGTGGAGGACAACCACCTCGATCCCTTGTCGTGGTTGATATTCGTCGCGGGATTTGCCTTCGCCGCAGCGTTCCTGCGCCACGAGCGGCGCGAGGCCGAGCCCCTCATCGATCTGCGCCTGTTCGCCACGAACCCGGAGTTCACGCGCGCCGCGATCGCCTTTGCCGCCATGTTCGCGAGCCTGCCGCTGACGTTGTTCGTGCTGCCGATCGTGCTCATCAACGCGCTGGAAATGCGCGCCTGGGACGTGGGGCTGGTGATGGCGATCTCGGCGCTCTGTACCACGCTCATGAGCCCGGTGGCCGGCTGGGCCTCCGATCGCTTTCGCCCGGAGCTGATGAGCAGCGCCGGGGCGCTGATTCGCGGCGCAGGCTACCTGTTGCTGCTCGCGATCACCGTGGAGTCGGGTTTCGGCGCAGTGTTGCTGCCGCTGGTGGTGATCGGCATCGGCACCGGGCTGTTCTTCTCACCGAACAACGCGCTTCTCCTGGCGCACGCGCCGCCCGAGCGGGCGGGCATGGTCTCGGGGCTGTTCGGCACCCTGCGCCAGGCGGGCTACGCGGTTGGCTTCGCGGTCATCGCCAGCCTGTTCACGGTGATCCAGTCCGCGTTCGAAACGAACTGGGCATATGCCGCGCTGGAGCGATTGCCCGGCCAGGTCGCCGGCCAGCTGGCCGCCGTGTTCGACGGCGGCGGCATCTGGTCGCCGGAACTGCTGATCTTCATCCTGCGCGTCGCGGTGCTCGTGTGCACTGCGATCCTCGGCGTGAGCCTGCTCAATTCCCTGCCGGCGCTGCGCCTGAACTGGCGCCGCCAGCTGGCCGGGGCCGCGACGCTCAGCCTGCTGGCGGGCGTCGGCACCTATGCGCTCGCCGTCATCGTGCCCGGCGCGCTGGCGGTGACGGCGAACGACCGCAAGCTGTCGGCTGAAGCATCGCCCCCGCCCGTCGCGGCCTTCGGCGAAGAGCGCAGGAGCGGGGCGGGGGCGGAGCGCGTGGCGGCGGCGGCTGTGAAACCGACGACGCCCTATGAGCAGTACTGCGCGGCCTGCCACGGCCCGCAGGCGCGCGGACTGCCGGGTCTGGGCGTCAGCCTGCGTGATTCGACCCTGGTCACGGCGGGCGATGCAGAGCGGCTTGCGGAATTTCTGCGCGTCGGCCGCGCGGCTGACGACCCGGCAAGTCTGACCGGACGGGCAATGCCGGCCTTCGGCTGGCTGCCGGAGGCGACGCTCGGACAGATCGCGGCCGATCTGGTGGAAGATCGCGGAAATCCGGGGACAGTTTACTGATTTGCCATCCGCCGACCATTTTTGTCCAGCGGGTATCGTAGGCAAAACAGCAAACTGTCCCGGATTTCGCTATTCGTCGCTATCGGGCGGCAGCTCGGCGCGGCGCCGCGGCCGGGCGCCGGGACGGACCCGGCGCGGCGACTCGTCGTCGTCGTGCTCGTGCTGGGCGTAGAAGCGCTCGACGACGTGGTCCGAGGACAGTTCTTCGTCACCGTCCTCCCACAGTTCCTCGTCAATTCTGCGCTTGCGGTTCATTGCCGTGTCCCTCTCTCTGGGGCTTGATCTGGGAAACGTTCGGAACCCTGGTGCTCATGAATCGTC
>CAZFWB010000154.1:7341-7927 GCA_964522655.1 uncultured Chromatiaceae bacterium | reverse complement strand
GTGAAGGCGATCCTGGTGAACATCTTCGGCGGCATCGTGCGCTGCGACCTGATCGCCGAGGGCATCATTCAGGCGGTGCGCGAGGTGAGCGTGCGCGTGCCGGTGGTGGTGCGCCTGGAGGGAACGAACGTCGAGCAGGGCCGCAAGCTGCTCGCCGGCAGCGGGCTGGATATCACCGCGGCGGCCGATCTCACCGATGCCGCCAGGAAGGTCGTCGGTGCAGCACGCTGACCGGCCGCTGTTTGTCGCGACTGAAACCGCTGCTACACGACAGGTCGGTGGCAACGCCTTGAACGGCGCCATTCGACGCGTCTTTGGCGCCTTGGTCTTGTTTGGATGCACGCTGAAGGTCGGTGCCCGATGACGCTTGGGTCACTCGTTAAGGTTATCTGGGCACCGGGAGCGGCTTCAGCCGCGATTCGAAAATGAGCATCCTCGTCAACAAGGACACGCGCGTCATCTGCCAGGGCCTCACCGGCCGGCAGGGGCAATTCCATGCCGCCCAATGCCTGGCGTACGGCACGCAGATCGTCGCGGGCGTGACGCCAGGGCGCGGCGGGGAGAGCCAGCTCGGGTTGCCGGTCTA
>CAZFWB010000154.1:3935-7331 GCA_964522655.1 uncultured Chromatiaceae bacterium | reverse complement strand
CCGGAGGCGGTGTCAGCGACCGTCGCCACGGTGAGCGTGATCTTCGTCCCCGCCCCGGGTGCGGCCGATGCGGTGCTCGCGGCGGCGGAGGCCGGCGTGGAACTGGTGGTCTGCATCACGGAGGGCATTCCGGTGCAGGACATGGTCAAGGTCAAGGCGGTGTTGCGTGAGTACCGCTGCCGGCTGATCGGACCCAATTGCCCGGGCATCATCACGCCGGGGGAGTGCAAGATCGGCATCATGCCCGGTTTCATCCACAAGCCCGGCAGGGTCGGCATCGTGTCGCGCTCGGGCACGCTCACTTACGAGGCGGTGTACCAGACCACCTGCAACGGGCTGGGCCAGAGCACCTGCATCGGCATCGGCGGGGATCCCATCCGCGGCATGAACTTCATCGACTGCCTGCAGCTGTTCGAGGAGGATCCCAGCACCGAGGGCATCATCCTCGTCGGCGAGATCGGCGGCACGGACGAGGAGGCGGCGGCGCACCACATCCGCGACCATCTGAGCAAGCCGGTAGTGGCTTACATCGCAGGCGTCACGGCGCCGCCCGGCAAGCGCATGGGCCATGCGGGTGCGATCATCGCCGGCGGTGCGGGTACCGCGACGGCGAAATACGAGGCGCTCGAGGAAGCGCGGGTGCGCACGGTGCGCTCGCCGGCGGAGCTCGGCAGCGCCATGCTCGAGTTGTTGTGATAGGTGCCGGTCATTCGGTTTCGGAAACCCCCATTAAGCGCCGGGGGGTTCTGCTCTCCCATCGCCGGGTTTCCGAAACCGAATGACCGGCACCTACAAAATCGCGTTCGCGCAGCTCGACCTCCTGGTCGGCGACGTGCCGGGCAACGTGGCGCGCATCGTTGCCTCGATCGGCGAGGCGCGCGACCTGGGTGCCGACCTCGTCCTGTTTCCGGAGCTCGCCCTGTGCGGGTATCCGCCGGAGGATCTGCTGTTCCACGCCGGCATGCGCCGTCAGGTCGCCGCCGGCCTGGAGGCGGTGCGGGCCGCCACCGGCGGGATCGCCGCCCTGGTCGGGTATCCCGAGTACTCCGGCGGAGCGATCTTCAATGCCGCTGCTCTGTTCGCGGATGGCTCGCGACGGGCCAACTACCGCAAACGGGCGCTGCCGAACTACAGCGTGTTCGACGAGCAGCGCTACTTCCGGGCCGGCGAATCGCCGGTGGTGGCCGACGTGCGCGGCCTGCCCGTCGGCATCGGCATCTGCGAGGACGTCTGGAAGGATGAGCCCTGCCGGGAGCTTCGCGAGGCCGGCGCCCGCCTCGCCGTCGTCCTGAACGGCTCGCCGTTCGAGGCGGGCAAGCAGTTGCGGCGCGAGGAGGTGCTGCTGGCGCGTGCGCGCGCAACCGGCCTTCCGCTCGCCTATGCCAACCTCGTCGGCGGCCAGGACGAGCTCGTGTTCGACGGCGGTTCCTGCCTCGTGGACCCGGCCGCCGGCACCGTGATGCGCGCGCCGGCCTTCCGCGAGGGCCTGTTCGCCTGCGAGCTCACCGTCGACGGTGCGGCGCTGGTGCCGGTGCGCGGCGACCTTGCGCCGGTGGCGAACGAGGACGAAAGCATCTACACCGCGCTGGTGACCGGCGTGCGCGACTACGTGGGCAAGAACGGTTTCCGCGGCGGTGTCCTCGGGTTGTCAGGGGGCGTGGACTCCGCGCTGACGCTGGCAATCGCGGTCGACGCGCTGGGGGCTCGCGCGGTGGAGACCGTGATGATGCCGTACCGTTACACGGCGGAGATCAGCATCGAGGACGCGCGAGCGCAGGCCGCCGCCATGGGTGTCCGTCACGAGATCATCCCCATCGAGAGCATCGTTGCGTCGGTGCGCAGCTCGCTCGCGCCGCTGTTCGCCGGTCTGCCGGAGGACGCGACGGAGGAGAACATCCAGTCGCGCTGCCGCGGGCTGCTGCTCATGGCGATTTCCAACAAGACCGGGCGCATGGTGCTCGCCACCGGTAACAAGAGCGAGATGGCGGTCGGCTATGCCACGCTGTACGGCGACATGGTGGGCGGCTTCGCGCCGATCAAGGACTGCACCAAGACGCTCGTTTATCGGCTCGCGCGGTATCGAAACACCCTCTCCCCGGTGATCCCGGAGCGGGTGCTGACCCGCGCTCCGTCGGCCGAACTGCGGCCGGACCAGAAGGACACCGATTCGCTGCCGCCCTACGAGGTGCTCGATCCGATCCTGGACGCGCTCATGCTCGAGAATCGCTCGGTGGACGACATCGCAGAGGCCGGTTTCGACCGCGCCACGGTCGCGCGCGTGCTGGAGATGGTGCGCCGCGCGGAATACAAGCGCCGCCAGGCGGCGCCCGGGGTGCGCATCACGAGCCGCGCGTTCGGCCGCGACTGGCGTTACCCGATCACCTCGGGCTACGGGCATTAAATAAGGTTCTTCGCCGTTCGGCGGGGACGGGGAAATGGGGACATTCCTGATTTTGTCCCGCTGACCACGGTTGAGAAAGCGCCGCAGAACAAAATCAGGAATGTCCCCATTTCACCAGAAGCGATACCACGGTTTCTCTTCTTCTTGTCGTTGCGCCACCGCCGCCGCGGGAAAACTGTCGGCGAGAACGCTGCGCGTGTCCTCGGCCAGGTCCTCCATCCCGAGGGCGCGATAGGAGTCGATCATGATGCGCAGCGACTCGGCGACGGCGGGCGCGCCATCGTAGGCCTGCATTGCGAATTTGGCCCGATTCAGCGCCGCGAGATAGGCTCCGCGCTCGAGGTAGTACCGGGCCACGTGGTTCTCGTGGTCAGCGAGCCGGTTACGCAGGAAGATCATGCGCTGGCGCGCGTCCGGCGCGTAGCGGCTCGACGGAAAACGCTGCAGCAGCTGCGAGAACGCCGAGAATGACTCACGCGCCCCCTCCGGCGGCCGGCGGGCTAGATCCACGCCGAACATGCGATGCAAGACGTTGCGCTGGCCGCGGAAGTTGGCGAGGCCGCGCATGTACAGGGCGTAATCCACGCGCGGGTGAGTCGGGTTCTCGCGCTCGAACTGCGTGGCCGCGTCGATCGCGCCCTCGCGTTCGCCGTTCTTGTAATAGCAGTAAATGAGATCGAGCTGCGCCTGCTTCGCCTGGTTGCTGAAGGGGTAGCGCGCCTCGAGCGCCTCGTAGTAGGTGATCGCGTTGCGGTAGTTGCCGCTTTCCATCGCGGACCTGGCCTTCTCGAACACCTGTTCGGCGCCGGAGCGCAGCTCGCGCTCGTTATCGCCGGCGCAACCGGCGAGCGCGAGCGCGACAATAGCGGCCAGCGCCGGCCCGCGGCCGGCTGCCGGGCGGAATCGGTGACGGTCGTGCAGCTGCAAGATGGATCCGGATGGGCCTGGCGTGGTTGGCGAGGCGCCAGAGTATAGCGGAAGGGGCCGGGCGCCCC
>CAZFWB010000154.1:0-3835 GCA_964522655.1 uncultured Chromatiaceae bacterium | reverse complement strand
GAGAGAGGCTGCGGGGAACGAGCCGGCGGGACGCTCTGCGCCGGGACGCTCACTACGCACATCCATGTGCTCCGTTCGCTCGGGCTCGGCTGCGCTTCGCGTCCTGCTGCGCTGGCTTCGCACGCCCGTTACAGAGCGTCCCGCCGGCTTCCCTGGCACGAACGTCAGCACGGGACCGCCGTCGCAAAGTCAAGATGGCCATGGACGACCGTCAAGCGGCGCGCAGGCGTCGCGGCGCAGGCGGGCGGAACGGCGATCGCCGCCAGCGGTGCTGGCTGAACCGGCGCCTGCGAGCACCTACAATTCCATTGTATGAGTCTCGTCACGCATCAGGTCACTATTCCCGCCGGGCAGGAGGGCCGCCGGCTCGACCAGGTGCTCGCCGAGATGTTGCCCGATTACTCGCGCTCGCGGATCAAGGGCTGGATACTCGCCGGCTGCGTGCTGCTCGACGGCAGGCAGCCGGAGCCGCGCACGCCTGTTGCGACCGGGCAGGAGGTGAGAATTGCAGCCGAGGTCGAGGCTGCGCACACCGTGGCGGCGCAGGCGGTGGCCTTCGAGGTTGCGTACGAGGACGACGAGGTGCTGGTCGTCATCAAGCCGGCGGGCGTGGTCGTGCATCCGGGCGCCGGCAACCGCGATGCAACCCTCGAGAACGGTCTGCGACACTACGCGCCGTCGCTGGCCGGGCTGCCGCGCAGCGGCCTCCTGCACCGGCTCGACAAGGACACCAGCGGCCTGATTCTGGTGGCGAAGACGCTCGCCGCGCATACGCATCTCACCCGCGACCTGCAGCAACGGCGCATCCGCCGCGAGTACCGCGCGATCGTGAACGGCGTGGTGACCGCCGGCGGCACGGTGGAGGCGCCGATCGGACGGCACCCGGTGCAACGCACGCGAATGGCCGTGACCCATGGCGGACGCGCGGCGCGCACGCACTACCGCGTGCTGGCACGCTTCGCGGCCCACTCTTTTCTCGCCGTGCAGCTCGACACCGGGCGCACCCACCAGATCCGCGTGCACCTCGCGCATCTGGGCTTTCCGATCGTAGGCGACCCGGCCTACGGGCGGCGGCCGCGGCTGCCGGCACGGGCCGAGCCGGCGCTGGTCGACGCCCTGCGCGGCTTCCGTCGCCAGGCGTTGCATGCCAGCGCCATCCGCTTTCGTCACCCGGGCAGCGGCCAGTTGCTGGACATTGCCGCGCCGCTGCCCTCCGACATGCGCGCGCTGCTGGTCCTGCTGGCCGGGGGAGCGCCCGAGGCGGCGCGGCTGGAATCGCTGGTGTGGCCCGGCTAGCGGCCGTGATCCGACCCGACTGGCCGGCCCCCGAACGGGTGCGGGCGGTGGCCACGACGCGTGCCGGCGGCGTGAGTGTCGGGGCCTTCGCCAGCCTGAATCTCGCTGAGCACGTAGGTGACGACCCGGCTTGCGTGCGCGAGAACCGGGCCCGCCTGCGTCGCGACCTGGCTCTGCCGGCCGAGCCTTTATGGTTGCGCCAGGTGCACGGCGCGACAGTCGCTGACGCCAGCCGCGACGAGGGCGGGGTTGCCGCCGACGCGATGATTGCCGGCGCTCCCGGCCAGGTCTGCGCCCTGCTGACTGCGGACTGCCTGCCGGTGCTCTTCTGCGACGATCGGGCGAGCCACGTGGCCGCCGCCCACGCCGGCTGGCGCGGGCTTGCCGCCGGTGTGCTCGAAGCAACCGTCGCCGCGCTGTTGCGCCGCGGGGTGCCGCCCGAGCGACTGCTCGTGTGGATCGGCCCGGCCATCAGCGCCGCGGCCTACGAGGTCGGCGCGGAGGTGCGCGAGCAGTTCCTGTGTGGCGATCCGCGCGCCGCGGACGCGTTCAGCGCCAACCCACGCGGACGCTGGCAGCTCGATCTCGTGGGCCTCGCGCGGTCGCGACTCGCTGCCGCCGGGATCGGCCGCGTGTTCGGTGGCGAGCTGTGCACTTACGCCGATCCGGACCGGTTTTTCTCCCATCGCCGGGACGGCCCCTGCGGGCGGCAGGCGACGCTGATCTGGCTCGAATAGCGGGGCCGCATTGGCTTATTACGCATTGAAAAAGCCGAATATGCCAAACCCGGCCCCGGCAAACGGTTGAAATTGCAGCCGCTGCGCCCCATTTTGTCCGGGAAGCCGAATTTCCGGAGCCCGCCCGATGCGGATGGACAAGCTCACCAGTAAATTCCAGCTGGCGCTGGCCGACGCCCAATCGCTCGCCGTCGGCCGCGACCACCAGTTCATCGAGCCGTTGCACGTCATGCTGGCGTTGCTCGACCAGGACGGCGGCACCGTGCGCCCCCTGCTTGCCAAGGCCGGAGCCAACGTGGACCTGCTGCGTTCGCGCCTCGGCGAGGCGCTCGACCGGCTCCCGACCGTGGAAGGCAGTGGCGGCGAGGTGCTCGTTTCCGGCGATCTCGGCAAGCTCCTGAACCTGACCGACAAGCTTGCGCAGCAGCGCGGCGACCAGTACCTCTCCAGCGAACTGTTCCTGCTCGCCGCCTGCGGCGAGAAGGGCACGCTCGGCCGCATCCTTGCCGAGGCCGGCGTCGTGAAGGGCGCGGTCGACAAGGCGATCGGGGAACTGCGCGGCGGCGCGAAGGTGCAGGATCCGAACGCGGAGGACACCCGCCAGGCGCTCGAGAAATACACCGTCGACCTGACCGACCGGGCCGCGCAGGGCAAGCTCGACCCGGTGATCGGGCGCGACGACGAGATCCGCCGCACCATCCAGGTGCTGCAGCGGCGCACCAAGAACAATCCCGTGCTGATCGGCGAGCCCGGCGTGGGCAAGACGGCGATCGTGGAAGGACTTGCCCAGCGCATCGTCAACGGCGAGGTGCCCGAGGGGCTGAAGAACAAGCGGCTGCTCGCGCTCGACCTCGGGGCGCTCATCGCGGGCGCCAAGTACCGCGGCGAGTTCGAGGAACGCCTGAAGGCGGTGCTGAACGATCTCGCCAGGCAGGAAGGCCAGGTCATCCTCTTCATCGATGAACTGCACACCATGGTCGGCGCCGGCAAGGCGGAAGGGGCCATGGACGCGGGCAACATGCTCAAGCCCGCGCTCGCCCGCGGCGAGCTGCACTGCGTGGGCGCGACCACGCTCGACGAGTACCGCAAGTACGTGGAGAAGGACGCCGCGCTCGAGCGGCGCTTCCAGAAGGTGCTGGTGGGCGAGCCCTCGGTCGAGTCGACCATCGGCATCCTGCGCGGGCTGCAGGAGAGGTACGAGCTGCACCACGGCGTGGAGATCACCGACCCGGCGATCGTCGCCGCGGCCGAGCTCAGCCACCGCTACATCACCGACCGCTTCCTGCCCGACAAGGCGATCGACCTGATCGACGAGGCGGCGGCCAAGATCAAGATCGAGATCGACTCCAAGCCGGAGGTGATGGACCGGCTCGACCGCCGCATGATCCAGCTCAAGATCGAGCGCGAGGCGGTGAAGAAGGAGAAGGACGAGGCCTCGCAGAAGCGCCTGCAGCTCATCGAGGAAGAGCTCGCCAAGCTGCAGCGCGAGTACAACGACCTCGAGGAGATCTGGAAGGCCGAGAAGTCCAAGGCCGCCGGCTCGGCCCACATCAAGGAAGAGATCGACGCGCTGCGCGCGCAGATGGCCGAGTTCCAGAGGAAGGGCCAGCTCGACAAGGTCGCCGAGCTGCAATACGGCAAGCTGCCGCAGCTCGAAGGCCAGCTGAAGATGGCCGAGCAGGCCGGCGAGAACGCCACGCCCAACAAGCTGCTGCGCACCCAGGTCGGCGCCGAGGAGATCGCGGAGGTCGTCTCGCGCGCCACCGGCATCCCGGTGAGCAAGATGATGCAGGGCGAGCGCG
>CAZFWB010000153.1:0-8028 GCA_964522655.1 uncultured Chromatiaceae bacterium | reverse complement strand
CGCGCTCGCAGATCTGGATCTTGCGCTCGGTGATGGAGCCGATCAGCAGCAGGTCGTTCCACGTGGCGCCAACGCTTCCCGCTGACATCTGCGTGCCGTCGTCGAGGTAGACCTCCTCGACGCGGTCGGCCGCGTCTTTCCCGAGAGCGACGCGCCACACCTGGGTGGGGGCGGGCGTGCCGCCGATGAAGTGGCGGATGAGCGCGAGCGTGTTGGCGTGCCCGGTCACCCACAGGCTGCCGTCGGCGGCGACGTCGATGTTGTCCGGCGATGTGTCGATCGGTACCCGCATGCGCTCCGTCACGCTGCCGTCATCATTGCGGTCGAGAACGCGAAGTCGCTTGCCGGTCGTCTCGGCGACGTAGAGTGTGCGACGGTCGGCGGAGGCGTTGATGCCGCCACCGGCGGCGATGTCCTCGAGGACATAGCGCGCCTCGGTCCCGTCGAAATAGCTGAGCGGCGAGCCGCCGATGCCGGCCTGCTGGAGGATGCCCGCGAAGGCGCCACCGAGCGCCCTGTCGTTGGCGACGTAGAACTGCCGCGGGCCGACGGCAACCAGGTCGTTCGGAGAGTGCAGCTGCGGTCCCCGGAAAGTCTCGACGTGGCTGTAGGCCCCCGGCGCGGTCTCGGTGAACAGCTCTACTGCCTCCGGCTCGGTGCTGCGGTCCTTGCCGTGGTTGATCACGAACAGCCATCGCGTACCAGCCGGGTCCACGTACAGGCTCATCCCATGCGGACGCAGGCTGGCCGGTTTGCTCAGCAGCGCGTCCGCGGCTGCGTAGGGGCGCGCGTTGAGATCAACGCGCGCGACCGTGCCCTGCACGTCCTTGCCCTCGACGATGCTCCGGCGATCCATGAGGGAGAGATAGGCGATGCCGCGCTCACGATCCACCAGGATGTCCTCGCTGCTGCCGGAAAGCGGCAGCGCCTCGCAACGGCCGGTAAAATGCGGTGCGATATCCCTGAACGCGCCGCCGCGGGCAAGCAACCAGTAGGTGGCGCCGCCGATGACCAGTACGAGGATGCCGATGCCGGCGAGCAGGCGTTTCAGAACTTTCATCGGTGCTGATCCCGTGGCTGGCGGATCGCACAAGCATAATGCCTGCGCCGCGTCGTGTCAGATGCCGGCCGGCGCCGGACGGGTGCGAGGATCACGGTATGGTCAGCCCGTGCCGGCGGATTTGTGGCCGGCGCAGCCATGCCCCACCATGCGCCGTTCGCCACCTTAAGGGCCGTTCCCGATGAGTGCCGCTCCCCTCCCCGAAGCCGCAAGCGTTGCGGAACAGCCCGGCGGGCTGAAGATCGGTCCGCTGCGAATGCGCGCCGGCGTCGAGCGCCGGCATGTCTTCACGCTGTTCTTCATCTCGTTTTTCAGCATCGCGATGATGAACTCGGTCGGCATCATGCAGGCGTATCTCTTCAACGAGATGCTGCGGATCCCGCCGAACGAGCAGGGCGCCCTTACCGGCACACTGCTGGTGGTGCAGGAACTGGTGGTGCTGACCCTGGTCGGGCTCGCGGGGGCGATCTCGGACCGCATCGGCCGCCCGCCGGTGTTCGCCACGGGCTTCGCGCTGCTCGCGGTCGGTTACTGCCTGTATCCGCTCGCGTCCGGGGACCTGGATGCGGTGAAACTGGAACTGGTGTTGTTCCGGCTGTTCATCGCCAGCGGCGTGGCCTGCGTGAACGTGATGCTCTCCTCGGTGGCCAATGACTACCCGCTGGATGTCACCCGCGCCAAGATGATTGCCGCGGTATTCATCTTCAACGGCGTGGGCATCGCCAGCCTGCCGCGCCTGATCGGCGGCCTACCGCAGCGCTTCATCGAGATGGGCTTCGACCCCACGATCGCCGGCCGCTACGCCTACTGGTGCCTGACGGCCACGTGTCTGCTGCTCGGCATGATTCTTCTCTGGGGCCTGAAACCGGGCGCTCCGTCCCAGGTCTCGCAGCGCGAGCCGCTGCTCGCCACGCTGAAGATCGGTCTCGCGGCGGCGCGCATGCCGCGGGTGGCGCTGGGCTATGCCGCGGCCTTCGTTTCTCGTGCAGATCTCGCCGTCGTGAGCCAGTTCCTGACGCTGTGGCTGGTGCGCGAGGGCATGGCGCAGGGCATGACCGCCGCGGAGGCGACCATCAAGGCGACCACCTTCTACATTGTGATCCAGGCGTTCGCGCTGCCCTGGGCGGTGATCTTCGGCATCGTGCTCGACCGCATCGACCGGGTGAAGGGGCTTGCGCTCGGCATGACGGTGGCGTTTATCGGCTATGCCTCACTGGGGCTGCTCGACAACCCGCTGGGCTGGGAGATGTATGTTGCCGCGGCCTTCGTCGGGGCCGGGGAGATGGGCGCGAACATCTCGGCTACCTCGCTGATCGGCAAGGAGGCCCCGGACCGGGGGCGCGGCGCGGTGCTGGGGCTGTTCAGCCTGTTCGGCGCGGTGGGCATCATGGTCGTGGGCCTGGTCGGTGGCTGGCTGTTCGACAACTGGCGCCCCGTCGGGCCGTTCCTGTACATGGCGGCGTCCAACGCCCTGATGTTCATGCTCGCGGTCGCGCTGCTGGTCTTTGGCCGCAATGCGCGGGGTGCCGCCAGCGCGTCGTAGCAGCGGTGCGGGGCGGTTGATCCGGGCGGATTCCGCCGCCATGATGCGCACCTGTGCCGGCGCACGTTGCCGGGACGAGACAAGAAAAACCGAACACAGGGGAAACTCCGATGCAGACCACCCGCAGGGACGTGCTGTCTTTCGCTTCCGTGGGCGCCGCCGGCGCGATGACGCTCGCGCTTGGCGCCTACCCGAGACCAGCCACTGCCAGCGCCAGCGTCGGCGGCAAGGGCCCGGCGATCGAGGGCCCGTTTCTCGACCTGCGTACCGGCAAGGGTAACCAGATGGTCTATGCGCGCCTCCAGGGCAATACGGACTGGGGCAAGCAGAAATATTTCTGGTTCAAGGGCTACGTGAACGCGGTACAGCCGGGCAAGCGTGTCGTCGATCTGATCGGCTCGCAGGGATTCGGCGTGATCCGCCTCAACCAGCGCCCGGACGGCGCAATCGAGCGGCTGTGCCGCGAGATCATCCTGTACACCGATCTGCGAAGCGGTGAAGTGCTGACGGAATGGAAGAACTCGATTACCGGCGAAGTCGTCAAACCGGTGCACGTCGACAACGACCCGTTCAATTACCTGATCGAGGAGTACTTCCCGCTGCCGCCCTCGTTCGGCGGTCTCAACAAGGAGGGTCCGCCGCCGAAGCGTCCGCCATTCATACTGCCCTGGTACCAGCACGGCGACTGGCTGGAGATGGAGATCCACATCCACCTCGCCTATCCGAACGCCCTGCAGCCGGACAAGTGGCCGCGTGAGTCCTCCGGTCCGACCGCCCAGGTCTCGGAGTATTTCGCCCACCACGTCCGCGCCGAGGACATGCAGAACCCCAGACTCACCACCCTGGATTACCGTGGCACCTGGAATCGCGTGACGCCGTGGCTGCCGTGGATGCTCATGGGACAGGCACCCGGCTTCTGCCTGTACAACTGTTTCATGGGCACGACGCAGAACCTCGACGAGATCTTCGGGCGCTCCGTGCTCGACTACGCGGAGAAGCACTACGCCAAGTACTTCAACGCACCGGAGAAGTGGAGCGGCGAGCCGAGCCTGTCCAGCCTCGAGCACTACGCGCGAACGCAGAAGCCCGCGCCACCGAAGTAGGAGCGACGCGCGCGTTACCGTTGGGAAGCTGGGGACGGTTACCTCAATTCCCATGGATCGCAACACGCATGCAAAAACGCCGATTCACGAATTGAGGTAACTGTCCCCATTGCTACACGCGCCCCGCGGCGCCGGTGGTACTGCACGAGCGCTTCCGGCAGGACGAGGACTGAGGGCGGGGCTGCCGGCCGTGCTATAGTCGCCGCGAGATGGTCGCGGTCTTCTCAGCAAGCCGCGGGGGTGACTGGCGCATTCGTGGCAACGGGGCGCAGGCTGTGCCGCCGTCTCGCTGAAGCTGCCTAAACCTGTCCGCACCGCAGCGGAGGTTTCGATGCGATCGTCAACCGGTCGACGGATTTTCCAGCTGGCCGGCCTGGCCGTGGGCACGCTCGCGTGCTGGGCGGTGCAGGGCGCCGATGTCGGCGCTCTCGAAGCGGGAGCTCCCTCCGGTGCAGCGAACCGGCCTGTCCTCGAAGCCTTTGCAGGGCCCGACCTGCGCGGGAAGAACGGGCCCATGGCCCGGCTCGGTCTCGAACTGGTCGAGCTGCTTTTCGAGCATCGCGCGCACCGGGCACGAACACCCGCCCGCCCGTTCGTCTCCGTCAATCCGCTCGCCCGCGTTCGAGACGGCAGCGTCGTCATCGACGCGGTCGCGTCGGGCGATGCGTACGCGTTGCGTGACGCGCTCGTTGCTCTGGGCCTGCAGCATCCGGCCGTCTATGGCCGCTACGTGTCCGGCCTGCTGCCGATCTCATCGCTGGACGTTGCGGCCGGCCTCGCCGGGCTGCGCCTCGCCCGGCTTGCGTATGCGCAGCGTCGCGCGGGCTCCGTAACCAGCCAGGGCGACGCCGCGCTCGGGGCCGACACGACGCGGGCGCTGTTCGCGGCGGATGGCGCCGGGGTCACCGTCGGCTCGCTGTCGGATAGTTATGACTGCCTGGGCGGTGCGGCCGGAGATGTCGCCACCGGCGATCTTCCGCCTGCCGTCACCGTGCTCGCCGAGGAGCCGGGCTGCGGCTCCGGTTCGGACGAGGGGCGCGCCATGATGCAGATCGTCCACGACGTCGCACCCGGCGCCGCGCAGGCGTTTCATACCGCTTTCGGCGGCATTGCCGATTTTGCCGGCGGCATCGAGGAGCTGGCAGCCATGGCCGGCGCGCAGGTGATCAACGACGACGTGATCTATTTCGCCGAACCCATGTTCCAGGATGGCGTGATCGCCCAGGCGGTGGACAACGTCAACGCCGCCGGCGTCGCCTATTTTTCATCCGCGGGCAACGACGCACGCCAGTCCTACGAGGCTGCGTTTGCTCCCGCGCTGGTCTCGGGCGTGACGCGGCACGATTTCAATCCCGACGCCGGCGTGGACACCCTGCAGCAGGTGACCATCCCGGCGCAAACGCAGGTGATTTTCGTCCTGCAGTGGGACCAGCCGTTCTTTTCCGTGAGTGGCAGCCCGGGCGCGGCGAGCGACCTCGACATCATCCTGTATTCGCAGAATGGTTTCGCACTCGCCGGCGGCGTCGACAACAACATCGGCGGCGACCCGGTGGAGGTCTTTGCCTACACGAATTTTTCCGGCCAGCCGAGAAACTACCAGCTCGGTATCAGGCTCGAGGCCGGGCCGCCGCCCGGGACGATCAAGTACGTCTATTTCGGCAGCATGACGGTCAACGAGTACGCGACCAGTTCCGCCACGCTCTACGGCCACGCGAACGCCGCGGGCGCGGTGGCGGTCGGTGCAGCGCGCTATTCACACACCCCGGCGTTTGGCGTCAGCCCGCCGCAGCTCGAGTATTTTTCCTCCGCTGGCGGCACACCGATACTGCGCGACCAGTCGGGCAACGCGACTTTCGTGCTGCGCCAGAAGCCGGAAATCGTCGCCCCGGATGGCGGCGATAACACCTTCTTCGGCAGCGACTACGAGGGCAATGGCTGGCCGAACTTCTTCGGGACCTCAGCGGCGGCCCCGCACGCCGCTGCGGTCGCGGCGCTGTTGCGGAGCTTCGACGCGAGCCTCACCGCGGCGCAGGTCTATGCGGCGCTGCAGGACACGGCGATCGACATGGGCAGCCCGGGGCTGGACTTCGAATCCGGTGCCGGGCTGATACAGGCCGATCCGGCGCTCGCGAGTCTCGTGCCCCCGCTGGTCGTGGCGACGCAGTCGCTCCCGGGTGGACGAGTGAATGAGTGGTACTCGCAGGCGCTGGCGGCGAGCGGTGGCCTTGGCCCCTATTCGTGGATCAAGGTGAGCGGCGACCTGCCGCCGGGCATCACCCTGGCTGCGGACGGCTCGCTGAGCGGCACGCCGGGCAGCGTCGTGGGGTCACCATTCATCTTCACCGTGCAGGTGACAGACGCTCTTGCGAACAGCAGCACCAAAGTGCTGTCGATTACGGTCGCCCCGATAAGTTCCGGCGCTTGTTCTGGTTGTCACTGACGTTCTGCCGTCTTTGTCTCGGCAACGACAACGGCCGCTTGCAGCCCGGTTTGGCACGCCGATCGTCCCGGCTGGATAAGGGCAATGGCAGGCGGCATCATGTCATCGTGATGGATCCTGGCGCGCCACCAATTGACGACATACCGAGTCCCTGCGTCGGCATCTGCTGCATCGACGCCGACGGCCTGTGCATCGGCTGCTTGCGGTCGCTGGCGGAACTCGCCGCATGGCCGGCCGCCACCAGAGAAGAAAAACTGGCCGCACTCGAGCGCTGCCGCCGGCGGCGGGAGCGAGGAAATCAGAATCAGGGACAGTGACCGCAATTCCTGTGGATCGCGATATGCATGCGGCAGCGCCATCTCGGGAATTGAGGTCACTGTCCCTGATTCTCCCGCCGTCCTCTTCCGACCTGCGGACGCCGCCGCAGCGGGCTGCACGCTCGCGGGCCGGGCCGGTCACAATGACCCGCCTTGATCGGGTGTCAGCAACGAGGTAACGGCCGTGAGTCTCAAATTCGGTGACCGGCTGCTCTTCATCGGCGGGGAGTTCGTTCCGGGCGCAAGCGGGCAGTGGCTCGATTCGGTCAATCCGGCGACGGAGGAGGTGCACGGCCGCGTGCCGGTCGCGACAGCCGAGGACGTCGATCGCGCGGTGCGGGCGGCCGAGGCGGCGCAGGCGGACTGGGGCGCGCGCTCCGTGTGGGAACGGCGCGACACCCTGCGACGGCTGGCCAGCGCGATGCGCGCGAGAGCGGCCGACATCCTGCCGCTCGAAGCGGCCGATACCGGCAACACGATCGGCAGCCTCGGCCGCGACGTCGAGGTGGCGGCCAACTACATCGACTTCTTCTCCGGGCTCGGGATGGAGATCAAGGGCGACAGCGTGCCTGCCACGCCGGACGGCATTCACTTTTCCCTGCGCGAGCCTTACGGTGTCGTGGCCCGCATCGTGCCGTTCAATCACCCGTTCCTGTTCACCGGCGCGCACCTGGCGGCGCCATTGATGGCGGGCAACGCGGTCATCGTCAAGACGCCGGAGACCAGCCCCCTGTCAGCGGGCATCATCGGGGAGATCTGCCGCGAGGTGCTGCCCCCGGGGCTGGTGAACATCCTGCACGGCCCCGGCGTGCCGACCGGAGACGCGCTGGTGCGACACCCGCGCGTGTGGCGTATCGGCTTCACCGGATCGGTGCAGACGGGCCTGGCCATCCAGCGCGCGGCAGCCGAAGTTGCCGTCAAGCACCTGTCGCTGGAACTTGGCGGCAAGAACCCCATGATCGTGTTTCCCGACGCCGAGCCGGCGCGGGTCGCGGACGCTGCCGTGCGCGGCATGAACTTCGCCTGGGCCGGGCAGTCCTGCGGCTCCAACAGCCGGCTGCTGCTGCACGAATCGCTGCACGACGAGGTGGTCGAGCGCATCGTCGCGCAGGTCGCCGCGATCAGGGTCGGCGACCCGCTGGATCCCGCCTCGCAGATGGGCCCCGTGAATTCGGCCGGCCATTACGGGCGCGTGCTCGCGTACATTGAATCCGCAAATACCGAGGGCGCGAAGCTGCTCACAGGTGGTGTGCGTCCAGAAGGTGAGGCATTTCGCCGCGGTTACTGGATCAGGCCCACCGTGTATGCGAATGTCACGCCCGCCATGCGCGTTGCGCGCGAGGAAGTATTCGGCCCGCTGCTGTCGATACTCAAATGGCGCACCGCGGAGGAGGCGGCCGAGATGGCCAACGCTACCGAGTACGGCCTGGCCGCCGGCGTCTGGACACAGGACCTGAAGACCGCGATGAGCATGGCTCGAAAGCTCCAGTCGGGATTCGTCTGGATCAACACCACGGCGAGGCATTTCGTGGGCATGCCCTTCGGCGGCTGGAAGAACAGCGGCC
>CAZFWB010000152.1:0-8031 GCA_964522655.1 uncultured Chromatiaceae bacterium | reverse complement strand
ACATCGCCGAGCCGAAGGCGCTGATCGGGTTCGCCGGCCCCCGCGTCATACAGCAGACCGTGCGCGAGACACTTCCGGAGGGGTTTCAGCGCAGCGAGTTCCTGCTGGAACACGGCGCCATCGACATGATCGTCGATCGCCGTTCCATGCGTGACGAGATTGCTGCCATTCTGGCGAAGCTGACCAAGCGACCGCCTCCGGAAGGCTGACTCGGCGATGACCAGGCGCTCTCTCGCGCAGTGGCTCCGGTGGCAGGAGTCACTGCACCCGCGCTCGATCGACCTGAGTCTGGACCGGGTCAGGGCCGTGGCCAATCGGCTTGCGTGTCCGCGACCGGGCGGCCCGGTATTCACGGTTGCCGGCACCAACGGCAAGGGATCGACGGCCGGGTTGCTGGAGCAATTTCTGCTGGCGGCGGGGCGAATCACCGGCGTCTATACGTCACCGCATCTGCTGACCTATAACGAGCGCGTCCGCATCAATGGGCGCGCGGTCAGCGATGAAGAACTGGTGAACGCTTTCGAGCGGGTGGAGGCGGCCAGAGGCGCAGTCCCGCTGACCTTTTTCGAGTTTGGCACGCTCGCGGCGCTGGACCTGTTCCGGTCGCGCGGCTGTGATGCGTGGGTGCTCGAGGTCGGGATGGGTGGCCGCCTCGATGCCGTAAACATCATCGATGCCGACTACGCATTGATCACAACGGTCAGTCTGGATCACCAGCAGTATCTCGGCGATACCGTCGAGGCGATCGCGGCCGAGAAGGCGGGTATCCTCCGCCCCGGACGCGCGGGGTTCTACGGTGACTGGCCAGTGCCCGATGCAATTCGTCGCGCGGCCCTGGAACGCGGTGCTGCGCTGCGCTGTCTTGGGGAGCAGTTTGACTTCACGCCATCCCGGCCGTGCTGGACCTGGCGGGGCGAGCGGCGCTCGTTGACGGGCCTTGCGTATCCCCCGGCGGCGACAGCCGCGCAATTGCGCAACGTCAGCGTTGCGCTGGCGGCCATCGAGCAACACGACGCTTCTCTCATCGCGGAACCCGCCAGGGTCAACGCGGCGGTTGCGGGTGCCGCACAGCCCGGGCGTTTCCAGCTCGTCCAGCGCGTCCAGCAATGGATCCTGGATGTCGCCCATAATGCCCAGGCCGTTGCTACGCTGCGCGCGCAGCTCGACACGCTGTCTCCTGTCCCGGATACGACAATCGTATTGGGGCTGCTCGGCGACAAGAGTCTCGAGGCGTTCCCGGAGCAGCTGGGGTGCATCGCGCGACGGTGGGTGGTGTGCACGGTCGAGGATGCGCGGGCACAGACTGCCGAAACCATCGCCGCGCGTCTGCGTGGTTTCGGTATCGATGACGTGACCGCGGTACCCTCCGTGGAAGAGGCGTTGGCGAGGGCCGGTGAACTGACCGGGACTGACGGACGAATAGTTGTCTGCGGCTCGTTCCGGATAGTCGGGCCCGCGCTGCGCTGGCTTGGCATATACTGAAGCGCCAGGCGGCGGAACCCCCAGCTAATCATGGATCGCAGGTTGCAGGAACGGATGATCGGGGCCGGTGTCCTGATCCTTGCGCTTGTTGTGGTCGGTCCGATGATTCTGGACGGTGGGCCCTCGCAGCCAGTCGAGGTGTCGCCGCCTCCGGGCCAGCGGGGCGACGAATTGCGCACCCATACCTTTCACCTCGACAAGCCAGAGGCGGTCGAACCGGCGGGCAGCGCGGCAGCGGTGCCTGCAACCGGCGGCGCCGAGGTGCCCGCAGAGACGCCGCAGAAGCAAACCGGAATTGGCGCCGGTCGGGCGCAATTGCCGGCGGTTGCCGCCGCGCCAGCTCCGGCACCTCGTGTGTCAGCGCCGCCGGTCAGCGCGCAGCCGGTACCCGCCGTAAGAACGGCGAAAGCGGGCGAGGGCGAGCCGGCCGGCGCGCAGAAAGATTCCCAGGACTGGGTCGTGCAAGTCGGGACATTCGGTCAAAAAGGTAACGCTGACCGGTTGTCCGCCCGGCTGCGTGATCAGGGATTCGAGGCCTTCGTCAGCCCGACCAGGAGCGGGGCACGAACGCTGTACCGGGTACGGGTCGGTCCAGCCGGTTCACGGGAAGCGGTCGGCAGACTGGCAAAGCGTCTTGCCGCGGCGGGTCATGAAGGACAGGTCGTCTCGCGCTGACAGGAGGAACTCGATCACGTGACTGGACCGGCCGTGTTCGATGTTATCCTCGTGAGCATCGTCCTTCTGTCGTCTGTCATCGGCGTGTTGCGCGGTTTTTTCCGCGAGGCGATGTCGTTGCTGGTCTGGATAGGCGCAATCTGGATTTCGGCGCAATTCGGGCACTGGCTTGCGCCGTATCTGGCGGGCATCGTCGCCAATGAGCTGCTTCGTCTGTGGCTTGCCCGGCTCGTCGTGCTCGTGGCGGTACTGATTGCCGGCGGGCTGTTGGCGTGGATTCTCGGTATGCTCCTGCACAGCACTCGTCTGGCGGGCGCCGATCGTCTGCTCGGGATGGTGTTTGGCCTCGTTCGCGGCGCGCTCGTGGCGGCCCTCGTGATCATCGCCTTGGGCGTTGCGGGTTTCGAAGATGCGTCTTGGTGGCGACGTTCGAAACTGATACCGTATGCGGCCCCCGTCGCCGACGCGTTACGCGAGGCAGCGGAGCGGGGAATGAGGTATTCCGGTTGGTTGTCGCGCTTGAGTTCCATTGACCTGCCCGGGCAGGCCGCAAGCGCCAGGAGTTGAGCCAACGTGTGTGGCATCGTCGGCATCGTCGCCCAACGCCCCGTGAACCAGGCGATCTATGATGCACTTACGGTCCTCCAGCATCGCGGCCAGGACGCTGCCGGCATCAGCACCGAGGACGGCGGGACTCTCTACAGCCGCAAGTCACTCGGACTGGTGCGCGACGTCTTCCAGGAGCGGCACATGTTGCGCCTCAAGGGCAACATTGGCATCGGCCACACGCGGTACCCTACCGCGGGCTGCTCGAGCTCGCTCGAGGCGCAGCCTTTCTACGTCAATTCGCCTTACGGCATCTGTCTCGCACACAATGGCAACCTGACGAATGCGGCGGAACTGAAGGCACTTCTCGTCAATCACGATCGCCGACACCTCAACACCGGCTCCGACACCGAAGCGCTGCTGAACGTCTTTGCAGACGAACTGCAGCGCCAGAGCGGCCGTCGGCTCACTCCCAGGGGTGTTTTCGCCGCGGTCGCGGGAGTCCATCGGCGCTGCCGCGGTGGCTACGCTGTCGTTGCGATGATCATCGGTCACGGGATCGTCGCGTTTCGTGATCCGAACGGTATCCGGCCGGTCTGTGTCGGGAAGCGCGAAACTCCGGAGGGAGCCGAGTACATGGTTGCCTCCGAAAGCGTGGCGATGGATGCGCTCAACTTCGAGTTGGTTCGCGACATCATGCCGGGCGAGGCGGTATATATCGAGCGCAGTGGTAAGCTGCACAGCCAGCAATGCGGCGCCGCCCGCAGTTACTCGCCGTGCATTTTCGAGTTCGTCTATTTCGCGCGACCCGATTCGATCATAGACCGGATCTCGGTTTACAAGTCACGTCTGCGTATGGGTGAGCGGCTTGCAGAAAAGATACTTCGTGAACGCCCTGACCACGACATCGACGTGGTGATCCCTATTCCCGACTCGAGCCGTACCAGCGCACTCGAAGTCGCGCATCGGCTTGGTGTCAAGTATCGCGAGGGCTTCATCAAGAATCGATATATCGGCCGGACGTTCATAATGCCGGGACAGGAAATCCGCAGCCAATCCGTGCGCCGCAAGCTCAATGCGATAGATCTCGAATTCCGCGACAAGAACGTGCTCCTGGTCGACGACTCGATCGTGCGCGGCACGACTTCCCGGCAGATCATCGAAATGGCAAGGGAAGCCGGGGCGCGTCGTGTCTATTTCGCCTCGGCTTCACCGCCCGTTCGTTACCCGAATGTTTACGGGATCGACATGCCCGCGGCCCGGGAACTGGTGGCCGCCGGGCGGACCGAGGACGAAGTTGCCCGGTTCATCGGCGCGGACTGGCTCGTGTATCAGGACATCGACGATCTCGTGCGGGCGGTCCGTTACGACAACGGAGACATAGCCGAGTTCGACACGTCTTGCTTTTCCGGTCGGTATGTCACCGGTGACGTTACGCCTGAATATCTGGCCCGGCTCGAGGAGGAGCGCTCCGACGATGCACGAAGTCGTCGCGACAGCGAGGCCGCTGAACTTCACGAGGACGACTCGGCCGACGTCGAGTCGATACCTCCCCGATCGCGATCCGGTACAGCCTGATGTTCGAACGATGCCGCGACACCGGACGTAGGGGCACGAAGCCTTTTCCCGTACTCCGGCAGTGACGCCGTTACGGGTTTTCATCATTGATGACCACGCCGATTTCAGGCGCCTGCTGGGGCACCACATCATGGCTCGGTGGCCGGATGCGGCGTTGCAGTACTACGATCCGATCGCCGCTGGCCGCCTTCCTTCTTCGTTTTCGGGTGCGGGCAGCGACGTCGTGCTTCTCGGTCACCCGGCCGCAAAAGGCGACGCGGTGGCCTGGGTCCGGCAGTTGCGCGAAGCTCCGCGATTTCCGCCCATCATATTTCTCGGCACCGGTGAGGAACGTCAGGTCGTTGCAGCGATCAAGGCCGGAGCCGAGAACTATCTGACCAAGTCCACGCTGACGCATGCGCGGCTGATCGAGGCGGTCGAACAAGCCTTGTCAGCGGATGCGTCCACGAGCAATCGCGCCAGGGCGCGGATCCGCGATGGCGCCGCCGGTGGACTGCCCGGTTTACCGGCCTACGAGCTGGTCCGTACCCTCAGCGAGGGCGAGATTTCCTGCGTTTACCTGACCCGGGAGCGGTCGTCAGGTCGGATGGCCGTACTCAAGGTTTTGCGTCAGGTTCCTGACTCGGGCGGCGAAAAACATTTTGATCGGTTCCTTCAGGAATACGAGCTGATTGCGCGGGTCGACCATCCGAACGTCGTACGGATCTACGACCTCGGGATCGCGGACGATCATGCCTACATCGCCATGGAGTACTGTGGCAGGGGCAGCCTCAAGCGACGGATCTCTGCCGGCATCGGAGCGGAACAGGCGTACGCGTGGCTCCGCGTGATCGCGGAGGCGCTCGGTGCGTTGCACGCGGTCGGCATATTTCACCGCGACCTCAAGCCAACCAACGTGATGTTTCGTGAGGACGACAGCCCGGTACTGATCGATTTCGGCCTCGCCAAGCAGGCGCAGTTCCAGGCCGGCCTCACGGGTACGGGCGCCATTTTCGGCACGCCCTACTACATGAGCCCCGAGCAGGGCCAGGGCAACCCCGTCGACCAGCGCAGCGACATTTACAGCCTGGGCATCATGTTCTACGAGATGTTGACGGCGCGAAAGCCGTACGACGGGCCCTCGGCAATGTCGGTCATCATCCAGCATCGCGAGGCACCGCTGCCGGTGCTTGGCGGGGGACTGGCACGGTTTGCCCCCCTGCTGCAAAGGATGCTGGCGAAACGACCCGAAGAGCGCTTCCAGTCGGTCGAGCAACTGCTGGCCTGGCCGGCCGGCTAGTCGACCGGAGGTCGCAGGCCGGTTCAGTCTAATGGGATCTTCTTTAGTTGTTATTCGTCGGCGGTCCAGCTCATTATACTGCCATGTTCGTACCAGTCGCCGAGCACGATGCGCGTCGCGGTTGTATCCCCGGCCTCGAAGTGGTGTATACCAGGCCGGTGAGTGTGACCATGCAGGATCACTCCGACGCCAGAACTGGCAAGCGCAGCGTGAACCGCGCCCTGGTTGACGTCCATGATCTGCGGCGGGCTCGCCGCGACGCGGCTTCGACTGCGACGGCGCCCTTCAGTCCCGGCGCGGTGTCGCACAGATCTTGGTAACGCCAGGAACAGGCGTTGAACGACGCGATTGCGAACCAAACGCCGGTAACGCTGGTAGGCGCGGTCGTCGGTGCACAGCAAGTCACCGTGCGTGACGAGAACACGAACGCCGAAAATTTCCCGGACCGAAGGATCTTTCAGCAACCGTGTTCCCGTACGACGCTCGAAGCGGCGTCCGAGCAGGAAATCCCGATTTCCCCGCATGACCAGGCATTCATGGCCGGCACTGGTATACCCGCGTAGCGACTCGATCACGTCCTCGGCGTGCTGGTCGTCACTGTCGTCTCCAATCCAGAATTCGAACAGGTCGCCAAGAATGAAAAGCGTGCTTGCCTTCCGGGCATCGCCCTGGAGAAATTTCTGAAACGCAGCGGTTGCGCGTGGGCGTGTCGCGTCGAGATGCAGATCAGATATGAACTGAATTTCGGTCACGGAGCCGTTGCGGAAAGAGGCACCACCTTCCGGATAACAACGGGCTCCACGGGCACATCCTGCATGCCGCCTCGTGTAGTCGTTGCACGGTGCCCGATGTCGTCGACTACCGCCATGCCTTCTATGACCCTGCCGAATACGGCGTAACCCCAGCGCGTCGGTTTCGGGTCAAGTGTCAGGTTGTCTGCGAGGTTGATGTAAAACTGTGCGTCGGCCGAGTGTGGGTCGGCTGTACGCGCCATCGCGATTGTGCCGCGGTGATTGCTGAGGCCGTTACCGGACTCGTTCGGTATTCCCGCCTGTACCGGCTTCAGGTCCATGTCGCTGGTGTAGCCACCGCCCTGAATCACGAAGCCGCTGACGATCCGGTGAAAAATCGTGCCTTCGTAAAATCCATCGCGGGCGTAGCGCAGGAAATTCCCGACCGTGAGGGGAGCGCGCTCCGCGTCGAGGTCAACAACAAAATTTCCCGCGCTGGTCTCGATACGCACGCGAGTGTCTTCGGCGTAAGCCGCAGGCACCAATGCCAGCGCCAATAGCGACAGCAGCGCGGTAAGTTGGTTCATCAGCGTTGGTCCGATCTCACGGCGATACTTGCGGATGACTCACACGACACCGGCACGAGCCCCGGCTCTCACATCGAGCAGGCTGGCACCGGCAACAGCGGCAACAAGCGTATTCTGCAGAAGGATTGCGACGGTCATCGGACCGACGCCGCCGGGGACTGGCGTGATCCAGCCGGCTCTGGCGCTGGCGGCCTCGAATTCGACGTCGCCGACCAGTTTGCCGTCCGGAAGTCTGGTGATGCCGATGTCGAAGACCACAGCTCCCGGCATGATCCAGTCCCCGGGTATGAGCCCTGGTTTACCGACGGCCACGGCCAGTATTTCCGCGCTGGCCACGCAGGCGTGCAAGTCTCTCGTAAAGCGATGAGCGACGGTGGTTGTCGCTCCGGCCAGCAGCAATTCGAGTGCCAGCGGGCGCCCGACGTGGTTCGAGGCGCCTACGACGACTGCATGCTTGCCCTTGGGGTCGAGTCCGATGCGACGAAGCAGGGTCATCACACCGTAAGGTGTGCAGGGGCGCAGCATGGGAATGCGCTGGGCCAGCCGGCCCACCGTGTAGGGATGAAAGCCGTCGACGTCCTTTACAGGACTGACGTGTTCGATGATGACCGCTTCGTTAATGTGCGGGGGCAATGGCAATTGAACCAGAATGCCGTCGATATCAGGGTCTTCATTGAGTTCAGCGATGAGGGCGAGGAGCTCTTTCTCGGTAGTTTGCTGCGGCAGATCGTAGTCCCGGGCAGATATGCCGACTTCATCACAAGCCGTGCGTTTGTTGCGCACGTAGATCTCGGAGGCATGGTCTGATCCCACGAGCACGACAGCGAGACCGGGCGGGCGATGCCCCTGTGAGCGTCGCCGGGCAATCTGTGTCCGCAGCTCGTCGCGGATTTCCCGCGCGGCACTTCGGCCATCGATCAGTTGCGCAGTCATATGGCCGCACAACATACCAGAGCCAAGTTCTCTCACAAGCCTGTTGCGGGAGCCAAGGCCGCGAATTTGACGAAAATTTCGCCGATCTTTATCATCCTGCCGCGCAGCTGCGGGCCCATTTATAATAGGTCTGTTTGTGGTCTGGCCGGCGCAGACGTCGGGGCATAGCGCAGTCTGGTAGCGCATCTGCTTTGGGAGCAGAGGGTCGCAGGTTCGAATC
>CAZFWB010000151.1:0-8035 GCA_964522655.1 uncultured Chromatiaceae bacterium | reverse complement strand
GCCTTGTTCAATCCCTGCAACGCGCCGTAATGGCGCTCGTTGAGACGCCAGTTTCGCTCCACGGGGATCCACATCAGGTCCATCTGGTCGAGGATGATCCACAGCGTGCGGATCGCGCGCTTCAGCACCGAGGTAAACGCGCAGTCGAACTGCAGGCCGAGAGCGGCCAGTTGCCGGCCTGCCTCGGTTGCCTCGGCACGTCCCTGCTCGGTCAGGTCCACGTCCACCCAGCCGGTGAACAGGTTCTCCAGGTTCCAGGTGCTCTGGCCATGACGGCACAGGACCAGCTTGCCGGGCATGCGTGGAATCCTCGTCGTGGGGTGGGGTGGGCGCATAGTCTAGCGCGGCTGGCCGGGGCTCGCCGCCTTGATGGCCGCCCGGTGTCGCCGCGCAGTTTGCGAAGTGTGCTCGCGGGCGCGGCGCAAGCGGCCCTAAGGCACATGAGCCGCGGCAAGGTATTGGCGCGACTGCATTTCGAGCAGGCGGCTGCGCGTGCGCTCGAACTCGCGCCTGAGGCGCGCGCCCTGATAGAGCAGATCCGGTGGCGCGGCAGCCGAGAGTATGAGCTTCACCCGGCGGTCGTAGAACTCGTCGACCAGCGCGATGAAGCGCCGGGCCTGGTTCTCGAGGGTTTCATCCAGGATCGGGACGTCCGAGACGATCACCGTCTGAAAGGCGCGCGCGATCTCGATGTAGTCGTCCTGGCTGCGCGGGCCGTCGCACAGCGCCGCGAAATCGAACCAGACGATGCCGTCCGCCCGGCGCTGCGTCCGCACGTCGCGCCCGTTGATTTCGATCGGCTGGCCGGTGGTGCTTTCGCCAGGCGCGATCTCGCTGAACCAGCGCTCCAATCCCGCGCTGGCGGCCTCGTCGAGCGGGGCGTGAAAAATTTCGGCGCGCTCGAGTACGCGCAACCGGTAGTCCGTGCCCGCGTCGACCCTGAGGACCTCGGTGTGCGCCCTGACGAGGTCGATCGCCGGCAGAAAGCGCCCCCGCTGCAGCCCGTCGCGGTACAGTTCCTCCGGTGGCACGTTGGAGGTCGCGACCAGAGTGACCCCGCGGCGAAACAGTCCGTCGAGCAGTCCCGCGAGAATCATCGCGTCGGCAATGTCGCTGACGTAAAACTCATCGAAGCAGATCACCCGCGCCTGGGAAGCGAACTCCTCAGCCACGATCTCGAGCGGCGAGCGCTCGTTGCGTAGCGTCCGCAGCCGTCCATGCACCCGGTACATGAGGCGGTGGAAGTGGTAGCGGAGCCGTTCGTGAAACGGCAGACCCTCGAAAAACAGGTCCATCAGGAAGGTCTTGCCGCGCCCCACTCCGCCCCACAGGTAGGCGCCTCGCACGGGCGAGGTCTGCACGGGGAACACCCGGCGCAACAGACGCGGCAGGCCGCCGACGGTCCCCTGTCGGGAGGAGAGCTCCTGGCCGATCCTCTGCAGCGTGTCTACGGCCCGTAACTGCGCCGTATCGTGATCGAGTGACTTCTGCGCGCAGGCTTCTGCGTAACGCTCGTGTAGGTCCATGGCTTGAGGATGAACGGGGGCGGTAAGCGTAGCGGCAAGGTGCTGACGAGGAAAGACGGCACGGTGCTCGCCGCATTTCCTTAGAATGCGACTCCTGCGTGACATGAACCCGGAGACATCGTCCCGATGAGCGAACGCGAATCCATGGAGTTCGACGTGGTCATAGTCGGCGGCGGGCCCTGTGGCCTGGCGGCTGCCTGCAGGCTGATGCATCTGGCGGGCCAGGCGGGACGCGAGATCAGCGTGGCGCTGGTGGAGAAGGGCTCGGAAATCGGCGCGCACATCATGTCAGGCGCGGTCCTCGAGCCCACCGCGCTCGATGAACTGTTCCCGGACTGGCGCAACGCGGATGCGCCCGCCGCAAC
Source organism: uncultured Chromatiaceae bacterium (assembly GCA_964522655.1). Classification (GTDB taxonomy): domain Bacteria; phylum Pseudomonadota; class Gammaproteobacteria; order Steroidobacterales; genus QUBU01. Next base: position 6,144 of record CAZFWB010000151.1, on the reverse strand, counting down.
TCCCGTCGCTGATGACGCGTTTTTCTTTCTCGGCGGCGAAACGACGAGCTGGCAGGTGCCGCGGCTGTTCGTGCCGCGGCCGGCGCGTAACGAGGGCAACTTCATCATCAGTCTCGGCGATCTTTGCCGCTGGCTGGGCCGCCGCGCGGAGGCCCTCGGGGTCAACCTGTTTCCCGGCTTTGCCGCCACCGAAGTGCTCTACGACGGGGAGCGGGTTGCCGGTATCGCGACCGGCGACATGGGGCGCGACCGCAGCGGGGCACCGGGGGGCTCGTTCCAGCCGGGGTACGAACTGCGGGCGAGGCACACGATTTTCGCCGAGGGCTGCCGGGGCAGTCTCGGCAAGGAGCTGATGCGCCGCTTCGGTCTGCGGCGCGATTGCGACCCGCAGCATTACGGCATTGGCCTGAAGGAGGTCTGGAGCATCGACGCTGCGAACCACCGCGAAGGCACGGTGGTGCACACACTGGGCTGGCCGTTGTCCAATGACACCGAGGGCGGCGGTTTTCTCTACCATGCGGCCGGAAACCAGGTTTATCTCGGGTTCATCGTTGCGCTGAGCTATCGCAATCCATGGCTCGATCCTTACCTGGAGTTCCAGCGCTGGAAACAGCATCCCCGCATCAGGGCGGTGCTCGCCAACGGCAAGCGCGTCTCGTACGGGGCGCGGGCGGTCAACAAGGGCGGACTGCAGTCACTGCCGCGACTCGGTTTTCCGGGCGGCGTGCTGGCCGGGTGCGAGGCCGGATTCCTCAATGGCGCCAAGATCAAGGGCATCCACACTGCCATGAAGACCGGCATGATCGCGGCCGAGGCGGTTTTTGCCGGACTGGAGGCCGGCGGTACCGACGCGGACGCCCGCCTGGTCGAGGACTTCGAGCACCGGGTCCGTGAATCCTGGGTATACCGCGAGCTGGAGCGCGCGCGGAACTTCGGTCCGGCCCAGCATCGGTTTGGCACGCTGCTCGGCGCAGCCTTCGTCTGGTTCGACCAGAACGTCGCGTTCGGCCGCCTGCCGTTCACGCTCCACAATCGTGTTCCCGACCACGTCGGGCTGAAACGGGCTGCGGATTGCGATCCCATTCGCTACCCGAAACCGGACGGCGTGGTGAGCTTTGACCGCCTCTCTTCGGTGTTTCTTTCCAGCACCAACCACGAGGAGAACCAGCCCTGTCACCTGCAGCTGGGCGACCCGGAGATACCCGTGCGTCACAATCTGCCGGTCTACGCGGAACCGGCGCAGCGCTACTGTCCGGCCGGTGTCTACGAGATCGTGGATGAGGAGAACGGGCCGCGGCTGCAGATCAACGCCCAGAACTGCGTGCACTGCAAGACCTGCGACATCAAGGATCCGGCGCAGAATATCAATTGGGTGCCGCCAGAGGGCGGCGGCGGACCGAACTACACGAACATGTAACCAGAGCTACTGCGGAGCCCGCCTGCTTCGTTGCCGCTCGCTCGAAGGCTCGCCGTACTACCGGTACTGTCTTCGCGTTCTCGCTCGCGGACGCCTCGCATGCGGGCTTCCTCGTGACGCTCTGGAATGGCTGCGGAGCCCGCCTGCTTCGTTGCCGCTCGCTCGAAGGCTCGCCGTACTGCCCGTACTGTCTCGCCTTCTCGCTCGCGGATGCGTTCAGCCGGTCTCGACGGCGAGCGCGAGCGCCTCGCCACCGCCGATGCAAAGCGCGGCAATGCCGCGGTGCTCGCCACGCTGGCGCAGCGCGTGCACGAGCGACACGATCAGTCTCGCCCCCGTCGCGCCGATCGGGTGGCCGAGGGCGCAGGCGCCGCCGTTCACATTGACACGCGAATCCTCGATACCGATCTCGCGCATGGCCGCCATAGTCACGCAGGCGAACGCCTCGTTGATCTCGAACAGGTCCACGTCCGCCGCGCGCCAGCCGGTTCGTTCCAGTAATGACCTGATGGCGTGCGAAGGCGCCGTCGTAAACCACTCCGGTTCGTGCGCGTGCGATGCAAAGCCTGCGATCCGCCCGAGGGAAGCGATTCCGCGGCGTGAGGCTTCATCCTCGCGCATGATGATCAGCGCGGCGGCACCATCGGAAATCGACGAGGAGCTTGCAGCAGTCACCGTACCGTCCTTCGCGAAGGCGGGCTTCATCGTCGGTATCCGCGCAAGGTCCGCCCGGAACGGCTCCTCGTCCTGGTCGACGATCGTTTCGCCCTTGCGGGTGCTCACGGTGATCGGAACGATTTCCGCCCGGAAGTGGCCGCTTTCGCAGGCGGAGCGGGCGCGGCGCACGGATTCTGCGGCGTATTGGTCCTGCTCCTGCCGGCTCAGCTGGTAATGCCGGGCCGTCTGCTCGGCAAAATGCCCCATCATGTTGCCGTCGTAGGGATTCTGCAGCCCGTCGGAAAACATGTGATCGAGAAGCTCCTGGTGTCCCATCCGCAAGCCCCCGCGTGCCTTCGGCAGGAGGTAGGGGGCATTGCTCATCGACTCCATGCCGCCCGCGAGCACGGTGCGTGCCGTCCCGCCGCGTATCAGGTCATGGCCCATGATGACGCTGGCCATGCCGGAGCCGCAGACCTTGTTCACGGTGGTGCTGGGCACGGAGTGCGGCAGCCCGGCCGCCAGCACGGCCTGGCGGGCCGGCGCCTGGCCGACGCCTGCCTGCAGTACGCAGCCGATCAGGGCCTGGTCGATGTCACTCCCCTGGAGTCCGGCATCGTTCATGCAGGCCCGGGTGACGGCGGCTGCGAGCTGAGGGCCCGTCATCGGGGCGAGGGCCCCCTGAAAGGCGCCGATGGCGGTCCGTCGGGCCGCGACGATGACGATGTTTTCAGCGCTCACGCTACTTCCTTCTTGCAGTGCTTGCCGGGCGTTTTGCCCGCCGCAGGGTTCCTATTATGCGATGCAAAAACGGCGCCGCCAATTTGGGCTTACCAAAAGTGCGACCATCGCCAGGGATGGTCAGCGGCCGTCGGCGAGGAGGTCCGGCTCGGGGAAATCCTCCAGGATTGAGCGGCGGCACTCCTGTAACAGCGCCGCCACGGCGTCGTCGGCGCCGTTATGGCGAACCGGCGGCTTGACGATAATCTCGAGCGGGCCGCGCCTCGGGAGCAAGCGGTCCGCCGCGAGCAGGTACCGTGACCCGCGGATCACCACCGGCACCAGCGGCAGATCGCCGCGCACGGCTGCCGCAAACGCGCCATTCTGGAAGCGGCGCAGACCGGACTCGGGCCGGAAAGTGCCCTCAGGAAAAAAAACGAGACTGTGACGCAGCTCCGCCAGCGCAAAAATGCGCCGCGCATCAGACGCCCCACGGCGCGTGTCGAATCGATCCACGAACTGTGATCCAAGACGCCGCAGCAGGAAGTGCGCGATCGGCACCCGGGTCATCTCTCTCTTGATGACGAAACAGAAACGCGGCGGCAACACCGCGGTGAGGATCACGCCGTCGAGGTAGCTGGCGTGATTGGCCGCCACGATGCACGGCGTCTCGGGTATGTATTCGATTCCGTGCACCGTCGGTCGCACTGCCGTCAGCGTCAGAAACAAGCGCGCCGCGTGCCGCGCCGCAGCCCGCCGGCGGTGCTCTCCGGGAAGAACCGCAAGCACGATAGTGAGCAGCAACGCGACCAGGATGAACACCAGCCAGGCGCTGACGCCATACAGCAGGCGGGCGGCAGCAGAAAACAAATGCGGGGGCTGCTGCATTCTGTCAAAACCGGAATTTATGTAACCCATTGAAGGATTTGTGAGTGCCGTCACGCCGGGGCAAATCCTTGCCGCGCATACTCAAACACAGATTCCGCCATCAGCGTGGACACACGTGGCGTCTGGCTTATCGGCAGGTGCTGATGAGGTCCGCAGAGCCAGGCGAACGGTTCGCTGCCATTATCGGCAGTCGGGTCCGCGAATTTGAATCGACCGGTGACGGCCGGTGGCATGGATGGTTCATGGCGGCAACGGATTTGCTGAGCGGAGTGAAGTTAAGTAATGTCCCCGACATCGGTCAACACGGTCGCAGGCGCGAGTTCGCCGCCCAATTCAACCGAGGCAGTCATCGACAAGTTCCTCGATTCCATCTGGATGGAGCGTGGCCTTTCGGCGAACACGCTGGGGGCCTATCGCGCTGACCTGCTCGCCCTGCAGCGCTGGCTGACTCAGCGCGACAAGAGCCTGATCTTCGCCACGCGTGCCGATCTGCTGGCGTTCATCGCCTGGCGGGCGAAGGAGGGCGCCAAGCCTCGCTCGACCGCGCGGCAGCTGTCCAGCTTCCGGCGTTTCTACCGATTCCTGCTGCGCGAGGGAATGATCGCGGAGGATCCCACGCTCAAGATCGACATGCCGAAAATCGGCCGTGCACTGCCGCAATCTCTGACCGAGTCCGAGGTGGAATCGCTGCTCGGTGCTCCGGACGTCAGTGACCCGATCGGCCACCGTGATCGCACCATGCTGGAAGTGCTCTACGCAACCGGCCTTCGCGTTTCCGAGCTGATCAACCTGCGCCAGGGCCAGATCAACCTCAACCAGGGAGTGCTTCGCGTGCGCGGCAAGGGCGACCGCGAGCGCCTGATACCGCTCGGCGAGGAAGCTCAGCGCTGGCTGCGGGAATTCGTGGCAGGGCCGCGTGTCGAGATACTTCTCGAGCGGCAGACCGAGTACCTGTTCCCGACGCGGCGCGGTGATCGCATGACCCGCCAGGCGTTCTGGCACATCATCAAGCGCTACGCGAAGAAGGCTGACATTCTCGGCAAGCTGTCGCCGCACACCTTGCGGCACGCGTTCGCCACGCATCTGCTCAACAACGGCGCCGACCTGCGCGTGGTGCAGATGTTGCTGGGTCACAGCGATCTCTCCACCACGCAGATCTACACACACGTGGCGCGCGAGAGAATGAAGGAAATGCACGCGCAGCACCATCCGCGCGGCTGAACGTTCACGCCTGCGGGAGGTCGCGGGCCGGCATCGCCGGGGCGATGATGGCCGCACTGGTCGCTGTGCTAGACTCCCGGCTCCTTCAACCCGGCTCTCGGTCGCGGTAACGCATCTGGCACGCGGCCGGGCGCACCCTACGCCGGAGCTTCGCGCGCGATGAGTACCACTGACCTCAGACGATCGATCGTCGTCCTGCTCGGCCTCCTGTCTCTTCCTGTGCTCGCTGAAAGTGAAGCCGAAGGCGTCCACAAGCGCCTGGCCGAGCGATTTCCCGATGTGCGCCCGGAGCAGATCAGTCCGTCGCCGATCCCCGGCCTGCTGGAGTTGCGCGTGGGGCCGCAGATTGCATACGTGTCGGCGGACGGCCGTTTCCTCGTGCGCGGCGACATCATCGAGGTCAAGACCGACGTCAATCTGACGGAGGCACGACGCAGTGGTGCCCGGCTCTCGGCGATCGAGGAGGTCGGCGAGGCGCAGATGATCATCTTCTCGCCGCGGCAGGTGAAACACACCATCAGCGTGTTCACCGACATCGACTGTGGCTACTGCCGCAGGCTGCACCGCGAGATCGACCAGTACCTCGCGCAGGGCATTCGCGTCCGCTACCTGTTCTTCCCGCGCAGCGGGCCCAACACGGAAAGCTGGACCAAGGCGGAAGCCGTGTGGTGCTCGGCGGATCGAAACGGCGCGCTGACGAGATCCAAGCGCGGCGAGGTCATCAAGGCGCCGGCGTGCAGCCCCACGCCGGTGCAGCAGCACTATTCGCTCGGCCTGACATTGGGCGTGCAGGGCACACCGGCCATCATCACCGACACCGGGGAGCTGGTGCCGGGTTACGTGCCTTCCGGTGAACTGGCCGAGTACCTGGACGGGGAGAAGACCGGCTGAAGCAGGCGGCCGCGATCGCTGGGGCGGCTTCTGGAACCTGTCTCAAACCTGCTGCGCGGGCGTGATCCGGAATCGGGCGGTGCCCGACGTTTTGAGATATGTTCTAGCGCTCCAGGTGCTTGAGCTTGTCCTCCACCTTGGCCCACTCGTCCGCATCCGCAGGCGGCGTGCCGGCCTCGGTGATCACCGGCCAGAGCTTGGAAAGCTCGGCGTTAAGCTGTGTGAACTGTTCCTGACCCTCGGGGACTTCGTCCTCGGACATGATCGCCTCCACCGGGCACTCGGGCTCGCACAGCGTGCAGTCGATGCACTCGTCAGGGTCGATCACCAGCATGTTGGGGCCCTCGTGG
>CAZFWB010000150.1:0-8052 GCA_964522655.1 uncultured Chromatiaceae bacterium | reverse complement strand
GACCCTGGTCTTCTGCGGCGCCCTTTCCTCCGCGGCGGCGGCCGGCTCGCTGACTTCCGCAACCGCCGGCTGCACGGGCTGTGCGGTGGCGGCACGTTCCGCTTCTGCCTTCCTCAGTGCTCTCTTGATGCGGTCCATCGGCCCGTCTCCCGCCCTCAGATGCCCAGCTCACGCAGGAGCGTGTACCAGAGCACGTCCAGCGGCTTGACGGCCAGGTGGATGATCACGGCGAGCAGCACGATGCCGGCCGGGGTTGCGATCAGGGCAATCTTGCGCTGCTGCTGCTGGCGGGCCATCTCGGCGCGCGTCATGATCTGCGGGATCTCCGCGATTGGTGGGGCGCCCTGCGCCGCGAGCAGGCCATTGGCGCCCCAGATCGACTGATCGGTAGCTTCCCTGACCATCACCGCAGCCATTGCCAGCGCCGGCGAGAGCACCAGCAGCAACGACAGGAGCAGGACGCGGTTCGGCGTGGCCGGTTCCAGCGGCAGGTCGGGCGGCTCGACGAGCACGAACCGCTCGCCCTTCGCCTCGGATTCGAGCGACTCGCCCATCATCGCGCCGAACTCCCGCTCGCGCATGGCGAGGTAGCGGGCCGTCGCCGACTCCAGTTGCCGCTGCAGGGCGACCAGCTCCTGCTCGACGCGCGGCGTATCGCGCAGGCGCTCCTCGTGATCCCGCAGCCGCGCCCGGAGTTCCGCTTCCTGCCTGCGGTACGCGGCCTCCTGGGCGATCACCGCCTCGTACTGGGCCGAAATCTGTATGTAGGCGGGGTTGTCCGGCTTCATGACGGCATCGGCCGTTTCACGGGCATCGCGGGTGGATTGCTGCAGGCTCGAGACGAGCCGCTCCAGGCGCACGACTTCGGGGTGATCCGGCGAGTAGGTCTCCTTCGCCTTGGCGAGATCCGAGCGGGCCGTACTCAGCGCCCCGGCGGTATCGGTGAAATCCGCGGTGAGGCCGGTCTGCTCGCGCAGTGCCTTGATCTCGCGGCGCGTGCGGATCACGTCGGGGTGCGAGCTGTCGTAACGCCCTTCCAGCATCGCAAGCTGCGTCTGCAGCGCCTTGAGCTGGTTCTCCGGCGCCACCACGGCGCGGCCGTCGGCCAGCAGGCTCGGCGCCACCGGGTCGATCTCCGCGAGCTGGGCCTTGAGCTTGATCTTCGTCTCCTCGAGCGACTGAATCTGCCGCTGGATGTTGAGCAGCTCGTCTTCGGTCCGCGTGATGATCTGCAGGTTCAGGGCATTCAGTTCGGGCAGCGCGCCCTTGTTCTTCTCCTTGAAGTCGGCGACCTGCTTCTCCAGCTCGCGCACCTGCACGTCGAGGCGGCCGACCTCACCGCCGAGGAACTGGCGGGTCTCAGCGGTCTGCACGGTGCGCGCCTTGAGGTTCTCCTCGAGATACAGCGAAACGAGCTCGTTGGCGACCTTGCGCGCCGTGGCCGGATCTTCGTGCCGGAAGCCGACGGTGAAGGCGATGGTCTGAATCGTCGGCACGTTGCGCTGCGGATCGGTGAGCTCGACATTGATGACATCCAGCGTGATGTCGTCCTGGATGTCGTCGGCCAGCAGCATGGTCGGCAGATGCTGGCGCTTCTCCGGATACAGGTCGAACTTCTCGATGATCGAGGCGAGGTTGGAACGGGTCATCACCCGCTGGTTGATGTACTGCACCTGCTGGGCGGCGAACACGGTGACCGTGGTCGGGACGAGGGCCGCCGGCACCTCGGGTTCCTCGAGCAGGATTACCGCGCTCGACTCGTAGGTGTTCGGCCAGATGAAGACCAGCAGCGAGCCGACGAAGAAAATGCCCGCCGCGACGCCGAGCGCCAGCCGGCGCCGGCGTTTCAGCCTCCGCATGAAATCGGAGAGGCTCTCCCCCTCTTCGACGATCTTTTCCCGTTCTTCCATTTGAGAACCAGCGAAATCTATTTTGGATTCAGGAAGTTATTGTTGCATTGTCGAGCGATTATAACCCTGGAACGGCCCGGCTGATGTGACCCGGGGCCCAGAAGTCTCAAGGCCCTTCTCACCCGCCCGAGGCAACCTTTGCATGGCCCGCTGTGCCGGCTTGCGGCGTATGGCGCAGCCCCTTGCCCATGGGCAGGCCCATCCGCAGGCGGTCCCGGAGCACGGCGCGGATGGTCCGTGAATCGATGGTGGCCTGCTCCTCGGAGAAGGCGTAGACGAGCGAGAGGTCGCACAGCGTGTTGACCAGCCGCGGGATGCCCTCGCTCGCGGCGGCGATGAGCCGCACCGCTGCCGGCGTGAACAGCTCCGGATTCCCGCCGGCGACCGTCAGGCGATGAGCGATGTAGGCGGTCACCTCTTCCAGGTTGAACGGCGTCAGGTTGTAGGCAACCGACACCCGCTGGGTGAGCTGGCGCAGCTCCGGCTTTTTCAGCAGCTCGGCGAGCTCCGGCTGTCCGACCAGGATCAGGTGCAGCAGATAGTCCTTCTGGGCGTTGACGTTGGAGAGCATGCGCACTTCTTCGAGCCCGCGCACGCCCATGTTCTGCGCCTCGTCGATGATCAGCACCACCGGCTTTCTTTTCGCGTACTGCCGGATCAGGAACTGGACGAAGTCGTCGTAGAGCTCGACCTTGCTCTTGTCCTTGTAGTCGAGTTCGTAGGCCATCATGATCCATTCGGCGAGCTCGCCGAAGGAGTTGTGGGTGAAGTTGATCAGGCCGACGCAGACATCCTCTTCGAGCTCGTCGAGCAGGCGGTTGATGAGCGTGGTCTTGCCGCAGCCGACCTCGCCGCTGATGACGGTGAAGCCCTGGCGATTCTCGATGCTGTACTTGAGCAGCATCAGCGCCGTGGCGTGGCGCTTGGACATGTACAGGAACGAGGGGTCCGGCAGGAGCTGGAAGGGGCGTTCCTTGAGGTTGTAGAACTTTTCGTACATGTGCCGGGTTTGTCGGGGCTAAAGCCCCTCCTACAGGGTCCTTTCGTCGTTGCCGCGAAATCTGTCGCGGCTGAAGCCCCTCCTACAGGGTCCTTTCGTTCTTGCCGCGAAATCTGTCGCGGCTGAAGCCGCTCCTACAGGGTCCTATTTGGCGCTCTGGCCCCGATAATAGCCGGGCTTCCGGCGCGGCGTCTGCGCCTTGTTGAGCACCGTGCCGATCAGGGGCACGCCCTTGAGCACCGCGATAGCCTTCTGCAGGTCCTCGCGCGAGGTGCCGCCCGCCTCGGCCACCATCAGCATGGCGTCCGTGTACGGAGCGAACGCCAGGGCATCGTCGGCGGCGAGGATCGGCGGCAGGTCGAACACGACCAGCCGGTCGGGATAGCGGTGCTTGAGCTCATCCACCAGGGCCACCATCTTCGGCGAGCGCAGCATCTCGGAAGAATTCTGTATCTCCTCGCGGCCCGGCAGCACGACGAGCCGGTCGATCGAGGGGCTGAAAAGCAGCTGGTGGACCGGCACGTCGCGGAACAGGTAGTCGCTGAGGCCCACTTCCGGTTTGTAGCCGAAGTATTCGTGCACGGAAGGCTTGCGCAGATCGAGATCCACCAGCAGCACGGTGTGGGTGACCTCCATCGCGAGGCTGATGGCGAGGTTGATCGCAGTGAGCGTCTTGCCGCAGCCGCTGGCCGGCCCGGTGACCGCCACGGAGTTCCAGTTCTTGTCCCGCATGCTCTGCAGGACACGCGTGCGCAGCATGCGGTAGGCGTCCTTGAACTCGTGGCCGGGCACGGCCGCGATCAGGCGGTTGTCCAACAGCACCTGCCGCGGCACCTCCACGACTTTGGTGTAGGTATAACGCATGCCGGTGGAAAAATCCCCGGTAACGCCGCCCCCATGCGCGTCAGCCCCTCGCGACTGCCCACGGTCGCGACTCGCGTGCTCCAGTGCTTTTCGAATCCGTTCCATCTGGCTTGGCTCGTTCCTACATGCCCAGGCGGCGCAGTGCCACGTACCAGGCCACGTCCAGGTTGATGACGAAGATGTGCACCAGCACGGCGACGATGGCCACTGCCACCGGCGCGAAGACCAGGGCGTAGAGGCGGACGTTGCGCTTGTGCGTCCTGTCCTCGGCGTTCTGGATGAGCGGGATCTCGGCGAGCGGCGGAGAGCCCTGCACGCGCTCGACGGCGCGGGCGCTGTTCACCGAGCTGTCCATCGACTCGGCCACCTGCGGCCAGCCGAAGCCGATCGCGAGACACACGAAGATCAACAGCGCCAGCAGCACCGGCCGGTTCGGGCTCGAGGGCTGCAACGGCAGGTCGGGCGGCTCGACGAGCGTGAAGCGCTCGCCCTTGCTCTGCGTTTCGAGAGACTGGCCCATCTGCGCGGCGAACAGGCGGCTGCGGGCGTTCTGATAGCTGTCGTTGGCAGTCTGCAGCCGGCGCAGGAGAGCAGAAAGGTCCTGTTCAACCTGGGCGCTTTCTCCGATGCGCCGCTCGTAATCAGCGATGCGGGCCTGCACCTCGACGCGCTGAGCGCGCAGCGCGGCTTCCTGGATGTCGAGGTTCTTGCGCTGCGCCTGCACCTGGATGTAGACGGGGTTGTTCGGCTCCTCGCGGCTGCGATTGGGCTGTTCGACGGGCGCCTCGGCCCGGCTCGCCTCGACGCTCGCGATCTCGCGCTGCAGGCGCGCCACCTCCGGATGTTCGCCGCTGTAACGCTCACGGGCCATGGCGAGCTGCGCGCGCAGATCGGTGAGCCGCGACTCCGTGTCCTCCGGCCGCACCGCGTCACCGACCTCGAGCTTGAGCGCCTCGATGTCGCGGCGCACGCGCTGCACGTCCGGGTGGTCGGGGCTGTAGCGGCCCTCGAGGATTGCGAGCTGGCTCTGCAGCGCCCGCAGCTGGTCGTCGGGTGGCGCCACGCTGCGGCCGTCCGGCATGACCATGGTCTTCATCGGCTCGATCTGCGCGAGCTGCGCGTCGAGCAACACGCGCGATTCATCCAGTCCCCTGATCTGACGATCGAGATTCAGCAGTTCTTCGTCGGCACGCTGTAACAAGGTCTGGTTGACCGCCGCCTGCTGCGGCAGGCTGCCTTCGTGTTCCTCTTTGAGCCTCGCGACCTGCGCTTCGATTTCCCGCACCTCGGCATCCAGCCGGTCCACTTCGGCCTGCATGAACTGGCTCGTCTCCGCAGTCTGCTCGGTGCGGGCACGGACGTTCTCGTTGAGGTAGAGCGAGACGAGTTCGTTGGTCACCTTGCGGGCGGTGCCCGGATCCTGGTGCTCGAATCCCAGGGTGAAGGCGATAGTAGAGCTGACCTGCTGGGCGGAACTCGGACCGGCCACCTGCACGTCCACCAGCTCGATGCTGACGTAGTCCTGCACCTCGTCGACGAGCATCAGGGTCGGGAGGTATTTCCGCTCCTTCGGGAAGAGGTCGAACTTCTCGATGATCTGCGCGAGGTTGGTGCGGGTCATCACCCGCTGGTTGATGTACTGGATCTGCCGGGCGGCGAAGGTCGTGACGGTCGTCGGAACCAGCCCCGGCGGAACTTCCGGGTCCTCGATCAGGATGGTTGCCGTCGAGCGATAGGCGTTCGGCCACATGAAGATGGCGACCAGGCCGACCACCAGGACTGTCAGCGCGATCTTGAACGCCGTGCCACCGCGGCGCCGGAGCGCGTCGAGGTAGTCCTGCAGGGTCTTTGAGTCTTCCTCGGGGATGGCGATGTCGTATGCCATACGGGCCTTAAAACAATCTCCGCGTTGAAGTCTGGCCGGTTCTTATCGACTTGGAATTTCCCGGAAATTTTAGCGATCGGGGCGGCGGACATATGTGACCAGCCGCCCAAAAAACGTGGCGTAACCCACTGAATAAATTGGCGTGATCAGCGCCCCAGCGAGCCGGGAGGCGCAATATACCACTTACGAACAAGCCCGTCGCGCCGCGACGCACGCCGAACAGGGTTCCCTCCTTGGTCCCGTCGTGGCGCAGTGAATTTCGGCCCGACGGATTAAGGATTAATTAACGCTTCAGCGCGTTGGTTTGCTGGTCGGCACCGGGTCGGCACTGAAGTGCCTCCTACAGGGTGGTGTCCGGCGCAGCGGGTGATCAGCACGTGTAGGAGGGGCTTAAGCCCCGACCGTTCAGATTGCTTGCACAGGAAAATTGCCCCCGCGTGGAGGGCAATGCAATCACGGGAACGCTTATCAGGCCTGTCGAGTTGCGCGACGCCGCGCGCGGGCGACGACGCCGGCAAAGGCGGTGATCAGCAGCCAGGCCGAGGCGGGCAACGGCACATCCGCGCCACCACCCAAGAAGGCACTCGCGATGGCCGGCGGCGTGCACTTGCGATCGGGGTTGCACTCGATTTCCTGGAACAGGTTGCGCACCCGGGCGGCGAACGGGACATTGCCCTGCCCTGCGTTGCCGCTGGAGAGTTCCACGTAGCTCAGCGGCGTATCGCCTTCGATGCCGATGATCGAGAACTGCAGCGAGGTGGAACGTTCTGGCCCAGTGCCGAACAAGGTTACCTCGAAGCGCCCGAAACCGTCCATCCGGGAGGTGCTGCGCGCCTGGAAGTTGTCGGGCAAGCCGGTGAAGTTGCCGGAGGTCAGAGAGAACCCGTCGCTCACATTGAATGCGAAGGCGCGAATGTCGAAGTTCGGTTTGGCGCGATCGAGCAACGCGTCGAGCGCCTCTACGGTGAAATCGATGGCGCCGCCGGCGCCGTCGGCGATTGTCACCTGGATGTAGTTCTCCCCGTCGGGCAGCCCGAGCACGTTCGACTGATCGAGAAAATACGAAACGGACGCGGCCTGTGCCGGTACCGCAAAAATCAACGGGAGTAGAACAGGCAGAAATCCTCGTCCTGTCTTCCTGGCGCGATGAACGCTTTCCATTGCCGGCTTCCCCTCGGTAGACGTTCTTGTCAGCGGCATTCGCGGTACTCGGCTTCCCGCCTGTGTCGGCGGCAGTGCCCGCCCGACGGCTTTTCTTTGCAGGCAATTTAACGATTCCTGTTTCGTCACGCAACCGATTGATTACATAAGATCTATCACCCTCAAATTAGGGGTGTGGGGTGACCGGACCCGCCGACTTCGAACCCGACGGGCCGCGGACGCGATTTCCCTACTGCATCGCGATGACAGGAAACCCCTCCAACTCAATGATGTGACAAGCGGTAGCCACTGCCTGCCCACGCACGCGTACGGAGTGGCATTCGGCACCCAGCGGCTCGACTGCCCGCCAGGCGCCGGAATCGGGCTCACCGCCCAGCGGCTGGCAGCATGCATTCGACACGCCGCAGCCAGCCGCACTGCGCGGCCGAAAGCCGACGCTCGCGCTGCAGCGCCCACAGCCACAGCAGCAGGATCCGGTCGTAAATGGCGCCGTAGACTGTCAGCGCCTCAATCGGAATCGCCGCGGTCGCACCGAAGTACGCCGACAGGAACGCGGCTGCCAGGCGGCGCGGCAACTGGTGATGGGCCAGCACCGCGGCGAGATCGAACAACGGCGCCCCGGCGCCCGCGTACTCCCAGTCGATCAGGCGCGGGTTGGCAAGACCGATGACGTTGGCCGCGATCGGGTCATGGTGACAGAGCGCCGCCGGTGCGTGCGGCGCCGGCAGGCGGCGTGCGAGCCGGCCGACCTCCGCCGCCACGAGGGATGCGCCGGCCCGGCCCGAGCGCGCGGCATAGACGCGCGCGGCCTGCGCGAGATCGAGCGGCGGGCCGGGCACGTGGATCGCGTGCACCCGTTGCAACAGCCCGGCGAGCTGGACGAGACGGTGACGGTCACGAAGATCGGCCGGGCGCCAGGCGCGGCCGGGCACATAGCGCAGCAACAGCACTGCCGGCGGGTGCAGATCGAAGGCGACGGCCTCGGGCGCCACGCCGGCCTGCGCCGCGCGCTGCAGGTGGGCCACCTCGGCGCGCCGGTCGAGCTGCCACTCTTGCGCCAGCGGTTCGTCCACGCGCAGCACGAACCGCTCCCCGCGACGTTCGAGGAGATAACTGCGCTTGGTGGCCGCGCGGTGCAGTGGCCGCAGCAGGCGCAGCCCGCGAGCCACGGCGCCGAGCCGGCCGAGCGCCTGCTGCGGCGTCATGCCGTGCTCGCCGTCATGCGCCGCCGC
>CAZFWB010000149.1:0-8070 GCA_964522655.1 uncultured Chromatiaceae bacterium | reverse complement strand
CTCCTGGTAGCCGGCTGTTACGGGCTCTGCGGCAGCATCCGCGCCGATCGGATGGAGGATGCGGCGGCTCGTGGCTATGCCACCGCCACCATCGACGGGGGGCACAGCGACGGGAAGTACTCGGACAGCCGCTGGGCGTATAACAACCCGCAGCTCGAAACCGACTTTGGTCATCGCGCGGTGCACGTCACGACGCTGCTCGCCAAAGCGCTGGTCCGCGCCTTCTACGGAGAACACGAACAACACGCTTACTTTCGCGGCTGCTCGACCGGGGGACGGCAGGCACTGGTGGCCGCGCAGCGCTACCCGGAAGACTTCGACGGCATCATCGCCGGCGCGCCGTTTCACCAGACGCTGTCAGTACCTTTCATGATCTGGGCGGACCGGGCTAACACCGCTGCCGACGGCGCCCCGCTGCTCGGCGAACGCGAAACCCGCTTGCTGCACGACGCGGCCACCGAGGCCTGTGACGGGAGCGACGGGCTCACCGACGGCGTCATCGGCGACCCCCAGCACTGTGACTTCACTCCCGAGGCACTCGCCTGCGGCGCCGACGAGACGGACGCCTGCCTCAACCCGGAGCAGGTGAGCGCAGCGCAGAAGATCTACCGCGGGCCGCCGCTGACCGTTGACCCGTCGCACGCGCTCGGCGCCGCCGCCGGGAGCGAGCTCGCCTGGTCGCGGCAATTGCTCGGCGAGGAGGGCCGCCCGTCATTCTTTCGCGCCATTGGCCAGAACTGGATGCGCTACCACGCCTTCGAACCCGATCCACCGGCGGACATCGGCGTATCCGAGTTCGACTTCGAGCGCGACCCGCCGCGCCTGGCTGCCGCGGCCGCGCGCGTGGGCTTCGAGCCGGAGCTGGCCCGGTTCGAGGCAAGTGACGGCCGTCTGATCGTGTATCACGGCTGGGCCGATGAGAGCCTGCAGCCGTCCCATACGCTCGAGTACTGGCGGCAGGTGTTGCGGGCGAACGGCGGTGAGGAGCGCCTCGGCCGGTTCGCGCGGCTGTTCCTGCTGCCGGGCGTGGGCCACTGCGGGGGCGGCTCCGGCGCCGGCGACGTCGACTACCTCACCGCACTCGAACGATGGGTCGAGCAGGACGCGGCGCCCGGCATGCTCGTCGCATGGCGCACGAGCGAAAGCGTGCCGGTGAGCGTGCGCCAGCCGCGATTCCCGCTCTCCGGCGAGGTCCTGCTGAGCCGTCCGCTGTTTCCATATCCCGAGCTGGCGCGTTATCGGGGCGAGGGCGACCCTTTCGATCCGGCGAGCTATACGCGTGTCCGTCCCGGCCCTTCCGTCCGGGCCGACGCAGCAGCTCTCGCACCGTGAGGCCCGCGTGGCCGGTGTCCGCGGATATCGGCACGGCGAGCGGCACCGCTGGCCGGCGAACGAGTCGTGCTCGAAATCCGGGCGTGAGTTAAAGCGATGCCGGGTGTGACGGCAGATGTTCCCGGCGTGGCATCGGCCAGCCTGCCGACACGCGGGCAGCGTCCGCCGCCGTGCCGGATGCGGCCCGCGATCTCGCATAGACTGAAGGGCTTCGTCCCGGAGGTGACCCATGCCTGCTGCTGCCGCATCGCGTCTGATCGTGCTCCTTTCGCTGTGGCTGTCGCTGATGCCGGGGCTGTCTCTGGCCGGGAGCGGCAAGGTGGCTGATGCGGACAGCCCGACCATCCTGCTGACCGGTTCCAACCGCGGCATCGGGCTGGCGCTCGCCCGGGAATACGCGAGCCAGGGTTGGAACGTGATCGCGACCTGTCGCACGCCGGCAAAGGCGGACGAGTTGAACGCGCTGGCGAAGTCGAACCCGAAGGTCATCGTCGAGGCGCTCGACGTCACCGACGTCACGGGCATGCGGCAGCTGGCCGAAAAGTACCGGGGCACGCCGATCGACGTGCTGTTCAACAACGCCGCGATCCTCGGCGACCGCAAGGACGCGGGCAACCGGATGCAGCAGCTCGGCAATCTCGATGATGAGCTGTTCGTGCAGGTGATGAAGACCAACGTCTATGGCCCGCTGAAGCTCTCCGAGACCTTTACCGAGCACGTGGCCGCGAGCCGCCAGAAGAAGATCATCGGCGTCACCAGCGGCCTCGGCTCGCTGACGCTCATGGGCCGGATGTCGCGCTTCTATTACTACCAGATGAGCAAGGCGGCCCTGAACATGGGGTTGCGCGCCCTGCGCAACGACCTGCAGCCGCGCGGCATCACCGTGGCGATCCTCGCCCCGGGCATGGTCGACACGGACCTGCTGGCCGAGTCCGGATACACCGGCAAGGCCCTTGCGCCGGCCGAAAGCGCCGCCGGTCTGTACAAGCTGGTGGCGGCCTTGACCATCGAGGACCAGGGCGTCCCGGTCAACGTCGACGGCAGGCCGATCCCCTGGTGAGCCGCGTGAACCGCCGCCGGGTGCTGATCGGGGCCGTGGCGGTGGCCGGGGGCGGGCTCGCGCTGAGCTGGCTGCGCTCGGACCCCGACAAGGCCCGCCTTGCCACCGATGCCGGGGTGCTCGAGCCGAATGCCTATCTGCAGATCACGCCGGACGGCCAGATCATCCTGCAGGTCGACAAGGCGGAACTCGGGCAGGGCATCATGACGGGCTTCGTCACTCTGGTGTCCGAGGAACTCGCGGTGCCGCCCGAGCGCATCGAGGCGCGGCACGCGCCGGTGCACCCGCTGTTCCAGGATCCCACCCAGATCACGGCGGAGAGCAAGTCGGTTCGCAGCCGCTGGCGGGTCTTGCGCGAAACGGGCGCCGCGGCGCGCGAGATGCTGCTCGAAGCCGCTGCTCTGCGTCTGGGCGTCCCGCGCTCGCGGCTGCGCGCCGACGGCGAGGGCAACGTGGTGGACCGCGTGAGCGGCGCGCGGTTCTCGTACGCGGAACTGGCGGCCGACGCCGCCCGGCTGCCGGTCCCGTCGTCGGTGGCCTTGCGCCCGCGCGGCGAGTTCCGCTACATCGGCGCGGCGGTTCCGCGCGTCGACATACCGGCCAAGGTCCTGGGCGCCGCGCGCTTCGGTATCGACGTGCAGCTGCCGGGACTGGCGATTGCAGCGGTCGCCCGCAGCCACGAGTTCGGCGCGCGCCTGGCCGGTTTCGACGCGCAGCCCGCGCTCGCCATGCAGGGGGTCCTGGCCGTGCTGGAGATCTCCTCCGGAATCGCGGTGGTCGGGGAGACGTTCTGGCACGCGCGCCGTGGCATGGACGCACTGCAGGTCAGCTGGAGCTCCGGCCCGATGGCCGGGCTCAGCACGGCGGTCGTGCACGACGAGCAGCGCCGCCTGCTCGCCACCGGAGCCGGGCGCCGCGTCCGCGATGACGGGAATGCCGAGGCGCAATTCGCCGGTGCCACCGACTGGCTCGAGGCTGAATACACCTTTCCCTATCTCGCCCATGCCGCCATGGAGCCGATGAACTGCACCGTGGCGCTGACCGATGCCGGGGCAGAGGTGTGGGCGCCGAGCCAGGCGCCCGACCTGGTGCGCGAGGCGGTCTGCCAGCTCACCGGACTCGCACGCGGGCGCGTCAGCGTGCACAGCACTTACTGCGGCGGCGGGTTCGGACGGCGCGCGCTGATGGATTACGTGAGCGAGGCGGTGGAAATCGCCCGCGCCGCGCGGCGGCCGGTAAAGCTGGTCTGGACGCGCGAGGACGACATCAGGCACAGCTATTTCCGCCAGGCCTCGGTGCACCGCATGCGCTCGCTGCTCGGGGCCGACGGCGCTCCGCGCGCCTGGAGCCACCGGCTGGTCGCGGCTCCGCTCAGCCGCCACGTCATGCCGATCGTGCTGCCGGCACTCCTGCCGGAGTGGGTACCCGGCGTGGTGACGCGGCCGGCGGCCGCTGCGAGCGGCAGGCTCTTCGACTGGGCGCTCGGCCCGTTCCAGGCGCGCGATGGCTCGGCCACCATGCCGTATGCGATCGAGCACGTCGCGGTGGACATCGTCAACTACGACCCCGGGGTCCCGGTGGGCATCTGGCGCTCGGTGGGTAATTCGTACAACGCATTCGTCGTCGAGACCTTCATCGACGAGCTGGCGCACGCAGCCGGCCGCGATCCGGCGGAGTATCGGCGCGATCTCCTGCAGGGGCGGCACCGGCAGCTCGCCGTGCTCGCGGTCCTGCTGGAGCGCTCTGGCTGGGGCGCGGCGGGGGAGGGACACCATCAGGGCATGGCACTGCACGAGGCCTTCGGCACGGTCGTCGGGCAGGTCGCGGAGGTTTCCGTCGGCGGTGACGGCCAGATCCGCGTCCACCGCGTGACCTGCGCAGTCGATTGCGGTTACGCGATCAATCCCGACATCGTTCGCCAGCAGATGGAGGGCGGGATCATCTTCGGGCTGAGCGCAGCGTTGTACGGCGAGATCAGCGTCCAGAACGGCCGCGCGGTGCAGAGCAATTTCCACGATTACCGCATGGTGACGCTGCGCGACGCCCCGGAGATCGACGTGCACATCGTGGAGACCGGCGCGGATCTCGGCGGCGTGGGTGAGCCCGGTACGCCACCCATCGCGCCGGCGGTGGCCAACGCGGTGTTCCGCGCCACCGGTAAGCGGCTGCGCCGCCTGCCGCTGAAACTGTAGAAGTCAGCTTCAGCGCCGAGGGCTGAATCGGGGTGGACACCCCTCCCGCACCGCAAGCCCTCGGGCTTGTGAGCGGGGCTTCAATCCCGATTCAATTTTTTCGCCAGCGGTAAACCCGCATGGGCGGCACGTTGAGCAGTTCCACGTCGACCTCCGGCCGGCCGAAGATGTTTCGGGCCAGCACGGCGACGCGGTCGCGGAACTGGTAGGCGATGAAGCGACCGCCCGGGGCGAGCGCCGAGCGCACCGCGCGCAGAATGCTTTCTCCAACCCGAACGGGCATCGTGGAGAATGGTATCCCGGAGATCACTACGTCGGGCGGCGGCAGCCCATAGCGGGCGAGGATATCGGCGATGTGCTCGGCACTGCCCTCGTGCACGATCAGCCGGGGGTCGCGGATTTCGCGGCGCAGCATCGCCGCGAAATGCCCGTCGATCTCGACCGCCAGCAGGCGCGAGTGCGCCGATTGCGCCCGGAGCAACGCCCGGGTGGTTCCGCCCGTGCCGGGACCGAGCTCCACGACCGTCGCCGCCTGGCCCACCGCGCTGATCTTGACCAGACGGCGTTCCAGGAAGCGCGAGCTGGGAATGACCGAGCCGACCTGCTGGGGGCGGCGCAGGAAGCGCTGGAAAAACGCCAGGCGCTGCTCCGCGCGGGCAGCGCGCTGCGCGTCTCTGGCGAGGTCATCCATTCAGGCACCCATGTCGCAATGCTGTACTCCGGCTGCCAGCGGGTGCCACGACGGGGGCAGCGGCTGGAAAACGGAAATATGCCCGAGAACGGGGTCGGTTCTCAATCGCTGCCCCGCGCCGGCCGGGCGAAGGCGCCGGGGAGCGCTGCAAGATCGGTTACCGGCGGCCCGCAGGCCGTGCCGCTGCAGACATAGGCGACCGGCCCGCCCCCGGGCGCCGCGCGGCTGCCCAGCGCGCCCGGCAAGCCCGTCGCGGCGGCCGGGATGCTGAACACCAGCCTGTTGGGGACGAACACCGCCCGGGCAATGTCCGCCCACTGGGTCAGTTCGTCGTCCTGGCCGCGCAGTACGACGATCTGTGGCGGATCGAGGTACTCGTCGAGCGCGGCGAGCATGCTGGCATGCGCATGGGGATAGCGGGACATGCCCTCCCAGGCGAGCCGCAGCGTGCCTTCCGCGGCGTCCAGATAACGCGGCTCGCCGAGCAGGTGCCCAAGGCGCGCGAGCGCGAAGGCGGCCACGGCGTTGCCCGAGGGCAGCGCCTCGTCGGCGAGGCTGCGGCTGCGGTGGAGCAGCTGCTCGTGGTCGTGGGCCGTGAAGAAAAAACCGCCCTGCGCGCGGTTGTGGAAGCGCGTCAGCAGTTCCTCCGCGAGCCAGACGGCGAAGTCGAGATGAGCCCCGTGCCAGCGAGCCTGCAGCAGCTCGAGCGTTGCCTCGAGCAGGAACGCGTGGTCGTCGAGATAGGCGTTGAACCTCGCACGTCCGTCCTTCCATGCGGCCTGCAGGCGCTCCCCGGTCACCAGGTTGGTACGCAGGAACTCCAGGGCTTCGCCGGCGGCATCGGCGAGCTCGCGCCGTCGCAGGATCCGCGCGCCGACCGCCAGGCCGCGGATCATCAGCGCGTTCCAGCTGGTCAGCACCTTGTCGTCGCGGCCGGGCCAGACACGCTGGTTGCGAGCGGCGAGCAGCTTCGCGCGCGCCGAGTCCAGGAGGCGCTGCACCGTCGAGAGCGGCTGGCCGGTCCGCTCGGCCAGCGCGGCGAGCGGCGTGTGAACGCGCAGATGCCAGTGGCCCTCGAAGTTCGCGTCGCGGTCGAGACCGAAGTGGGGGGCGAAGACCGCGTATTCCTGTTCCGTCAGCAGCGCCTCGGCCTGTGCGGGCGTCCACACGTAGAACCGGCCTTCCTCGCCCTCGGAATCCGCGTCGAGACTGGAGTAGAAGGCGCCGTCGGGCGCACGCATGTCGCGCAGCACCCAGTCGGCGGTGTCGTTCGCGGTGCGGCGGTACAGATCGTCATTGCTCACCTGAAACATCCGGCAATAGACCGCGAGCAGCGGCCCGTTGTCGTAGAGCATTTTTTCGAAATGCGGGATGGACCAGTGCCGGTCCACCGAGTAGCGGCAGAAGCCGCCGCCGAGCTGATCGTAAATGCCGCCTTCGGCCATGCGAGTCAGGGTCAGCGCGCACATGTAGAGCGCGTGAACGTCAGGCGAGGCCGAGTCCGCCGTGCGCCACCAGCCGCGCAGCAGTTGCTCGAGGCTGCCGGCGTGGGGAAACTTCGGCGCCGCGCCGAAGCCGCCGGAATCCGCGTCGAACTGCTCGGCGAGGATGTCGCGAAACTGCCGGAGCGGTGCCGGGCCGAGCGCTTCCGGCCCGACGGGGCTCGCCGCCTCGATGCTCGCCAGCGCTTCGCGCAGCGCCGGCCCCTGCTGCGCCAGTTCCGGCGGACGCCGGTGATAGTACTCGGCCGCGCGGGTCAGCACCTCGGCGAAGGCCGGCATTCCGTAGCGCGGCTCCCTCGGGAAATATGTCCCGGCGAAGAACGGCACCAGCTCGTCCGGGGTGAGGAACATCGTGAGCGGCCACCCGCCGCCACGGCGCATCAGCAGGTGATGGGCGGACTGATAGATCCGGTCGATGTCCGGACGTTCTTCCCGGTCCACCTTGATGTTGACGTAGCGCTCGTTCATCACCGCGGCGGTCGCGGGATCCTCGAACGACTCGTGGGCCATCACGTGGCACCAGTGGCAGGCGGAGTAGCCGATGGAGAGCAGGATCGGCTTGTCCTCGGCGCGCGCCTTCGCCAGCGCCTCCTCGCCCCAGGGATACCAGTCCACCGGGTTGCCGGCGTGCTGCAGGAGGTAGGGGCTGGTCTCGTGGGCGAGGTGGTTCATGGCGGCGGTGGCTCGATTCGGCGGACCAGCGCAATTATCGCCCCGCGGACGGCTGTCTGGCCTGCACGGGAAGGTTTCTTTTATGCCAGGCCAGGCCGGCGCGACACCTGGCATGTGGTTACGAATGCAGGCGATACCGCAAATCGCCGTTCATGCAGTCCATTATCGCGTCGCCCGAATCCAATACTTGCCTGACCCTTCACGGGTGAGCTTCGAGATCATCAGTGAAATCAAGGATGTCACCACCATTGCCCGCGGTGCCGGCATCCGGGATCGTCGCCGACTCAGCCGCTGTTACGGACGAGGCGGATGGCTGAAGCGCAAGGGGTTCGCCGATGTCCGTCTGGAGGACGGTGCTATAGTCTTCGCGGAAATCCACTGGTACGAAGCGCAGGGCATCGGCAAGCGCGAGTTCAAGCTGAAGCGTATCCATGAGCGCCCGCCATATGGTTGATGAATCCCGACGCCTGGTCATCTGCCTGGATAACTCCGGCTATGAAGCCTCCCTGGAAAGGCGCAAGGTCTATGTTGCGCTGCCGGATCCGGACGGCGCCCGGCACGGACAGATTCGTGTCGTCGATGAGTCCGGCGAGGACTACCTGTACCCGGCCAGGTGCTTTG
>CAZFWB010000148.1:0-8129 GCA_964522655.1 uncultured Chromatiaceae bacterium | reverse complement strand
GAGCAGCCAGATCGCCGCCATCTGCCACGAGGGATGCTCGAGCCCGACGTATTCGCTCAGCACGCCGCCGACAGTCAGCATCAGGCTCATGCACACACGCGGCATGATGTCGTAGTAGTGCATCATGCGGGCCGCGCCGGCGCGCTGGGCCGCGTTCAGCGTGGCACTGACCGCGTGATTGCCGGCGATCAGGATCGCCACCTCCGGCCCGAGCCAGAACACGAGCAGCACCACGTGCAGGTAGCGCAGGAGGTCGTGCGCGGTGAGCGCCGATGTCCCGGACGAGGCTTCCGGCGCCTGCGCCAGCGCAATGCTGCCCGCTGCCATGACCAGCAGCACGATGATGCGGACCATCGAAACCCCCTGTCTCGCTACCGGCGAGAAGGGTATTGGAGATTGCGCTCCGCGCCCACCGCGACGTTCAGCGGAACCGCGCCGCGGTCCGCTGCCACCCGCCCGCCGTGAACGCTCCCGGTGTCCGGCACGGAGATTCGCCCTGCAACCGTGGCGACGGCGGGGCTAAACCTCAATTCCTATAATTTCTTCAATATCTCTATAAGATCATGTTTATTAATTATTTTTATCTGGTCAGACGCCGACTCACATCATCGCCGCCCGCGTGGCCTCGCTCTCGGCCCGCGCGGCGCGGGCGAGCGCCTCGAACGGCTGGCCGTTCAGCCCGATGCGGGCGAGCGCCGCCTCGGCCTCGGGTTCGGCCGGCGCGCGCGGGCGTCGCAGCCGGGCGTACAGCTTCGCCGCGCAGAGAATGCGCGTCAGCGGCGGAAGGTCACGATTCCCCACCTCGAAGATAGCGTTCTGGTTTTCCACCGCCTCGGCGATGCGCTCCGGGATCTTCCAGTGATCGAGGATGCTGCGCGCGATGGTCGGGTGCCACTCGTTCAGCGCTTTCTCCCAGTCCACGATCGCGGCCGGGTCGAGGTTCTCCTGTCGTGCCCTCGCGAAGAGATAGAGCTTGCCGATCAGGTGAAACAGGCCAGCCGCCATCGCCTCGTCTGGCTGCAGTCCGGGGATGCGGCGCGCCACCGCGAAGCTCAGGGCCGCCACCGCGTTGCTGGTCCTCCAGATGTCGGCGAGAACCGGGCGCATGGGCCTGAGCCATTCCTGCTGTTCCATCTGCCTCATCGCGAAGGCGGTGGCCTGGCCGCGGACCGTGTTGAAGCCGAGGCTGGTGATAGCGGTCTTCAGGTCGCTGACCTCGTGACCCGAATGGTTGAAGGCAGCCGAATTGGCAAGCCGGACCAGTCGCGCGCTCAACGCCGGTTCGGTCGCGATGAGTCTCACGATGTCCTTGCCAGTGGCGCGCTCGTCGGTCAACAGCTTGTGAATGCGGACGACGACGTCCGGGAAACCCGGCAACTCGATGTTGTCGGTACTGAGCTCCTGGGCGAGACCCATGACGATGGCGGCCACATTGATACTGTTGCCGCCATTGACACGGATGACCGTCTCGGCCATGGACGATGCCGTTGCCTGGCCCGGCCGCCCGCTGTCGGGCCGCGGGGCCTCCCTGCCTGTCATCCTGACTACCTTTCTGCGAGACGCGAGGCACACAAAACCGCCACAAAAGGGCGGCTATGGGCAGAATATGGTGAGTCAGCGCCGGGCGCTGTGACGGATTACCGGTTTCGGAATCGGTGCCGACGGATCATCCCGGCCGCCACTCGCGCAGTCGCGCGCCGAACATCCGCTCCACCTCGGCGAACACCTCGGGCGCGCCCTGCTCGAGCAGCGCGCGGTTAGTCTCGGGGAAGTGCTCGCGCCCGCCCTCCTCGGGGAGCTGGCGGGTGGCATCGATGACGATCTTGCTGGTGCGGCCCTGCACCTTCTGGCTCGGATCCGTGATGATGCCGACGGCGTCCTCGATGATCTCGGCGGCCGGATGGGGCTGCCAGCGCGAGCCCATCGCGAACAGCACCTCGGTGCGGTCCATCACGTCCACGTCCTTGTCCACCACGATGACGATCTTCGCGATCGGGTTGCGCTGCGCGATGCGGCGCCCCGCGGCGAGCCCCTGCCCCGCGGCGGTCTTGTCCATCGCCATGCTCGGCACCCCCATCACGTCCTGCGGCTGATAGAGCTCGACCAGGTTCGGCACCGCCCTGCGAGTCATGTGCTCGTAGAGCGCATCCTGCGGCGAGGTCACCATGCCGCGCTGCATGCCGGTGAAGGCGTTGAGGATCCAGGGGTCGCGACGATGGGTGATCGCCGTGATGTTGATGAAGTAGTTCTCGTCCTTGCGCGGCCCGAGATAGCCGAACATCTCGCCGAACGGGCCTTCCGGCAGCATGGGCTCGTCGAGCGGGATCTCGCCCTCGATCACCATCTCCGCGTGGGCGGGGATCATCAGGTCATTGGTCTCCGACTTCACCACGTCGACCGGTTTGCCGCGGAAGCCGCCGGCGAGCGCGAGCTCGTCGATCGGCTCCGTGCTGGTGAAGCGGTTGGCGACCTTGGTGCCGCTGATGAACCAGGTCACCGGGTCCTGGCCCAGCACGCAGGAAATCTTCACCGACTTCTCGCCGCGCTTCTGCGCCGCCTGCAGCATCTTCCAGCCCGTCTGGCCCGGCTCCGGGTTGAAGCCGAGCAGCCGCGGTCCGCGCACCTGGCAACGGTAGGTGCCGAAGTTGCCGCCCATCTCCGGGTCCCACATGAAGTGCGACGCCGTGTTGACGTAGCGTCCGGCATCGGCCGGGTTCGTCTGGATGAAGGCGAACTTCGTCACGTCGATGTCGTCGCCGCGCAGGATCACCTGCTTGCACGGCGCCGTCTCGCGCGGCACCTCGACCGGCGGGATCTCCGGGTACGCGCCCTTGTTCTGCTCCAGCATCCGCAGCAGGTGAGCCTTCGCCGCGCGATAACTCTTCTTCGGATCGTCGAAGTCGAGCGGCTGGCCGAATACGATCGCATCCGTGTGCAGGTTCGCCTGCAGCAGCCCCAGCACCGGCCCGCGCACCCACTTACCTTCGATCTTCACCTCGTCGAACCACAGCGCCGGCACGCCGAACATCGTGTAGAGGTCGTTCGCCCGGAACACCAGCCCGGTCGCGTGGTATGCGTCCTGGTCCACCCGCGGGATGCGCAGCAGCAGCCCGTGCGCGTCCAGCGCCGCCACGTAGTCGCGCAGCGAGTCGAAGGGCGGACGCGGCGCGGCGAGCGTTGCCCGGGAGCTGGCCGCGCGCGCAGGTGCGGCCGGCTGCGCGAGCGCGCCGGTGGAAAGGGCCGCCATGCCAAGCCCTGAGGCGGACACGAACAATCGGCGGGACAGTTCTCGTGCATCGCGCGATTCGGGCTGATCAGGCATCGTCGCTCCCCTGCGGAATCTGGTTCCGGGCACCGGACGCCGCCAGCATGGCGTGATTCGAAACCGCCTGCAAATCTCCGTCACATCGTGATGGCCGGCCTCAATTCCGATCACTGGATGACGACCAGGTGCCGCGGCCTGGCGGACGGCACCGCCGCCAGCGGCACATGGCGGTCGAATGTAACGAAACGGCCACGACGGTTCGTAGCCAGGGCGAGCAGATAAAGGTCTGTCACGTGCCGCGATGTCAGCACGCCCGCGAGATCGATCGATGCGGTACCGAGCAGATCGAGATCTGCCTTCCAGAACTCGTGATGCCTGTCCTGCGCGGCTGTGCGCAACCGGCTGGCAACCTCGGCGGCCGGCTGCCGATTGGGGTATGCAGGCTGGGACATGATGCGCACGCAGCCGATCTGCGTCAGCGGACAGGAGGCCCAGCCATCCCGGATGTTATCGCCGAGCCAGGCCATGGCCAGGCGGTGGTGAACGTGAGCGGAATCGAGCAGAGCGATGAGGACGTTGACGTCGAGCAGGGCTCGCATCACACGGCGTCGCGGTCGCGGAGATCGTCGATGATTTCGTTCGTTACCACGGCATCGCCGGCCGCAAAGGGTCGGAAACCATAAGTCGCGCGGGGTTCGCGAACCCCGCCCGGTCCGCCCGCCGCGCCGGTGAGGGCGC
Organism: uncultured Chromatiaceae bacterium; assembly: GCA_964522655.1. Taxonomy (GTDB): domain Bacteria; phylum Pseudomonadota; class Gammaproteobacteria; order Steroidobacterales; genus QUBU01. The sequence continues at coordinate 4,126 of CAZFWB010000148.1, read as the reverse complement.
TTCGCGCAAGCGCAGAGAGCACCTCGCCCGCCGTTCGTCCCTGCCTGCGGGCGAGCTCTTTGACGGCTGCGAGGACGTCATCCTGAATGTCGAGGGTGGTGCGCATCTGATGCGCTGATGCTAACGCATCAGATGCGCCCGCGCAAGGCGGCTCCTCATATGGTGCCGGGCCGGAGGTTTCGAAGTTGTTGGCGGTGACCTTCCCGGCCCGGTCGTGGTTTCAACATCTCAATGCGCGCCATCCTTTGCGACATGCCAGAACTCGTCGAAAGCTATGACGCGGCATCAATTCCCAATCATAGCCGGCCTACTCCGTTGCTCAGAAGTCACAGACGTGGACAAGCACCCACTTATTGTTTTGCCAGACGTAGCGGTGGCAAGACACAATCGGACCACGTGGATGCACTCCGGACGCCGCGTGGTCGTGTCCACAGTCGCTGCCGTTACTGCCGGGCCTCGCGTCGTAGAAAACCGTTTGTTTCTCCGTAGCTTGGCTACCTTTGGTCTTGATGGTGAGCAGGTGCAAGCCAGCGCCCGGCGGGGGCTGCTCGAGGGTCGTAAATCCCTCACACGTCAAAGCCGGTGTGCCGTCACCATTCGACCAGGTTAGATCCTGTGCTTTGTCGTTCTTGGTCTTGAGAACTGCATCGGCCGCACCCTCATGGGGGACGACGACCAACGCGGCCGTCAGCAACAGACCGACAGTAAGTGTCAAAAGTTCTCGTGCTTTCATGGCTCTCTCCCTACTCTTATAGATTGACGCAAAAATATCAGGCTATTTTGCCCTGTACCGGAGGACACTTAAAAAGCCACCGTAAGCTGCCCGGTCACGAACCGTTCCGGCAGGATTCGCGGGTTCGCCGGATCGGTATCGCTGAACTGGAACTCCTCATCGAGAAGATTGCTGATCCTCAGGGTGAACAGCCCGTAGCGTTTCGGCAGCCGGTAGCTGACCGAGCCGTCGAGCACCCAGAAGTTGTCACCATTGGGGGCGGTGAAAGGCGGCGCCACGGCGGTGAAGTCGATGAACTCGCCATCCTGGTCGACGTAGGTGGCGGTCAGCCCGGCGCTCCCACCCCAGGGCGCGAACAGGTTCACCGCGACCGGCAGGCGACGGGTTCTCAGGAACTCGAACCCTTCCGCGAACACCTGCCCGTTGTTGTCCACCTTTTCGTACTGGTACCCGGCACTGGCCGCCAGGAACGACCGCGGCGTCCAGTAGAGATAGAGACGGCCGAGTTTCTCGTCGACATCGATGTCTATGAACGTATCGGGTTGCCCGGGCTGAAATACCGGAATCGTCACATCCCGCAGCGACGCCTCGACGCCGCCCGAGATCGTCTCGGCGAACCGCTGGTCGACGCCGACACCGTAGCGCCAGGCGTCCTGGCCCTCGCTGCCGAAGAAGAACTGGTTGAAGCCGGCCACCGACGTGGGTTCCAGCCGCGGCTCCATGTTGCGCCGTGAAATCTGCGGCTCCTGCAGCGTGCGGAACGCACTCACCCGGACGTTGGTCGAATCCGTCGGCGACCAGCTCAGCCCGAATTTCGGGTTGACCTGGTCTTCATCGACGATCTGGCCCTGCAGGTGGTCGTAGCTGGCGCCAAGGGTCAACTGGAGGTTGGCGGGCAGGTCCGCCCCTGCGTAAACGTACCCCGTGAGGCTGCGCGGGTCGAAGGTGACGTTGGCGGTGCTTTCGATCAGGAACGGAGGCTCCTCGATCGGAAATGCAAACTGCTGAAATTCGTCAACGTCGTAGTTGATGTGGCGCAGGCCCGAGATGAGCCACCACGTTTCCGTGCGGTACTGGTGCTGCAACTCGAGGCTGAGACCGTCTACGTCGTCCTCGATCCTGGCGAACGGATCGATCGAGAAGCCGATGTCCGCCGTCTGGTAGATAGCCGATACGAGAACCTGCGAGCGCCGATTGAAGGCGTGCCGCAGCCCCAGCCTGACCGCATCCGAGTCCTCGTGCTGGCGCAGATTCGGTATCGAAAGCAGTGGATCGAATACCAATGGCAGGTCGCCGTTCTCGGTGTCCGTGCTGCGCAGCTCGGCCAGCACGCTCGTATCGGGAGTCACTTCGTATTGCACCAGGGCATTGAGCACGTCCTGGTCGATGTCGTTATTCTCGCGGAACCCATCGGACTCGAAGTGGAACTGGCCGAGGCTGAACGACAGGCGGCCGTGTACGCCGGCGACGACGGCGTCTTCGCCCCAGGTGTCGTTGCCACCGACGACCGCCGAGCCCTGCACCGCGAGCCGGTTGCGATTGTAGAGCGCATTGAATTCGTTGAATGTCACCCGGGCGGGGCCAGCACTGTCGAGGATGAAGAGGTTCGCCTCGCCCAGTTGTGGCTGCACCGGGGTGAGGTTCGACGGCTGCAGCAACTGCGACTGGTACAACTCGCTGACCCGGGCCCGCTCGTGGCGCGGCAGATTGACATAGCTGTCCGCCAGCAGGCGATGGCCCGAATAGTTCGTCGGGTCATACTCGATCGACTTCCAGCCTTCCCGCAGCGCCAGCTCGCCGAAGCCGAGGTCGCCGTAAATTCTGCCCTGGCTGGCGCTGCGCGCCGCGAGATCCTGGTCGAGCAGCAGACGCGAGCGGTAAACGGCACGATTGTCATTGAGCGCGATGGATTCCTCCAGGTCCTCAAGCGCGTCGACTGGCCGATTGACGCTTTGCTTGCGGATCGCGTCGTAGAAGAATGCCGTTGGATCCATCGGGTCGAGCTCTTTCGCGATACCGAGCTGGATCGCGGCGAGTTCGTCACGCTTCTCCTCGTAGTAGGCCTTGCCGATGTAGCTGCGGATAAGCGCGTTACCGGGATCGAGGATCACCGCGATGTCGATCTGCTCGCGCCCTTCGGTCAGTTCACCCTCACGGATCAGCGCCAGCCCGAGGCCGAGCCGCGGCAGCGGCGCGGCGGAATCTAGCCGGATCGCCTCCGTGAATTCCTGGCGCGCGAGCGCGGTGTCCACACGCGCGAGGTAGGCGAAGCCGAGCACGGCGTGCGGCAGCGACAGCGCCGGGTCGGCGGCCACCGCGCTTTGGGCGGCGGCCACCGCCTGCTCCGCGTCGCCGACAGCGAGCCACAGTTCGGCCAGGCGCGCCGCCGCCAGTACGTTGCCCGGTTCGGCAGCGGTCGCCGCCTGCAGCGACTGCAGCGCGCCGCTGAGGTCGAACTCCGACTGCTGCACGTAGGAACGGGCGATCAGCGCCGCGGCCGACGCCGGGTCCGCCGCCACCGCCTGGTCGGCGATGCTGCGCGCCAGTTCGCGGTCGTTCTGGGTGAGCGCCATGATTGCGCGCAGCGCGAGCGCGGTGGCATTCGCCGGGTCTTCACGCAGCGCCTGGTCGAGCGCCTGCCGCGCCTCCTCCACCCGGCCGACGCCGAGCGCCGCGGCTGCCCGCTGCGTGAGTGCCGCCGATGCGGTCGGCGCCACGCCGGGCGCTGCCGTCACGGTCACCGGCGGGTAGTACAGCGTCCACTGTACGGCGTCGCGCGGGCGTACCACCGCGGTGACGACCGGCGGCGTGCCGGCGCCGGCGCTGACCTGCTCGCCGCTGCCGGCCGTGACCGCGCCACCGGAACCCTCCATGGAGACCGCGCCCTCGAAGACGAGGATCGTGGCCTGCGCGGAGGTAACCGTGACCAGGAACTCCGTGCCCTCGATGCCGGCGTTGGCGAACGGCGTGACGACACGCAGCGCACGGCGATCCCGCGTGATGATGTGCAGCACGCCCTCGAGGACCTCCAGCCAGGTCTTCCTGTCGTCCTGCGGAGGCGGGAAGGTGATGACCGTGTTCTGGTCAAGCCGGGTCACGGTCTCGTCGGGCAATGAAAGCGCCGCTCTGCTGAACGCTCCGGTGCGCAGCCGGTCCCCTGAGCACAGGCGCTCGTCCAGGGCAACGGCCACCCACAGCGACTGATTGGCGCGTTGCGCCTCGACGACGCCCTCCAGTGAGATGACCCGCGCCACCGGCGGATCGCAGGTCTGCGCCAGCGCGGGCGTGGCGGCAAGAAGTGCGCAGGCGAACGCCGCTGCGACGCCACCGGCGCGCACCGCAAGCAATCGAAATCGTGTCACACCCAGGTCCGCCAAAGCGGAACCGTTCACT